>CAZGPJ010000020.1:0-10790 GCA_964527485.1 uncultured Candidatus Saccharibacteria bacterium
AATCTTTAGCGTCCTTCGAGTCGTCACCTGTCTCTTCGTCAACGACCTCACCCTCGACCGGCTCATCATCTTTTTTGTCAGATGATTCATCGGAGTCATCGGCAGAATCATTCTGCTCGTACATCTTCGCGCCAATCGGCATGATCTTCTCTTGCAGTTCTTTTGCGGCTGCTTCTAGAGCGTCTTTATCTGACGCATCGTCGTCAAGTACCTTTTTAGCTGCCTCCATCGCCTCGTCAATCGTCTTCTTGTCTTCGTCACTCACCTTGTCTTTGTTGTCGGTCTTGAGCTTCTCTGCTTGATAGATAGCACTATCGAGAACATTGCGAGCCTCAATGGCTTCGCGCTTTTTCTTATCTTCGTCGGCGTGAGCTTCGGCATCTTTGGCCATCTTATCAACTTCGTCTTTTTCGAGGTTGCCACTGTTTTGGATGGTAATGCTCTGCTCTTTGCCTGAGCCTTTATCTTTGGCTGATACGTTCAAGATACCGTTCGCATCGATATTGAAGGTCACTTCAATCTGAGGAACGCCTCGAGGCGCGGGTGGAATACCATCAAGAACAAAACGTCCGAGTGATTTATTATCAGCTACCATCTCGCGTTCACCCTGAACAACATGAATCTCAACTTGCGGCTGATTGTCAGCTGCAGTTGAAAATACTTCGCTCTTGCTCGTTGGGATAGTGGCATTTCGCTCAATCAGTTTGGTTGCCACGCCACCGAGGGTTTCGATGCCAAGCGACAGAGGCGTCACGTCAAGCAACAAGACATCTTTGACGTCGCCTTGCAGAACACCGCCCTGAATGGCAGCGCCAACAGCGACAACCTCGTCTGGGTTGACACCTTTCATTGGCTCTTTCCCGAAAATCTTTTCTACCTTCTTTTGCACGGCTGGCATACGGGTCATGCCACCAACAAGGACAACGGCGTCAATTTCACTTGGCTTTACACCAGCGTCTTTGAGGGCTTTTTTACAAGGATCTTCCGTCTTGTCAATCAGCTCGTCAACGAGGCTCTCGAGCTTGGCGCGCGTCAGTTTGTGTTCGAAGTGCTTCGGGCCATCTGAGTCTGCCGTTAAGAACGGTAGGTTGATATCGACTTCATTAGCAGTTGATAGCTCAATTTTTGCTTTCTCGGCCTCATCACGCAGGCGCTGCATAGCTGCCTTATCATCAGAAATATCGAGGCCATGTTCTTTTTTGAACTCATCAACAAAATAATTCACAACGGCCCGGTCAAAGTCAGCTCCTCCGAGGTGAGTATCGCCATTGGTTGACTTGACCTCAAACACACCATCACCAAGTTCAAGGATCGAGATATCGAAGGTTCCGCCTCCCAGGTCATAGACAGCAATCTTTTCGTCTTTGTTGCCTTCTTTTTTATCAAGTCCGTAAGCCAGGGCGGCTGCAGTTGGCTCATTAATAATTCGCTTAATCTCAAGTCCGGCAATTTTTCCGGCGTCTTTTGTCGCCTGGCGCTGCGAGTCGTTGAAGTAAGCCGGAACAGTAACAACTGCCTCGCTGACACTTTCGCCCAAGAAGCTTTCGGCATCAGCTTTCATCTTACCCAATATCATAGCGCTAACTTCTTCAGGGCTGTACTCTTTGTCGCCCATCTTGACCTTCACGCCATTACCGCTCTTGACCATTTCGTAGCCCATGAGCTTGATATCGCGCTGAACTTCTTTGTCTTCCCAGCGGCGACCAATGAGGCGCTTTACTTCATAAATAGTGTTCTTTGAATTGGTGACCTGTTGTCGACGGGCAACTTGTCCGACGAGACGTTCGTCATTCTTATTCAAGGCCACAACGCTCGGTGTCGTACGATTACCCTCAGAGTTAGCCACAATCTCTGGCTTACCAGCCTGCATGACGGCCATCGCAGAGTTAGTTGTACCTAAGTCAATTCCTATTATTTTTCCCATGGGTGTAAATCTCCTTCTATTCTATATCTTATGTGTATGCTTCATTAGCAATACGTTCGGTTAAGTGCTAATACTACTCTAGCATACCGAACTTGGCACTCGTACGTCAAGAGTGCCAGTACTATTTTTTTGTGGTTTTTACGTTGACCATGGCGTGCCGGATAACGTGACTGTCGAGTTTATAGCCTGTTTGCAGCTCGTCGGTCACAATTTCTGTGGCTCCACCCTCTGAATCATCCATACTCACTGCCTCGTGCAGTTCTGGATCAAACTCCTCGCCAACAGTCGATATTCGCTCGACGCCGAGTTTTTCTAGTGTCGTAGAAAATTGCTTGAGAACGCTCTCGACTCCTTTGACGTATTGGCTATCTGCGATGTCTTCTGGAACATGCTTTTGAGCACGCTCCATGTTGTCAATGACAGGCAACAAGCTGCGAACAATATCGACCGTCACGTACGTTTTTAGTTCGGACAGCTGAGCTTCGTGCCGTCGACGAATGTTTTCAGAATCTGCCCGCTCGCGCCTGAGCGAGTCTTGCAAATCCTCAATCTGCTTGGAAAGCGTTTCCAGATCAACCTGCTCACCGTGTTGGTGCTTCGGCTGCTTCTCTGAATCCTGCTTTGAGCGTGATGCTGTCTTCTTGTTAGGCTTCTGTTTGCTCATATAACTCCTCCTCGAGTACTTCACCGGCGTGACGCACCAATGTCATAACGTCACGGTAACTCTGCCGGGTTGGGCCAATTATTCCAATGTAACTGCTGTCACTAAACGGGCTACGAAACTTACTAATAATCAGTGAGCAGCCTGCTGCCCGCCCGATTGGATTCTCGCGACCGATATAGACGTTAAGCGGCTTGTTGGGCGCCGCCTCTTTGAGCCACGGCTCTAGATTATCGAGCAGAATAGCAACCTGTTGTGCCTGGTTGCCGCTAATGAATTCAGGCTGGCCAAAGAGATTAGACAAGCCGCTCATATACAACTGTTTGCCGATGGTGGCCATGCCCAAGTTATGGGTCAATTCAACGATTGTATCGACTGCGTTGCGAATAGTTCTCTCTGCCTCACCGCCACCGCTGACACGAGCAGACAGAGCCCGCTCTGCCCGGCCACGGAGCTGCTGTGGCTCATCTGCTTCAACGATCCGATTAACGTAGTAGCGGTACCCTTTATCAGTCGGCACTCGGCCGGCACTCGTATGGGGCTGATTGATGTAGCCATTTTCTTCGAGAATTGCCATTTCAGCACGAATAGTCGCTGACGACACGCCAAACGCTTTTGCGAGCAGGCTTGAGCCGACGGGACCAGCAACTTCGGCATACTGCTCGACGATGGCGCCAAGTATCTTCGCTTGTCGTGGGGTTATATCACTATCCATTACTTCTTTGAGTGTAGCGCTCTAGCAGTCATGCGTCAAGAGTGCTAGTTATTGCGGGCGAGGTATCTCTCGGTATCCACCAGTAGTTGTTCGACAACGCGTCGAGCAGTTTGCTGATATGATGTGTCGTGATCGTCATTAAATACAACTTGGTGGATCCGCTCAACTGCATGAGGTAGATGATCGTTAATCACATAGGTGTAGTGATCGTTTTCTAAGGCGTGGCGGAACTCGTCACAGGCGCTTTTCATCCGGCGAAGTACTTCTGCCTTATGCATCTCGCCGCGGCTATCAAGACGCTCGTGCCATACCTCAAACGTTGGCGGCACAACAAAAAATACTGTTGTATCGGGCTTCACTTCGAGAACGCTATCAACGCCTACTATTTCGATGTCTGTAATAGCGACCCTGCCGCTTTGTTTCGCTTTCTCAAGCTCGCGGATGCTAACACCAGAGACCTGCTGGTTGTGTATCACTGCCGCCTCTAAGAACTGTCCGGCACGCAAATCTTCAAGTATGTCCTCTTCGTCACGAAACCAGTACTCGACGCCATCTTTTTCGGCAACACCATTGTTGATGCGTGGTTTTCGGGTCGTATCTGAGACGACAAAATAATATTCACCTGACTGCAAAAGCTCATGAATAATTGTGTTTCGGCCACTTGATGTCGGTGCCGCCAGCAACACGAGGTGAGTGTCACGCAAGCTCGCGCGTGTAGCCGACGATGGCTTATAGTCTGCCAACACACGCTGAAAATCTTTGAGTTTACGTAACTCGTTCATGTATACCGTTTATAACAGATTAGAGCGATAATAGCCACTGAAAAAGCGCTATTACAGCTTTGCATGTCACCAACGTATACGTTAAAATATTAGTCAAACAAAAAGCTTGAGATAGGTACCCCAAGCGCACAAGCTGTGTTTGGGGTATTTTAGTCTCGCTTCAACAATGCCGTGAACGCCTCGGAGGGTATATCTACTTTGCCGAAACGTTTCATGCGAGCTTTGCCCTTCTTCTGTTTGGCCAGCAATTTCTTACGGCGTGTCACGTCGCCGCCGTATAGTTTGGCTGTGACATCTTTCCGGTAACCCTTGAGATTTTCTCGAGCAATAATCCGGCTACCAATACCTGCTTGCAGGGCTACCTGAAAATTTTGCTTTGGTATAACGTCTTTGAGTTTCGTAACTGTTTCTCGGCCAAGCGACTCCGCTTCACTGCTATGCACCATCGTACTCAGCGCATCTATTCGCTCACCGGCAACGTAGAAGTCAAGCCTAACCAGGTCTTCTGCAAAATACCCAGACAATTCATAGTTAAAAGAGCCAAAACCGCTAGTCACGCTCTTCAGTTGATCATAAAAGTCTGTCAACAAGTTGGCGAGCGGTGCGTCAAAGGCAATGAGTGCTAACTCTGCATCCATATAGCTGATATTTTTTTGAACACCTCGCTTGCGGGCAATCAGCTGAATCACTTCACCAACATAGGTTTTTGGTACAACCACCTCACCGCGTACCCACGGCTCACGAATTTCTTGTATTTGCGCGGGGTCAGGTAGATCGGTTGCCGACTTAATCTCGTGCTCAGTGCCATCCTCCATCGTGATCTGATAGTCAGTCGAAGGGGTCGTCGTAATCAATGATAGGTCATACTCTCGCTCTAGCCGCTCACGCACAATATCCATGTGCAGCAGCCCAAGAAAGCCCACACGCATACCAAAACCCAACACCGGTGAGTTTTCGGGTGTAAATTGCAATGCAGAATCACTCAAAGCCAACTTTTCGATGCCATCTTTTAGGTCTTGATACTCTTCGTTGCTTTCGGGGAATAAGCCGGCGTAGACGAAGGGCTTCACATGCTTGTAGCCTGGCAGAGCGTTTTCTGCCGGATGCTTGCTCGTGGTGATAGTGTCGCCCACTTTAGCTTCTCGTGTGCTGCGTAGGTTGGTCACGATATAGCCAATCTCACTGGTTTCAAGCTGTTTATTGGGCTTCATATCTGGTGATAGTGAGCCAACCTCCAGTGCGATGCCCTCTGCGCCGGTTGCCATCATGCGGACCTGAGCTTCTTTTTTTAAAGTGCCGTCAATGATCCGCGCATACAGAATGACGCCGCGGTAATCGTCGTAGTAGCTATCAAAAATGAGTGCACGCAAAGGATCGTCTGGCTCACCGGCAGGTGCAGGCACCAGATCAACAACTGCGTCGAGAACAGTATCGATACCGATGCCGTTTTTTGCCGAGACACGTAAGATATCTTCCTTTTTGCAGCCGAGCAAGCTCATTACTTCACGACTAACCCGATCAACATCTGCCGCCGGAAGATCAATCTTGTTTAATACTGGGATAATCGTCAGGTCTGCCTCCATGGCCAGATAGACATTGGCGAGTGTTTGCGCCTGAATACCCTGACTCGCATCAACAACTAAAAGTGCACCCTCACAGGCCTGTAAGCTACGAGATACTTCATAGCTAAAGTCCACATGCCCCGGCGTATCTATCAAGTTAAGCTGATGGTCTTTGTAGTCCATGCGAACAGGTGCCAGCTTGATCGTGATACCCTTTTCACGCTCCAGGTCCATCTTATCCAACACCTGCTCTTTCATAGCACGCTTTTCAACTGTCCCGGTCTCTTCGAGCATGCGGTCGGCTAACGTCGACTTGCCGTGATCGATGTGCGCAATAATACAGAAATTGCGGATGTTCGCCTGGTCATGTTTCATAATTATCCCAGTATAACAGGGGTGACTCTAATCCTAAAATACGAGAGTTTCTATAGTCGAATTGGCCGCCAGACAAAGCGCTTGACCCGCGCCAAGGTCAGCTTGGCTTCCTCAAGGCCAAATAGAGCCGAAGCTAAGACGTGTACCAATATCGTAGCGCCACTAATAACAGAGAGCTTGGTGCCAAGCGTCACAAGACCACGGTCGCTTACCTGCAGAGGCAAATAAGAGATCATGATAAAGGCTGTAAGAATACTGAAGCCAGTTACAGAAGCAATCTTGGTAACCCCCATCCAGAAGTCGCTATTGAGTATCTTTCGGTCGCGTCGAATCATAAGAGAACCGAGAACAATGACCTCAAAGGTTGCTGTGATTGATTGCGCCATGGCCAAACCGGATATACCATAGGCTTCGGGTCGAGCCAAAGTAAAGGCCAGGATAATGTTCAAAGTAATAGCCAGAACTGATGTATAAAGCGGTGTCTTGGTGTCTTTATGCGCGTAGAAGAAGCGCGAGATCATACTATATATAACGCGGAAGAATATGGCGACGGTCAAGTAGCCAAATATCAAAGCTACCTCAGGCGCCACGTCACCGAATATAAGACGCGCCAAATAGCCACGGCCGAAATACGAGACAACTACCACCGGTACCGTCATCCAAATCATAAGCCGAATAATACTCATAAAATCTTTCCGAAAGAGATCCGGGCGATTTTGTGATAGTCGTTCGCTCAAGCGCGGGAAGGCAGCTGTGGCAATAGAATGACCCAGCAACATAATCGGTACGTTCATAAGCGTTAGAGCAAAGTTATAGTAGCTGACCGGTCCAGTGCCCAAAGCTTGCGCCCGGTTCACCTCGACTACACTGTTGACCTGATCAACACCCTGGTCAAGCGAACGAGGCGGCAGTTGGCTGAGTATCTTCTTGAAAGATTTGCTCTTGAATTTTATGGTCGGTGAGTAGCGGAAGCCAAGGCCCACGAGACCGAGCAGGGCTATTCCGAGCTGCAGGAATCCACCAATTAACGCGCCGACACCCAGGCCGATGATGCCCATAGAGTCACCCAGCACGTAGATGCTGGTGATAATGGCAAAGTTATAGGCCAATGGTGCGACAGCGTAAAAGAAGAAACGGCCAAATATCTGCTGCATACTCGTTAAAATACCCGACACCGTGAACAGGAGCGGGTTGAGCGATATCAGGCGCATAATGGTCACAGCTTGCTCAAAGTTCTCAGGCGGTAAATTCGGCGCCAGTACTCCCATGAGGGGACGCGCGAACAAGAGAATTATCAGCCCGACTGCCCCCATGATAATCAGCAGCAGATTAAGTAAGCTGCTTGACAGTTCCCAGACACTTTTTCTGTCACCAAGTTGCAGCCGATCAGACAATATCGGAATAAAAGCCACACCGAGCGCACCTGCGGCAATAGTATAGAAAAAGAAGTCCGGTATCTGAAACGCAGCAAAGAAAGCGTCAGACGCACCGGGGTCTACCACCGTAAAGTTAGCGCTAATAAGACGATTGCGCAAAAAGCCAAGCAGCTGCCCCGCTAAAGCAACAGCTACTAAGAGAGTAGCTGCGCCCCCGAAGCTAACTCGTTTATTGGCGCGCGAAAATATACTCATTTGCACCCATTATATGCGCGATAGGGGTACATATCCACCTGAAATAAACACCCTTTAGTACAATGCAGCAGACTTTGGCATTGTCGAGCCTTCGAGCAGCTCTATGACTTCTTCAGCATCGATAGTTTCTTTTTCTACAAGAGCGTCTTTGAGCTCTTCAAGTTTCTTGGTGTTCTGTTTGATAACAGCTCGGGCCCGCTTGGCAGCTTCGGTAACGAGAGCTTCGACTTCTTCGTCGATAATCTTGGCAGTCTCTTCACTGTATTGCTTCTCGTGCACCATGCGGTCCATCATAGTCCCCTCTTCAACATGAAAAACCTGATCACGGAGTTTTGTGCCCATACCCTGGTTAATGATCATATCCCGTGCCAGCTCAGCAGCTTTTTGCAAATCAGACCCTGCTCCGGTAGTTACGCGGTCACTACCGAGCATGATTTCTTCAGCCACACGGCCACCGAGCATGCGCGCTAAAACATCTTTATACTCAATAATGCTGTGGTAGCTCTTATCTTCAGGCGGGATAAACCAGGTTACTCCACCGGTACCACCTCTCGGAATAATCGTTACTTTGTGTACCATATCGCTATCAGGAAGGACGTGCCCAACGATAGCGTGACCTGCCTCATGGTACGCTGTCAGTTCTTTTTCTTTTTCGTTCATAATTTTATTACGTCGCTCAGGCCCGATCGCCACCTTCTCAAACGCTTCGGTAATATCAGCCGAAGTCACCTTTTTATGGTCGTTACGAGCCGCAACAATTGATGACTCGTTGGCTATGTTTTGTAAGTCTGCACCGGATGTTCCAGCCGTTTTGGCAGCTAATGCGCTCAAATCAACGTCTTCTTCAACCGGCTTGTTCTTAAAGTGAACCTTGAGAATTGCTTCACGGTCCTTGCGGTCGGGCAAAATAATATTGACGCGGCGGTCAAAACGTCCTGGACGCAACAAGGCCGGATCAAGCACATCTGCGCGGTTGGTTGCCGCCAGAACAATCACGTTGGTTCCTTGCTCGAAACCATCCATTTCGACGAGTATCTGGTTTAGCGTTTGCTCGCGCTCATCGTGGCCACCACCCATACCGCTACCACGGCGGCGACCGACAGCGTCGATCTCATCAATAAAGATAATACACGGTGCATTCTTCTTGGCCTTCGAGAATAGATCCCGTACACGACTCGCGCCAACTCCGACAAACATCTCGACAAACTCGGACCCTGAGATGCTAAAGAAGGGCACCTTTGCCTCACCTGCTACAGCGCGTGAGAGAAGAGTCTTTCCGGTACCCGGAGGACCAACCAAGAGTACGCCTTTAGGAATTTTTGCACCGAGTGTTTCGAACTTCTTTGGATATTTTAAGAATTCAACAACTTCTTGTAAGTCCTGTTTCGCCTCATCGGATCCGGCAATATCTTCAAAGACAACCTTCTCTTTGTCGCTACCGTACAGCTTGGCCTTGCTTTTTCCAAAGCTCATGGCTTGGTTTCCCTGGCCTTGAGCGCTGCGCAGCATAAACAATATCAAAGCACCAATAAGTAGAACCGGGAGTAGTGATATGCCGATATTGGCAAAAACCGTACCCGTAGAAGACTCTGACTGCGGATCCACGACAAGACCCTCAACATTTCGATCAAGCCCCTGCTCGTAAATCGTGCCGTCCTCTTTGATTGATTCAATGCTCGGCTCTTCTTCTCCTGATTCAGTGACCGTTAGTTCGTTTCCGGTAATTTCAATCCGAGAGATTTCACCACGGTTGGCGCGCTCAACAACTTCTGACAGCGGCGCTTCTTCCAGCTCTGGTGACTGGTTCATGGTGCTGACAATGAGAATTCCAAACAAAACTAAGAAGGCAATAAAGCCAATATTGCGGTAATTCTTCTTGCCGGGTTTCTTGTTCGGCTTCTTCCCAAAAGAGTTTTTATCCATAGACGTGAATATTATACCTGATATAGCCGTATTTTTGAGGACTTTTTTTCTTGAGGAGGCAAAATAGTTGCTTTCCCTGGATCTAGCAAAAGATAATAACCCGACCCAACGTCATGCTTCGTGCCGCTGGCCGCTGTCTTTATAGCCACGCTTAGACGCTCAATTGTCTTGCGGTCAAACTCTCGCACGCCGTTTTTGCGTAGCCACACAACCAGCAGTTCTCGGGCAACAGTGTGTGGCAAAGCGATGTACTGCTGGCGATCTAGCTGGTTGGTCGATAGTTGCGACTGCATGAGATCATCAAGTAGTGCATCTATACGCTGACTGAGTTCGTAGACTTTACCAATAGAACTCTTTAGTGCGGCGAGATTTTTGGGCGTAGCTCGCGGTAGCAAAGTGTGACGTATATAGTTTCGTCGATAGGCAGTATCACG
This sequence comes from uncultured Candidatus Saccharibacteria bacterium, assembly GCA_964527485.1. Lineage (GTDB taxonomy): Bacteria > Patescibacteriota > Saccharimonadia > Saccharimonadales > SLHW01 > SLHW01. Next base: position 10,008 of record CAZGPJ010000020.1, read on the forward strand.
GTTGCTGCTGTCTTCTCGCCACGGGATGTGATGCGCACGGGCGTATTCGTATAAATCTGACTTACTAAAACCGAGAAGTGGGCGCAAAATACCAGATGAATCACGGAATGGCATGACTCCCTGGCGACCAGTCCCGCGGAGTAGGTTAAACACCGCTGTCTCTAACGCATCGTCTTTATGGTGTGCCGTGAGTATGGCGTCCGCAGCTGCAGATTGCTTCACCGTCTGCAAGAAACGGTACCGTGCGTTCCGTGCCTCTTCTTCACTCGCCCGCACGCCCAACCGAACCCTGTCATAGACAAACGGTAGCCTCAACTGCGCAGCATAGCCACGTACGTGTGCCTGATCTTCATCGGAATCAGATCGAATGCCGTGATTGAAATGAGCTACCACAAACATATGAGTTGATGAGTCATAGTTTGTGTGCAGCATATGCGCAAGGCTCATTGAATCGACACCACCGCTGACAGCGACAACGTACTTTCCGGGTTTTAGCCTGACACTCTTCATCGTGTGCACCAGTATAACTACCCACCCGGCAAGACACTAGATAAAGCCAAGCCAACATGCTACAATCTCCCCTGTTCTGTAAGTGTAGTTATACAATATAAATACCAAGAACATCAGCAACATACGGCAGGGTAGCTCAGATGGTTAGAGCGCAGGACTCATAAGCCTGAGGTCGCGAGTTCAATTCTCGCCCCTGCTACCAAGCAAAGGACCCGGTGATACGCCGGGTTTTTTGTTTGACTGAGAGTTGAACGAGCGACCTCGGGAGTAGAC
>CAZGPJ010000020.1:10890-11994 GCA_964527485.1 uncultured Candidatus Saccharibacteria bacterium
CTGAGAGTTGAACGAGCGACCTCGGGAGTAGACCCCTATGAAGTACTCACTATTTGACGTGCCCCTGTAATTTATAGCCGGCTGGTATTTGGGCTTACCTAAAAATAAAACTCCCCTCGTAAAACGAGAGGAGTTTATCACAGAAAGTAGAATGAACTACCAGCTGTTGCGGTTGCCGCCACCGTTGTCACGGCGTGGTTCACGCTTTTCCATTGGGCGAGCTTCGTTGACAGTGAGTGATCGTCCACCCATGTCGCTGCCGTTCATAGCTTTTTCAGCTTCTTTACCTTCGTCTTCGTTTTCAAACTCGACAAAGCCAAAGCCTTTGCTACGACCGGTGTCGCGGTCGGTGATTATCTTTGCACTTGCAACAGTACCATGAGCACTGAATGCATCCTTTAGCTCGTCTTCAGTTGTGCTAAAGGGCAAACCACCTACAAATAACTTATACATGTATTTTTCCTTGATTAGTAACGAACAGGTCGACCTCTTACGAGTCTTGCTTTCATTTGGCATGGTCTGTTCTTTACAAAACAAGAAACAATAATTACCACTGCTACTAACTGTGTAAGATCCTGCCTCAGTATTAAAGCATATCTCACCGCGTAAAACAAACATTTGCTTGACAAATACTGATAATTATGTATAATGATAATTAGTTTTTCGCGTAAAACAAACATTCATAAAAACAAAATAGTAGGAGGGTTCATGCCAAAACTCGCATACGAATATGCGCCAGCATCGTCTACATCGCTGCTGAGAATCGACAAACTACTCAAGAAGCTCTGATGCAACACCGTGTAGCTACACTGTAATCAGACACATGCAAGCCACCGGCACCAGATAAACGGCCGGTGGTTTTGCGTATAGCGAGATAGTTACTGTGCATCAACGGATTCGGTCGTCGTCCCAATCCACGTTTGCAGAATCGTCCCTTGAAACTGGGCGACTAGCAGATATGCTACTGCTGCCGAAACCAGAAATGCAACAATCAGAGTAATCTGCGATTTAATGGCTCGCGTAATGACCTTTTTCATATATATGACATGGTACTACGCTAAAATCACGTTGTACACGTTAGATGCACGTGCCCCCTTTCGAATC
>CAZGPJ010000021.1:0-11606 GCA_964527485.1 uncultured Candidatus Saccharibacteria bacterium
CAGGTCGTTCGACCAGCGAATAGCATCCGAGCTGACACCAAACTCCTTCGCAAGAGAGGAAACGGTGTCTCCTTCTTTGACCGTATAGGAGCGAATATCTCGCTTTGATACTGTGTCGGTATAGACTATCTGTGGCTTACTGACAACGGTGTCGTCATGCGACATAACGGATGATTGCGATGACACGCTATCTGCTTGGTTGGTAACGGCAATTGCAGTCTCTAGTTGAGTCATGCGCGATACGTGTACAGCGATTTCGGCTGAAGATAGCTGATCGAGCGGACTTGAAGCGCGCGATGCGCTTTGGCCCATCTGCTCATCAGCAACTAAAGCAACTTGAGGCGTCAAGACATCACTGGACGTACTTGCCCCTGATACGAAATAGACAACTCCACCAAGTAGAGCGATATTAATAGCAAATAAAGAAAATCGGACCAACTTGCGTTGATTACGGCGTGTGTAGCGACGAAACGACTTTTTTAATCGTTTTGTAAGGCTGCTCCGATGTTTGTCTAGTGTCTGGGTAAGAGTACGAATGAAAATCCTCCTGCTCGAAAGCTCGGGTTGCCATAATGCATGGACGGTAGCGTAAAAAGAAAAATATGCACTAGGTTATTTACGGAAAGTACGTCTGATGTGACGGACGTCTATTCCGGCTGCGAATTCACGCAACGCACCGAATTCTAGCACATTATAGGTCAACAAGCAATATCCTCATGGTTTTACTGACCCCTGTTTAAGCTACCTAGCGACACTGAATAGTGCAGTATTGCTGGACCAGGCGTTCGTGTTCTGCGAGATTATCTGAGAAATAGGTGCGTGAAACCCCATTTTCATCTGGATCACCAGAGACAAAATATAAATAATCAGTGTCTGCGGGGCGCGCAACTGCCTCCAAGCTTGAGCCCGACACATTGCTGATGGGAGATGGTGGCAGTCCTTCATTCTGATAGGTGTTATATGCGGTTTCGTAGCTCACGTCAGACTGTCTCTCGTATAACTCTTCTTCGTTATTGAGTACAGCACCGTAAAAGGTCGTGGCGTTTGACTCAAGCTTCATGCCAATATCCAAGCGTGAGAGAAAGACCTGCGCAACTCGTGGACGGTCGTCTGGGTTCGTCGTACCCACCTCTCGCTCAACGATTGACGCCAAAATGACTCCCTCATACACACTTAAGCCGTGGCTGCGAATCCCCTGCCGCACTTGTGGCGCTAGTCGCTCTGCCATTTCGTCCAAAGACGCCTCTATAATCTCCTGCAGTTCAGTTTCTGGCGTTATCTGAAAAGTCTCCGGATAAATATAGCCCTCGAGGCTCGCCGCCGGAGGCTTATCAGCCAAAGCGGGATGATCAGTGTAGTTATCAGGGTTTAGAGCTTCTTCAACTTCCTCGGGGGAGAATCCCGCGTTTATGAAAGCTACCTCGAGTTGGTCAAGCCGTTTTTCGGGCAGAATTGTAATATCGTTCACCTCTTGTTGTCCGCGCGTAATAATTGCTGCTATCTCCTCAACGGACTGACTGGGGCTCAGAGCATACGTACCTGCCTGCACATTACCGCGTAATCCTTGTGTGCGCATATACCACGAGAATGCCCAAGAGGCCTGAATCAAACCATCCTGCTCGAGTTGGTTCGCAACTGATTGCGTCGTCGCCCCTGTTTCTATTGCAAATAACTGCGTTGTACGTGAATCGCCTGGAGCCGAGAGATTTTCCTGATAGATGCGCTGAAACCCGAAGTAGCCGCCACCACCAACGACAACAAGTACTGCGACGATAATTCCCATTAACTTATACCGAAACGGTATGCCTGGCTGCTTAATTGAATAATTCATAATGCTTTCCCTCCTGGATAAAATCATCGAGTATGTATGTTGCCGCCAGAGCATCTACCGAGTCGCGTGGCTCTGATCCATGCTTTTTTGGACGGTGAAGCAGTTCTTGCTCGGCTTTCTTGCTGGTTCCCGCCTCATCTTGAAAAAACAGCGGTATGTCAAGGGATGGTCGTATTATTTCGACAAATTCGCGAACGATGCGCGTCTGCTGCGTCTCTTCTCCGGCGAGGCTACGCGGTAGGCCCACGACCAAGGCTCGAGCATTGTATTTGCTCAGCAACGCCTTTACGCGGTTAACGACATCTCCATCGTTCGGGATAACAGCGCAGGGTTGCGGTAGCAAGCTAATAGCATTTGCTTGCGCCACACCAATTCGTTTGTCGCCGACGTCCAGCGCACACAGTGTTGAATCCGCTAGAGCGCTCACTCGTCCGTCGGCTCCTCATCTTCGGGCGGTATATCGGCTGGAGCCGCTTCTTGCTGCATCACTTCTATGTATATCTTTTCTGTGTCGCCCGGAGTTGAGAATACCCAGAACGGTGAATAGTCGATCTGTACATCGCGTATACCTTCACGAGCGATAAGCAAAGATCGTGTTTCGCTACGCGCCAAGCCGGCGACAGACTGAGCTATTTCAGGAGCATCAATCTTCGGACCGACAGCTACAATCGTACGGATACGAATACGCAACCCATCATCACCTTCATCAGTAACACGAATGGAAGCATCGGCAAGTCCATCGTCAACGATCGACTGTGTCGCCTCATCAATCTCTTCGCTCATATGTGCCTCCAGTAAAGTACGGATATCAGAAAGGGCCACACCTCTCATACTGTAGGTTGTGCGGCGTGACACGGTGACCTCGTCGGCCTCACTGCCCTCTTCTGGTTCAGCTGTCTCGTCAGTGTTTTCGATCGTAAAGGTTTCTGGTAGCGGCGTCTGTTCTGCTGACGTGTGCGCCTGCTCAAGTTGACCCTGCGCCTCTGTAGATGAGTCTTGCTCAATTTGTTGACGAGCGGTTTGGATGTCAGCCTCATCAACAACCTGAACCAAGTCGTCGGTTCCGCCGCTCATTTCGCCACCGCTTCCGTAAACTGTATCGAACGAATACCCCTCAACACTGTAATCCGTAGCGTTAATATTGTAATCCGCGCCAACCTCATCTGCAGTAACTTCAATGTCTTCAGCCTGATCCCCTTCACAATCTTCTGGGCGGAACGGCGGCTCTCGGTCACTGGGGTTAATGGTTACCGATTCCTCGCTGACAAACACGAGTCCCCCAGTTGCCGTGAAAGCAGTACCAGAGTCGATGGTGATTTGCTGAGATTCACAGTTTGTCACAGTGATCGTTCCCGATGCGCGATCACCTTCGTTGCGCTCACCTGTTGTTTCGACTGAGGCAGACTCTTCAGATTCATACGTCTCGACTGCGTACGGAAGACTAAACGCCTCTTCGTCAACGCCATTTTGATCCGGCGTTGCGCGCAGCTCAAGCGTCTGAACGGTACTCTGTGAGGCCGTCTCAAGAGTGATGTCAGCTCGTGGCAAAACATACACAGCCATATACCAACCAACGCCAAGAAGCAGGACTGCAAGCACTCCAACAATCAGCAGTACACGAAACTTATTAAAGTTCGGGACGCGGACTCCCGATCTCTTGGTTGCTTTCTTCTGTTTTTCCTCTTCGTCAAGCTCGATTTTGGGAAAATCACTAACATCAATTTTCTCTTCGCTCGTATCCGCCGATTCAGCGAGCTCACCGACCGATTTACTGCCATCGAGTTGGTTTTCTGTTGCAGTAGCGCCGAGACCAGACTGAACCGCAGTTTTTGCGGTTGGCGTCTGAGGAATATACGGCTTTGACTGCGCCGTCTTGGCAACATGTAATTGAGCAGAACCAGCCAGCGGCAAAACAGACGTGTCAGATGTCACCAGTACAACTTTCTTTTTGGCTTTGTCGGCAGCTTTTTTTAATAATTTGAGATTAATGACCGACTGAAAAACCGGAGCCCGCTTTGGCAACACAATGGCAATAATACGGCTTGGCGCATCCTGCAGCTTGCTAATAACGGCGGTGATTTCGTCGTTGGCGTCGACATACAGCGTGTTCTTCTTTGGTTCGCTCATATGCGTAACATCCTATCAAGTTTTTGCCGGATTGTGCCACCGTCGCTGCCCGCTTGCTGCTGCAACGTATCGAGACCAACGCGCAACAGACCCATAGCGGTGATAAAGGTATGATCAGTAACGTCGCCGGTTGCGTCTTTTATGTTGTAGACGTTCTTGGGGTCGATATACTCTACCTTTGGTTTTTTCGTGAAAGCCAAGTCCGAATGCCACGGCTCCTGCTTGAGCCTCGTCGTCAAGGCGCTGAGGCTGGCGCCGCCACCACACAACAATATCTGGCTGGGAAGGTAATCGAGATTATCGAACTCGTCAAGAGCCAACTCCACGCCGCTCAACCAAACATCTAGCGTTTTCTTGATAGCATCTTCAGCACGAGATTTCTCATGTGCGGGCAAAGTATCTTTATCAATTGCCAGCTTAATCTTTTCGGCTGCAGTAAAATCAAGATCCCGGTCGCGTTCGATAGCTCGCGTGAAAGCTCGGCCGCCAATACCAAACATCTCGGTCCCCTGCAGACCGCCTTCCTGTACGACAGCAATATCGGTCGTGCCACCACCGACATCCATAAGAACAGCGTTTTTATTCTGGTTTGGGTCGTTGCCAATAACCGAGCGAGCGACCGCAAACGGCTCAGCCGCGACTGCCAGCAAATCAAGATCCAGCTCTTCGGCTGTTTTCTCAAGAGCGCCGATGTGAATCATTGGCGCAAACGCGGTATAGAGCTGCACAACGACGTCTTGACCCTGAAAACCAACCGGGTTGGTTACGCTATACCCATCAATCTCAATACCAACGAGAGCGCTGTTGACCAGCCGAATTTCGATATCTTTGCCGCCCATATCAACAAACAGCTGCTTGCGCGCCTTCTTTTCTGCGCGCTGCTGGACGAGGTTGATAATATGCTCGACCTCGTCTATGTCCAGCGGCTTATCTGGCTTTGCGCGTGAACACGTCACGGTAATCGTGGTACCTTTGACAAGCTCGCCAGCAATACCAATGACTGTATCTCGTGCACTCACGCCTGCTTGGCGCTCAGCTTGCGTCAGCGCTTTATCACAATTTTGCACCACTGCCGCAATATCCGCTATGGCCCCCGCTTGCATATCTGCAAATGCCTGGTGAGCCTTACCCATGCCGATGACTTCGATCTCGTCATTACTCACTCGGCCAATTAAGGCTTTCACGAATTCTGTACCAATATCAAGACCAACGACATATTGGTCGCTGTCGCTGCTATTTTTTCGCGTGAGGAGTGTCTGTTTTACTCCGTGTAATTTCTCTAGCATAATCAGTTTCCAGTATATCACGCGGTCAGGCCGCTTTTCGCCAAAAAATCACCTGCCCTCAGAGCAAAAACGTCTACTCTAGAACGGCTTTTATGCGTCGCACACCCGCACTACTTGACTCCTCTTTAGTGATGACAAATCGCTTGCCACCCTCTGCCAGCTGAGCAGTGTGTTCGACGTGAGGACCGCCACATATCTCAAAGCTGAATGGGTTTTTGCCAGGAAAACCAGCTGTATACACCTTGACTGTGTCGCCGTAGGTGTCGCCAAATGCACCAAGAGCACCTTTGTCCATGGCGTCTTGCGTCGGATATTCTTGCCAGGACATGGGGTAATCGGCTTCAATCGCTTCATTCACCATACGCTCAATCTCTGCTTGTTGTTCTGGCGTCACTTTTTCAGGATGGGAGAAGTCGAAACGGAGGCGGTCTTCGGTTATATTGCTGCCACGCTGAATCACGTGTTCACCCAAGACAGTGCGAAGCGACTTATACAGAAGGTGTGTTGCTGTGTGATATTTTTTATGAATATCGGCATCACCAGCCAAACCTCCCTTGAACGCGCCTTTCGCAGCTGTCTGTGAACGCTGTCGCTGCTGCGTCATCTTGTCGTCAAACTGCTTTTGCCACTGCGTATCGACATTCACGTCTCGCTTGAAGGCCTCCTCTAGGCTGAGCTCTGTCGGAAAACCGTAGGTATCGTATAGCGTGAATATATTTTCTCCAGTTATAGACTGCTCACCTCCTGATCCGTCCTTTTCTTGTAAGATTTTGTCGAACTCTTTCAATCCTTTTCGCAGTGTCTGGCGAAAAGCTTTTTCTTCACGTACAAGGATTGTGACAATGTCTTGGCGTTGCTTTTCTACTTCGGGGAAATCTTCATGGTATATATCAGCGACGACGGAAACCGCTTCTTCGATAAAGTGCTGTTCGATGCCCAGCTCAAAGGCAAAACGCATAGCCCGGCGCAACAAACGACGCATCACATAGCCCTGCTCCTTATTACTCGGCATCACCCCGTCAACCGCTAAAAACACAGCCGCGCGAATATGATCAACGATCACGCGCATACTTTCGGTGTGTTGCTCGTACTTCTTACCAGAAAGCTCTTGCAGTTTCTCGATTATCGGCCACATCAGACTGATACGAAACACATCAGGGCTATCAATTGCGGCAGCGGCTATGCGCTCGAGGCCACCGCCGAAGTCGACATTTTTCTGCTGCAGTGGCTCGAACCCCTCGCTGGTCCGGCGATACTGCATAAAGACTTGGTTGCCAATCTCCATAAAGCGGCCGGAGTCACTCGCCGGGTGCGGCTTGCCGTAACTGGGGTCGTGATGATCTTCACCGAAATCAAAAAAGACTTCACTGTCCGGTCCACACGGGTCACCAATTGGGGTTGTGTCTAGCCCGCCACCGCGGCTCCACCAATTTTCACCATCATCATAAAAGAAAATACGCCCATCTTGCATGCCCGCCGCGTCACCATCAGCTTGTGACCCCATCTCGACGACCGTCGGCTCAATACCCGCCTCACGAAACAGCTCTTTCCAGATGTCAGCGGACTCATCGTCTCGGGGAATGCCGCGCGACTCGTCGCCAATAAAACAGGTCACGTAGATACGGCGTGGATCAAGACCCACTTCCTTGGTTAAGAATTCAAAAAACCAGCGGATTTGTTCGCGCTTGAAATAATCGCCCAGACTCCAGTTGCCGAGCATCTCAAAAAAAGTCGTATGACTGCTGTCTCCAACTTCGTCAATATCTTGCGCTCGCAGACAGGTCTGGCTATCAACCAGACGGGCCCCCTCTGGGTGCGGCTCCCCGAGCAGATACGGAATAAGTGGTTGCATACCACTGCCCGTAAACAGGGTTGTCGGGTCATCTTGTGGTACGAGCTGGGCTCGCGGAATGACCGTGTGCTGCTTACTGCGAAAATAGCTCAAATAGGCTCGTCGAATAGCGTGTGCGTCCATACGCATACTAGTGTACCAGACCACTGCTGTGTCGTGTCAGCCAAATCAACCGCTGATTATGCCACCACCAATCACCTCGCTGCCGTCGCCATACAACACGGCTGACTGTCCAGCCGCTACGGCTCGCGCTGGCTCTTTGAGCTTAAGCACAGCGTGATTGCGTGATGTTATCGTTGGGTGGCACGGAATAAGGTCACCGCGGTGGCGCACACGTACCTGATATTTTGCGTTGTCTTGCGGTGGCTCGTGTATCCAGTGTGTCGAAGACAGAGCAATCTCTTGCGTCCACAAATTATCATCATCAATATTGTTACTGACGTATACTTCATTTTTTTGCATGTCTTTACCAACAACGTAATACGGTAAACCGCCGCCAATGCCTAAGCCATGGCGTTGGCCAATCGTATAGAAAAGAGCACCGTCGTGTTGGCCAAGCTCTTTTTGGGTAATGCGGTCGATAATGGCACCTGGCTCTGTTTCAACGAACTGTCGCAAGAAATCCTCAATGCCGATATTGCCAATAAAGCAGATCCCCTGACTATCTTTTTTAGCTGCCGTGGCTAGCCGACGTTTCTGTGCCTCCAGACGAACGTCGGTCTTTTTCATATCACCAAGGGGAAAAAGCGTTTGCTGCAAGGCCTGGGCCGTGACACGGTACAAAAAATAACTCTGGTCTTTGTTCTGGTCGATGCCAGCTAACAAGTGACTGTCTCGTACACGAGCATAGTGGCCCGTCGCGATCATATCTGCGCCGTCATCACGAGCCGCATCCAGAAACAGCTTAAACTTTACTTCTTGATTACACATAATATCCGGGTTAGGTGTCAGGCCTTGTCTGTACCCCTCAATCATGTAGTCGACGACACGTTGCTTGTATTCCTTCTGAAAATCATACAGTCGAAAATCGATCCCGAGTTGTACAGCCACACGCATGGCATCTTCATAATCATCTTGCCACGGGCAATCGAAGCCAGGCAGGTCTTCTGACCAGTTTTTCATATAGACACCCGTGACCTTATAGCCCTGCTCAACTAAAAGAGCAGCCGTTAACGAGCTGTCAACGCCGCCAGACATACCAACATATACTACTCGAGGGTCTTTCATACGTCAGCTAGTGTAACAGAGGATCGGCTAAAACGGACGCTCACCGCGCTCGATTTTATCGCGTAGCCGTTTGAGTTCATACCTCTTACCGAGCCAAAAGGTCGAGATGATAAATAGGACAAGAATAGCCGCTGGTTGCCACAAAATACGTGTTTGTCCCGTACCCCCCTCAAGACCTCCGTCTGGCCCGGTCACGTCCGTCTGGCTGAGCGGTCCGTTTGCAACTCCTGATAATTGCAGGAAGGCTGGGTTGTTGTTGGCATCAGTTACTTTTACGACAATGTTGTAAACACCAGGCCGTTCATACACGTGCTCGATATCAAAAGTGCCTGCAATATCTTGTGTGAATAAGTCAGGTGAAGAACCATCGCCCCAGTCAACGCTAACAGCGTACGGCCCTTGCCCGCCCGACAAGATGACCGGCCAAAACAGTGTGCTGCCCGGGTTTGCACCGCGCCGTGCAAAGTTACTGCTCAGCGACGGCCGATCAACCACACCGACACTATCATCCTCGAAAGTGACGTTTATTGTATTGGAATCCGGTCCTGCTTGATCAAGCGCATCGAACACGCGAGCTATAAGCTCATTTTCACCAATAAATAAATCTGTCTCGATACTATAGCTTCCGTCTTCACACTGAACTGAACCGGAAAATATATTATTGCGGAAAAGTTTAATAATGTATTCGTCATCCGGACATATACCGGATACGGTAATTGGGGTCTCGCCGAAAGCTGATCCATTCGCGGGCACAGTAATGGTGGCTCCTTGTTCAGGTGGAGGAGCGGAGATACTGCCCTGCATACCGATGGCGCCACCTTGCGGGTTTTCTGGCGGCGGCGCGTTCTGAGCATAGACAGACGCAGGCGCCATAAAAGCAAAGACGCCAATCAGCGCTGCAAGCGCAAGCCTATTGGCGAACCTGTAAGATGTTTGTGTGAGAATTTTTATGTTTTTCACGGTTCTTATACCTAGCCTACGTCTATATTATCGCCTCTGTTGCAAAAACACAAGCGCACCCATCTGAGTCACGACTCTTTGGGCGCGCTTGAGAATATGATTGCATGAGAATGTCAAGCCAAATAGCTAGCGTTTTGATTTGCTGCGCTTAGTACCTCGTCGGTTAATGAGGCTCACCACTCCTAGAGCAATAACCGCAAGACCAACAAATAGTGCGATGAGGGCCCAGACCGGCACGTACCAAAAAGTTGCCTGAGCGCTTATTGGCTCACCAGACCCTTGCTGATAGCCAATGTTCGCCTCAATCGTGTAGCGACCAAACCAACTGTCGTTCTCTAGCCCATCGACAAACCGTCGGGTTGTATCTGGTAGTATGTTGGCGCGCGGTTGTGTGTTGTTGAGTTCATAGCTCTCAACGATGTCTCCGAACATGTTTCGGACTTGGATTTTACCAAACGGCTGGAGGTGGATATCACCGCTATTACGTAAACGAGTCAATATGCTGACATCGCCGCCAGTGAAGAAAGATTTTTGTTCGTCATTCTGAGCTGCTGAGAGGCTCACGAGATCAACACGTTCTGTCAGGTCCCCGGGCACACGTACCAGCGCGATGCTTCCCACACTGGCTGATAGCGTCACGTTGCCGTCTTCGTTCAAGTTCTCTGGCACAAAGCGCACTATTCCGTAGTAACCGCCAGCATTGGCGTCACTTGGTACCGAGATGATAACATCAATGTCTCGTGTTTCACCGGGCTCTAAAGAAATAGAATCGATCTCACCAACGAGACTTCTGAAGCTGTTGCGTGGCGCTGGAGCGTCTAAATCGAGGATAGGCAAGGCTTCACCGTCCTCGTTATCTCCGGCCACGAAATCGTTGACAATCGGGACGGCAACTGTTGCTGACTCGGTTGGGTTTTCGATAGTTATCGTCAGTAATTCAGACTGACCTGGCTCGATAACCAGCTCACTAGTTACTGGTGATACACGGAAGCCGTTACCGCTTACAGACTGCTGTCCTGCTGGTTGAGCGTTCACCTGACTCAGCCCAAAGGCACTTATTGCCATTAGCGCTACCGCGCAGACAGCGATAACGGATCGTTTGATTGCAAGCGTCATTTTTTCCTCACTTTTTACTTATTGCTTATGATTGAGAATCATATCAGGTGTTTAGAAGTTTGCCAAGGCAATATAGGATATTGTTGTCGCATAGACACCGGGTGTCTGGCCTTCGCTTATGTTCGCAATGTAGCTGACAGTAAATTTGCGTGTATCTGACCCAACAGCACTCGATGCCACAGCATCATTGGGGACAAAACGGAATTGGTCAACACTATTATAGTTCGCAGTCGGCGCTGCTGTGCCTGGCCCAACAGGATTTGCGCCAATGTTGGGGGCAGAATTATTGCGTAAGTTGATACCAAACTGGCTCACACCAGCCTGAGAAGCAGATCGCACGCTCAATGGCGCAATAGTGTTGTTGCCTGATGTCAGGGTTGTGCCGTTCGCGCGAATGGCATACCCATTTTCGGCGTTGGTGGCCGCGAGCATCTGAGACGTCGCTGTCGACGTCTGAAACTCAGAAAATTCTCCGAGGTCTATAAAAAAGTTATCTGCAGTGCCGCAATCAAGGCCATCTATCGTGACTCCGCTGCAAAATGTCAAATACGGCGGTACTTCGGCTTCGACATTAACATTAATCGCGGTAGAGAGAGCGACACCTCCCGCTTGAATATACGGGCCTGTGCCATCTTCGGCTTGGTGAGTCCGAATACGCGTATAAAATGTGCCAATATACGATGGGTTAATAATGTCCTCAAGCTCGTAGACGAGATCCGAGGTCGACGGCGTACTCGCAGTACGCGTGAGGATAATGGTGTTCGCGTCAGAGCTCGGGTCAATCGAGAAGCCTGTTTCACCACTCTCTGACAGCAAGGTGACTGACGAAGCGTCAAACCCAGTTGGTGGCACGCATGGTGAACCAATAATGGGGTCATTCTCGCAATATTCAAAACTAATAGAACCGATATCCGTAGAGAAATCAGTAATGGTAAAGCCGATGCGGTGTATGCCGCTGTCACTTGGTCGGGGCGTCTCCAGTTGCACAAAGCGATCTTGCACGACCGTGGCCGACACAGCAAACGGCGACACTACCATGTATAGTAGTATCGCCGTTGCTAGTATTATGCATGCACCGAATGTGTAAGAGCGGTCAGTCGTTTGTTTTGTTCTCACATTCATAGTGTAGCATTTTGATTACGGTTATCTCCGTAGCTTCGTTAGTATCGTCCCGTTGCAATGAAGTCAAGCGTCGTGGTGTAGATTC
>CAZGPJ010000022.1:0-11392 GCA_964527485.1 uncultured Candidatus Saccharibacteria bacterium
GTAGCAGTGAGGGTACGCTGGAGCTTACCTACAGTGGCGAAACCCGTACGTTTAATGACGCGTCGTGCAGTGCAAGCGGGGGTATAGGGCCTGCGGATAACAGTGAGATGATACGCTACCGAAACGCTGATGAAAACATTGAATTCTGGGTGGAGCTTGACGACCCAGAGCAGTCCGACATCGTTGAAGTTTACCTAGGCCTCCCAACTGGCGAAGCAGGTGAAACTATTGGTGAGGTCGAAGCCTACCAAAGCGACATAACTACCGCCGAAGTAACGTTTGAAGACGGTGTAGGCACTAGCGGATCAGCCGTTTTGGAGCCGCACAATGATATGAACGATGATGTTGAACACCAAAGCGAAGGTCTTGATGTTAGCTGGGATCTATCCTGCGTATAGCTTGATAGCGTTAGCGTAAAAATGCGTATGCATAAGGTGCCATAGAATAGTTCGGTAGTGCTCATTCCGACAAAGCATTAGATGTATCTTTGCTTGTTCTGTATCATGTAGGCAAATGAACACGAAAAACTTAACGACAGTAAACCATTCTTTACTCATCTTTCTGGCGGTATTGAGCCTCAGCCTTCTGCTGTTTGAAGTAACCAGTGATCTGACTCAAGACACGTTAGCTATGGTTCGAACAGTCGACCTCTTTATTGCATTGGTGTTTGGTGTTGACTTTCTTATTCGGCTATCTGGAGCAAAACAAAAAAAGCAGTTTCTCGCGCAAAACTGGTGGCAAATTATCGCGGCTGTACCAATCACTGCCAGCGGCACACAAGCCTTGCGCGGGCTCATGATTATACGTCTGTTCCAATTTGCCCGCGTTGCTAGCGTTTTAGCCCGCGTCAGCCTATTCTTCAAGGCCGTTGGGCACGTCCTGAAAGAGACACATATGGTCTGGATATCGACGCTGCTGGGGACAGTTTTGGCCGTCGGTTCGATTGCGTTTTATTACTTCGAGCATTTAGTTAACCCGTATGTTGACACTGTGTATGATGGCTTCTGGTTTATGTCGGAGACGATGACCAACACAGGTATCGGCGAGGTTTACCCGATGACATCCGGCGGTAGAATTGTTGGCATCTTATCGATGTTTGCCGGGGCGATTATATTCGGCCTGTTTATCGCTTTTGTTGCCTCATACATGACGCGCAAAAAGAGCATAAAACCTAAAGGCTAACAACCTTCACTTTGATCGCTTTGACGCTAAGCAGGTTTTGGAACAAACTAGTAACATTCAATGGCGTAAAAATACAGGTAGGTAGAAAATGAATGCACAAAGTAAGAAGCCACAGACCTCAGATATGTCTGAACGCGAGAGCCACAATCATGACGACCATGCAGGTCACGACCCGGAGATGTTCAAGCAGAAGTTCTGGCTGAGCCTTGCCGTAACAATTCCAATTGTTCTGTACTCAAGCTTCCTGCAGGATTTGACTAATATTCAGATGCCAACGTTCCCGGGTAGCGAGTGGCTTTCGGCCATACTCGGCACCTTCCTCTTTTTCTATGGTGGTAGTGTCTTTATAAAAGGCGCGGTTTCTGAGATAAAAAACCGCCTGCCCGGCATGATGACGTTGATATCACTGGCTATTGTCGTCGCGTATTTTTATAGTGTAGCCGCCCTGTTTTGGCTGGACGGCATGGAGTTCTTCTGGGAGCTGGCGACATTGATAACCATCATGTTGTTTGGCCACTGGATGGAAATGCGCTCGATCCATGCTGCGCAAGGGGCGCTCAACGAACTTGCCAAGCTCCTGCCCGACACGGCAGAAATTGTTGAGGGTGATGACACGCGAGAAGTTCCTCTGGATGAGCTACGTGAAGGTGATATCGTGCTCGTTCGTCCAGGCACCAGTGTGCCAATCGACGGTATCGTCGTACGTGGCGATTCAGATGTCAATGAATCTATGATAACTGGCGAGTCCCGGAGCATACCTAAGCACCCGTCTGATGAAGTAATCGGGGGAACGGTCAACGGTCAAGGCGCGCTACGCGTCAAGGTGCACAAGACGGGTGACAGCACTGTCTTGGCTGGGATTATGCGACTGGTATCAGATGCGCAGAGCTCGAAGTCACATACTCAACTACTTGCTGATAAGGCCGCCTATTATCTCACGTATATCGCCCTCAGCGTTGCTGCCCTGACAATGGTCGGCTGGCTACTGTTAAGTGGCGAGGGCGCTGGTTTTGCTCTAGAGCGTACGGTCACGGTGCTCATCATAGCCTGTCCGCACGCGCTTGGTTTGGCTATTCCTCTCGTCACGTCTATATCGACAACTCTTGCTGCCAAGAATGGCTTGTTGGTGCGCGATCGGAGAGCACTGGAGCAAGCGCGCAATATCGACGTGGTGATATTTGATAAGACCGGAACGCTGACAAAAGGCGAACTTGGTGTCGCTGATGTGTGGAGTGCTCAAAAAGCCACAAACGAAAACGAGGTTCTCGCCCTTGCTGCGGCAGTCGAGGCCAACTCCGAGCATCCGCTGGCGCGAGCGATTGTCACGAGCGCTAAAGAGCAAAAACTCAGCGCGCTTCAGAGCAAAGATTTCAACTCTTTAGCGGGAAGGGGCGTAGAGGCTCATGTCGAGGGCGACACTATCGCGGTCGGTGGACCGAAGCTACTCGAAAAACGTAAAGTAAAGCCACCGAAAGTGCTACACAAAAAAATAGCCCAGGCTGAGTCTGAAGGCAAAACCGTGGTGTATGTCATCAAGGATTCGGCGATAGTCGGAGCGATTACACTTACAGACGTCATTCGAGACGAGTCACGCCAAGCCGTAGAGTCGCTCAAGCAATCGGGTGTCCGCGTCAGTATGCTAACCGGCGACTCCGAGGCGGTCGCTCAGTGGGTCGCCCAAGAGCTGGATCTGGATGAATACTTTGCTGAGGTTCTGCCGCAGCATAAAGCCGACCGCGTGAAAGAGCTACAAAAAGACGGCAGTCGCGTCGCCATGGTAGGTGACGGCGTTAATGATGCGCCAGCACTGGCTCAGGCCGACATCGGCATAGCGATCGGTGCGGGCACCGACGTAGCGATTGAAGCAGCTGGCATCGTGCTTGCTTCGAGCGATCCACGCGGAGTTGCCAAAATTTTTACGTTGTCGCAAAAAACCTACCGCAAAATGCAACAAAACCTCATCTGGGCAACCGGCTACAACGTTATAGCGCTACCGGCTGCTGCCGGAGCTTTTGTTGGCTTTGGAATACTATTAGCTCCAGCCGTTGGTGCCGTACTAATGTCACTATCAACCATCATTGTGGCCGTCAATGCACAATTTTTACGTAGAGTTAAGCTGTAGCCTTCACCCTGATATAACCAAACTGTGCTACGATACGGCAAGATGAGCAAACGAGCAATTGTCACAGGTGGATCAAGCGGAATTGGCCTTGAGTTTGCCAAGCTATTGGCACGTGATGGCTATGACCTTTTACTTGCAGCACGCGACACAGACACCCTGAAGGATGCCTCCCAACAGCTGGCGGATGACTACGGCGTTCAGGTCGACCACCTGTCAATCGACTTGAGCAAGCCAGAGTCTGCAGATAGCTTGTGGCAAGAAACAAAAAACCAGCCAGTCGACATACTCATAAACAATGCCGGATTTGGTGACTATGCATCTGTAATTAATGCTGACTGGCACACGCTCGAAGCAATGATTAACCTAAACATAAAGACGTTGACACGGCTCAGCCAACGTGCAGCGGCATCAATGGTTAATCACGGTAATGGTCACATTGTAAATGTCGCGAGCATAGCTGCGTTCTTTCCCGGTGCACAGATGGCGACATACTACGCCAGCAAGGCTTATGTTCTCAGCTTTAGTGAGGCCTTGTCGGTGGAGCTAAAGGGAACTGGCGTGTACGTGACGGCGCTTTGCCCAGGACCAACGGCAACACACTTTCAAAAGACAGCCCACGCAGAAAACCTATCTATTTTCAAAGGCAAACTGCCCAGCGCCGAAAAAGTTGCTCGCTTCGGCTACACGGCGATGAAGCAGAGAAAAGTCGTTGCCATACCGGGACTCAACAACAAGCTACAAGCCCACGCCGTATTGCCGCGGAGCTGGAAACGTCACCTTGTGGACCGTGTTCAGAATAGATGACCAGTCGTCAGTAATATTTTGTAATTTTCTTTTTCTTGTTTTATAAATATAGTACGTGAGAGACCTAGAGCTACGACATTATCAAGAATTCGAAACACAGTATGAGGAAACTGAGCTAGCTGCTCAGCTTATGATACGCACGCACAACAACAGGGAGCAGTTGGCTGCGCGGGGCATCTACGGCCCATTGGATCGCTACGGTAGATCTGTCGAAGCCAGTGTTGCTGCCGTACACAGAGGCAAGGAGCAAGCCGATCCCGATCACTATGCGCTTGTCAATAAGGCGGGTAATGTTGTTGGCGCCGGGTCAGTCTTCCGTTCACTTGAACTAAAGTGGCTTTCGTTGCCCCTGCCGAGAAAAGCTATTCCGCACCGGCTACGACACACCATCCTGCCGCCCAATTCACCGAATATTACTGCCTGGATCGACGAGAGTGAAGCAGACTCGCTGTCGCTGGCCTACTCCGCCCTTGTTGACAGGGCTCACCATGAAACGGCGCGTGATTGTGACTCTACCGCCTGGACACTAGAGCCTGTTGATAGCCCTATTTTTGTGTTACGCGCAATCGAATCATCGCAGCTAGCCAGAGCCGGGGCGTCACGTCGGTATGATGATGCCGAGAATTTTACCAACGCCATAGGTGTCCCGTCTCGTGGCCCAATGCGAGCGCTGTATACGGCTCAGCTACATCGCTAAAGCATACATCAGGGCTAAACTATCGGACAACAGATGAGAGATACACGCCGATAGATACTTCAGGTACACTAAAGGTGCAGCTATGCACTCACCATGATGGAAGAACGTGAAACCGTCAGACGCAATCATTCACCCGAATCAGACCATACACGCATAAACCTGGTCTTGGGACAGAGTGACCCGCAAGCCCCAGTCGATGCCAGAGAAAACCATACGAGCGAGATCGGCATAGAGCAACGCAAAATATTATCAGAGAAGCGCTACCGCGATATTGGCCGCATCATTACCTACGAAATAAAGTTACCTGATGGCACAGCCTACCGTGAACAGCGCTGTATGCCCGAGCAACAGCTCTACGAGCGCGGCGTCACGGTTACCACCCCATGGTGCACCCGCATACCCGGATTCAACACCGAGTTACAGAAACAGCTAGCGGGTGAAGGTATAGCATCGGACCTGGTCGGGCCACCGCGACCAGTAATGAGCCGAAAAAACGTTCGACGACTGGCTGATGCGGTGCACCTAAAAACTGATGCTGCGGTACAACAAGAGCTCTTCAGCTCCGCAGCAGAGGACGGACTATTTATGCCCGAAGAGGCCCTCGCGACTGGGTATTCACGCGGTGGCATGATGATATGGGGCTTAACCGCCAACGAACACGACTACGGGCGACGTATCCGCTACTTTGATGCGAACGATCCCTGCCTTGTGCGACCGGCACAGATAGGCGACGTTGACCCGAGAGAGCTGAGAACATACACCTATTTACCCCGAGAGGCCATGGCAGCGGCTCGGGCAATCGGTCGGCATCCAGTTAAGGAGCTGTTGCAACTACCACAATCAATAGATCTGTCACCACGCGGCATGGTTGAGAACATAGCGACTGGCTTTGCCCTGTTCAGGGGAGAGGCAGGACAACTTCTCAAGCAGGTTCCGCGGGACAAAGTCGGCACAGTGCGCTTATACGAACGGAGCATCTTTAACCACGCCGAGGAGCTACATGAGGCGCTACAAGACCATCCGCACATAACAATCTATGACAGGCGTGGATATCATTTATCTGGCATAAGCCCACGCGTACGTATGGCAGCCGTGCAGCGCATCGTCACCGCACAAGCAGCGCTCGCCAACGATCACCCATTGGAAGACATTGACTTTACGCTCTCTTACGGCCAACAGCAGTAGCTCTTCCCACCGATACGCTATACTAGGCCTATGCAGAAATATGTGTTTGTACAACTCCTCGAAAAACCACCGAAATAGGGCGTATTTCACAGAAAAGACTGGCCACTACACGTAACCATTGCGCCGTTATTCGCGGTTGATATGGCAGAAGATGCACTTGTCAACTTTGTCAGGAAAAGTGTCGATGGTAGGCCGCCAGCCAGCGCGGAAGCTGCGGATGATGAGATGTTCGGACCAAATCATGATTTACGCGTCACACTCATTGATATGAGCCCAGAACTTAAAGGTTTACACAAAAAAATCTACACCGAGCTGCTTGGACATGGCGCCCTATTTGATCACCCCCAGTACTGTGGCGATAATTACCGCGCCCACGTAACTGTCCAAAAAAGCGGACGACTACACCACGGAGACCCTGTACTGATTGAGGAGTTAACGCTTGTCGATATGTTTTATGAGCAAGACATCAATCAACGTAGAGTCATTGACACAATCAAGCTAAAATCCTGAATACGCAAGTCGACTTGCGTATTCAGCCACACGACCCACGCGTCTGCTTCCGTCGGCCTATATACTGGGAATATGGATTTTTTTGAAATCGCAATAAAACACCTTGCAACGACCGACCCAGTCATGGCAACCTGTGCGCGCGAACGCCTCAACCATCACGACCCACCACAAACACCGGTTGCATCAGCGGCAGACGCATATGAACTGGATCTGTGCAAAATGATAGTGTATCAGCAGATATCAACCAAGGCGGCCGATGCAATATGGCGACGCATCGAGCCAGCGCTACTCAATCAACGCGGTGACGAGCAGGCACTACGAGACAATGGCTTGTCACGGCAAAAAGCGCACTATATCGCCGGCATTACAGCGCAAAACCGTGACTTAACGCACCTCACGTCTTTATCGGACGCAGAAGTCATCGACGAGTTAACCGCCTACAAAGGCATCGGGCGATGGAGCGCTGAAATGTTTTTAATGTTCTCGTTGGCGCGACCGGACATTTTCTCGGTAGGCGATCTTGGTCTGCGCCTAGCCGTGTCAAAGTTATACAAAGTCGATGCGACAAATCAGAGCGAGATTGAAGCGATCGCCACACACTGGTCGCCACACCGAACCGCCGCATCTCTCTGTCTATGGCACATGCTGGATGAGCGTCCGCTGGTGTTATGACCTGGTATAAATGAAATCAGATAGTGTATACTTTCAGGAAACGCTAAAGGTTACCCACGTATATGGAGCTACTCGAACAACTCACGTATCCGATTGTACTCGTCATACACCTTGTTGGCGTGGCGATGGGTGTTGGTGGCGCTGTCACGACTGACGCAACTTTTCTGCGCAGCATATGGGACCGCAAAATCACCGCGGGACAGCTACAGCTCATCGAGATTATATCGAAAGTTGTCGTCACAGGCCTCGGCCTGCTCATTCTTAGCGGGATATCATTAGTGGCGCTGAATCCTCATTACTTCAGCCTGAGCGATGGCAATCAACTATTTTGGGTTAAGATGACAATTGTCGCCATACTGAGCGTAAACGGCATTGTGTTTCATAAAAAAATCCTGCCCATATTACAGCGTCACAAAGATACAGACCTGAACACGCCTGAAGTGCGCAATAACTTATCGCTACTGGCTATCACGGGCGGCTTATCAGGTATATCCTGGTTTACCGTCTTAACACTCGGTGTCGTCATGCAGTCTGTTGATTTCTCTTACTTGCTGATTATGAACGTCTATTTCTTGCTCGTTCTTGGCGCGATCATAACGGGCTACTTCGGCATCTATTGGATATTGTTCTCTACGCTCAGAGGGGCAAAACCAACGACATCAAACAATACTGAGCTACCTCAAAAAGGTAAGTACCCCTGGCTTAACACCGTGCTAATGGTGCTAGTGTTGGTAGCAATTCTGATTATCGGCTTGTTTTTTAACGACGGCTATACGTCTCGCGCTACACCTGCAAATACCTTTGCGACTAGTCTGACGCAAACATATCAATACCAAGAAAGGATAGAGCACTAACCCATGTTCGATAAATTCATCAAAAGTGACCTCGTTGCGCTGGCGACACACAGCAGATTCGTAAAGTTGGCCGTTGTTGTCGGTATGATACTGACGGTTGGCCTCCTTGGGCAAATATACGCCGCGCTAAACTCGAATACGGATAATGACGCGAGTGAACAGGCGAGCAGCACCGTACGTGTTGAGGTTGGTGAAATGTACTTTGAGCAAACCGAGTCGGATTTGCCGCGGGGCTTGCTTAGCGCGGCAGTAGGTGACGTGGTGGAGTTTTCTAACGTGGGTAACTTGCGACACTCAGTTACTATCGAGGAGCTCGGCATTGATGAGGTTATCAGCCCGGGAGAGTCAACGGCCATCACCCTCGACAGAGAAGTCGACCGTGTGCGCGTGCACTGTCGTTTTCACGATCCAAACCACGAGGCGGTGCTGACCGTTACAGCTGAGGGGGGTGATACTGTTGCCACAGCACCCAATAACGACAGCATGTCTGCTGACACGAGCGGACTACCCGTTCGTTCACATGAGGATGCGATTGACCAGCTCGAGTATGAGTTGGTTGATGGCGTGAAGGAGTTTCGCTTGCACGCTGAGCATATAATGTGGGAATACGCTGATGGCCACACGCTCGAGTCATGGGCTTACATGGGACAGCTACCAGGACCAGAAATCCGCGTGACAGAGGGCGACCAAGTCCGCGTCATCTTTGAGAATCGATTGCCCGTGTCAACAACTGTTCACTGGCATGGAGTAGACGTACCGAACGAGGCAGACGGCGTGCCGGGCCTCACACAAGACGCCATCGAACCCGGTGAGACGTTTACTTACGAGTTCACCGCAGAGCCAGCAGGGACACGATTGTACCACTCACACGGCTCACACCACGGCGACGAAGGGCAGCAGATGGATATGGGGCTAGCTGGACCACTGATAATTGAACCAGCAGATTTTGATGCTCCAGACAAGGACTTCAACATGTTCTTAACCGAGCGACCAGAAAACGGCATTTACCCCATCAACGGTCGGATTTACCCCAACCCCGAAATTTATGAGGTTGAAGAAGGCGACCGCGTTCGTTTCCGTATGATTAACGGCGGCTCGTCAGCTCTTCATCCCATGCACCTACACGGCCACCAGTTTGAAATTGTCGCCATTGACGGCAATCCCGTCCCTGAAGGGGCGTCTGGACAGCTTCGCAATAATCAGCCTCTGTCACCGGGTGAAACATACGACGTTGAATTCATTGCTAATAATCCTGGCGATTGGCTCTTCCACTGTCACGACCTAAATCACGCAGCCGGCGGCATGATCACCGAAATGCACTACCAATAGGGGTTAAAAGGGGAATCCTATGAATCCGAACCAAGGAAATCCGACCCCACAGCAAAACGCCACTAAACCAGAAGCGACTCCAACTGCAACCGAAAACGAAGGCGTGCAGTTTACCGAGGCGACGGCACCATCAGAGCAACCCGCCACTCCACCCCCGCCTCCAGAAAACATGCGGCCCATGAAGCCGTGGGAAATTGAAGAGGCTATGAAAGAAAGTGGTGCTGACCAATCGATACCACAGCAAACGATGATTATCGGACTCGACGAAGACGAGAAAGTAAAACGTGAAAAAGAAAAAGAACAAACGTTTGTAACTGGAGTCGTTCCGAAAGAAGAGACTGGGCCAAAAATAGTTTACGACTCAGTGTCAAACTCTCGTCTACACGCGCACAAGAAAAAGCCGATCAGGCTCATTGTATTTGCTGCAATTGCTGTCTGTGCCTTTATAACAGTCTTCGCTTTTGCTATATACAACCTCTAAATCCAAAAATAGTCGCACGTTAGCATGAGGCATTGATTAACAGAGGCAATATGGGTCAGAGTCTTGATTATGTTAAAATGGGCGGAGCGATACATTGTGTTCGCCCAAAAATCAACAACACTTTAGTGAGAGACGAGGAAAAACACATGAAAATTGGTATGATGGTGCGGAGCTACCTGCCGGTGCCACGCCCATCCGATATGATATATGCCCCGATTGATTTGGCAGCTGAAATTGGCAAAGGTTTAGCCAAGCGCGGTCACGATATAACTTTTTTTGCTCCAAACGGTTCACACATCCAAGGAGTTAACGTCGAAGATTTACATATGCGCCCACTGGTGCACACTGGCAGCGAATTTAACGAGCTAATCCACGACGTTGACAAACAAATGCACTACATACCTGGTCTGTGGGACCAAAAAATGGCTGCCGCCATGTTCCAAAAAGCCAAACAAGGCGATCTGGACTTATTACACTTTCATCACCCTGAAGTCGCCATGCCGTTTGCTGTAAACAATACCGACATACCTGTCGCCTATACGCTGCACGACCCTATCAACAACATCTGTAAAGAGCTCTATGGCATGTATAAAAGCCCCAACCAACACTACTTGTCCATCTCGGACAACCAGCGGCGTGACGGGCCAGACCTTAATTATCACGCTACAACGTATAACGGTATTGACGTTGATAAATACACGTTCGGCGAAGAGCACGAAGACTACTTAATGATAGCGGGGCGCATCGTACCGAATAAAGGCTTCAAAGAAGCCATCCAGGTCGCCAAGGCAACTGACCAACGGCTACTCATCATTGGACCCGTTTTCGAAGACTCGCAAGAATACTTTGACCAGCACATCAAGCCCCACCTAAACGATAAAATTCTCTATCTTGGGTTCATGGAACAAGAGCAGATGATTACCTATTACCAAAAAGCCAAGGCATTCATATTGCCTCTACAGTGGGAAGAACCTTTTGGCTTAGTAATGGTAGAGGCCATGGCCTGTGGCACGCCGGTTATTGTGCTACGCCGGGGTTCAGCAGAAGAAGTTGTGGTTGATGGAAAAACCGGCTTCATCTGTGACCATACACAAGACATGATCAAAGCAGTCAAAAAGATTGATGACATTAACAGAAAAGATTGCCGCAGTCACGTTGAGAAAAACTAAGAAGCAAACGCCAACCACCACTGGTTCACGTTACCTCAAAAATCAAGTACGGCGAATCATCAAGACAGCGAAGGCTCAGAAATAATCCATACGCAGCATCCCCGCCACAAGCAACCAAGGAATACGACGTGATAACCCTAAAAAACATCAGTAAAGTCTACGGAAAAGAACCCAACTCCTTCACAGCGTTGGACTCTGTATCATTCGATATCGATACAGGTGCACGAGTGGCTATTGTCGGTAAAAGTGGCTCGGGTAAGTCTACGCTCATGCATGTGATGAGTGGGCTAGATAGTCCAACGCGCGGTGAGGTAACTGTTGATGATAAATCTATACACAAACTACCACGCAAGCAAATGGACGCCTTTCGGGCCAATGACATGGGCT
>CAZGPJ010000023.1:0-7166 GCA_964527485.1 uncultured Candidatus Saccharibacteria bacterium
CGCCCTTATCCAGGCCAAAGCCGATATCGATGAATATAGTGAGCTTGAAGAGTTAGCCCAACGCATTATTCCACAAGAAAAAGATCAAGCCAGGACCGTCCGCGAAGTTCTTGCCATAGCAGAAGAAGCCGGGGTTAATTTGACGACGATTGCTTTTCCAACTTCAAGCTTGGGAGCTGAGCAGGCAGCCAACCAATCAGTTATCACACAAGCAACACCAGTGGAGGGCATACCAGATTTGCTCGAACTTCAGATGACTCTCAGTGTATCCGAAGAAGCACAGGTAACCTATGGCCAGTTTATCGCCTTCCTAGAAGGGCTTGAACAAAATCGGCGAACATCACAGGTTGAATCAGTCAGTATTATACCCAATGAGGATGATCGAAATCGGCTAACATTTAACATTAATCTAGCGGTATACATAAAACCATGAATTTAGACGTAAAAAACCTCCCAACCATAGCCCTGCAGCTACTCAAGCGAGTCAAGCGATTTGTGCCTCTGCTTTTCATATTGGCAACCTTGTTTTTATATGGATATCTGGTGCTCTATATCAATGAGTTGACACAGGTTGAGGCTGACGAATTGGCAGTTCTCGAAGAGTTACAGTCAACGAGCCGGCCAGAAATTGACCAGGCAGCAGTTGATAAGATACGCCAGCTCCAAGACCAAAATGTGCAAGTCGAGACTCTCTTCGAAGAAGCCCGCGAAAATCCGTTTTCTGAATAAAGAGCGCTAGAGTAGCTCTTCTTGTGCGCTTGACGCTGAATCATCGTCAATGTTTTGCCTTGGTGTCTTACCAACGTGTTTATAGGCACGGTGAGTTACTTTTCTCCCGCGCGGCGTCCGCTCAAGAAAGCCAATTTGCAATAGGTATGGCTCAAGGAAATCTTCAATGGTTGAGCGCTCATCACCGGTTATCGCAGCCAACGTCTCAACGCCAACCGGTCCCCCGCCGTGATGGTCAATAATCACATCAATCAGTTGACGATCGGCTGGGTCCAAGCCCGCATCATCAATCTCGAGCATCTGCAGGGCATCTTCAGCTATAGTTGTGTCGATAATACCATCGCCATTTACATCTGCGTAATCACGAACTCGCTTGAGCAGGCGGTTGGCAATACGTGGTGTCAGTCGCGCCCGCGTGGCGATAATCTGACTTGCCGCATCTTTAATATCGGTTTCCAGTATGTCAGCTGACCGTGTAATAATTTTTTGAATATCTTGTGGCTGATAAAACTCCAGTCGATGCATAATACCAAAGCGATCGCGCAGTGGCGCAGCCAATGCACCGGTTCGGGTTGTGGCTCCGATAATTGTAAACCGTGGCAAGTCCAGGCGCAGGCTCTTGGCACTCGGCCCTTTACCAAGGACAATATCCAGCTTGAAATCCTCCATAGCACTATAGAGGACCTCTTCGACGCTGCGACCCAAGCGATGGATCTCATCAATGAACAAGATGTCGCCGTCCTGCAAGTTTGTTAACAGGCTAGCGAGATCAGCAGCCCGACCGATAGCAGGGCCGGAGGTTATGCGGATCTGCGCATTCATTTCATTGGCAATCACGCTCGCCATAGTCGTTTTACCTAAGCCCGGTGGGCCGTAGAGCAATACGTGGTCGACTGGCTCCTCGCGCTTCTTTGCGGCGGTGATCGCCAAGCGCAAGTTCTTCTTCAGACGCTCCTGACCGATATACTCATCAAACGTCTTGGGCCGTAGCGACTGTTCGAACTGCTCTTCCTGAGCGTCCGGCTCGTTATCTGATGTCTGCTGTACGATACGATCAATGGCCATAGTATTACCGTTTTAAAGCCTGTGTGATTCGCTCTTCGGTTGAGAGATCTGGGTCGACATTGGCCAGCGCTTCTAGCGCATCAACATCGCTATACCCAAGGGCGACCAAACCTTGAAAGGCCTCGTCATTGCGCTGCCGGTTTGCCCCACGTGACACAACCGAGTCTGCTGAATCACTGGAGCTCAGCCCAACTTTATCGCGCAGCTCAACCACAATCTGCTCGGCCGCGCGCTTGCCTACTCCTTTTGCTGTCTGCAATGTCTTGATGTCGCCGTCAGCAATGGCTTGACGCACATTATCAATTTTATCGATATCCAGAAGCGCAATCGCCACCTTTGGGCCAACATTTTTTACGGTTAATAGCTGCTCAAATAAATGCTTGGTGTCTTTTGATAAAAAACCAAATAAGTCATGAGCGTCTTCTTTTATATGCTCATAGATATACACCTGAGCCTCTTTGCCGGACTGCAGTAAGCCGTGGTCCGCTCCTGTTACAATCAGCCCGTAACCCACGCCAGCGCACTCTAAAACAACCCTGTCGGGCTCTATCTCCGAAACCATTCCGCGCAGCGTTGCTATCATAGTCCTAGTTTATCACCTTCATAGCATATAGCGGCGGCGAGCGCATCGGCACAGTCGTCTGGTTCAGGCAAATTCGGCAGCTTGAGCATGGTTTGCACCATCTGCTGTACTTGATTTTTCGTGGCTCGGCCGTAACCAGTAAGCGACTGTTTTATTTGTAAAGGTGTCAGCTCAACGAGCTTTAGACCTGATTGCTTACCGGCTAACATGACGACACCGCGAGCATGGCTGACGCTGATTGCCGTCGTAACGTTCTGAGCAAAAAATAGCTTTTCGACAACCATAACTGACGGCTTGGTTTCACTGATAATCTGCTGGATTCCTTCATATATTTCAACTAGACGTTCATCGAGAGGCTGATGCGGTTCGGTTGTAATAACGCCAGCATCGACCATCGTCTTTTTCTGCCCAACACTATCAATAACACCAAAGCCGAGAATGCCAGTACCCGGATCAATGCCAATAATCCTCATGGCCGGCTAAACGTCAATGTCCTCGGCAAAGGAAAAGTTAACATGCGTATTACTGACGTCATCGAGATCCTCCAAGGCATCCATCATGCGCATCACTTTATCAGCTGTCTTTTGATCTCCAATTTCAACCGTATGGGTGGGCAGATAGGTCAAGCGGGCCTCACTAATCTCTAGCCCGGCATCTTTTATAGCGTCACGCACTTTGGCGAATTCTTTCGGGTCAGTATAGACAACTAGCTCACCGTCCTCTTCCTGGGCGTCTTCTGCGCCGGCTTCAATCACCTGCATCATGACATCGTCACCTGATCCTTTGACGCGAATTTCTCCTTTGTTCTCAAACTGAAAGACAACCGCACCTTTTTCAGCAATATTTCCTCCGTGTTTCGAGAAGGCGGTTCTGACCTCTGGATACGTACGATTGATATTATCGGTAGCTGCCTCAACAATAATCGCCACGCCGCCAGGGCCATACCCTTCGTACATAACTTCTTGAATTTGCTCACCACCAAGCTTGCCACTACCTCGGTCAATCGAGCGTTGGATGTTAGCTGCGGGCATATTAGCCGCTTTGGCGCGGTCAATCTCGAGCCGAAGAGCAAAATTCATATCCGGATCAGCACCGTCTCGAGCGGCAATTGCAATAGCGTTGCCGTGCTTCGTAAATATTGCACCACGCTTGGCGTCTTCGGCGGCCTTGCCGCGCTTAATTTTTGCCCATTTACTGTGTCCGGCCATAGCTCCTCGCTTACATTAAATTCGCTGTATTCATCTGTTAGTATAGCATGAGGTCCCCACTGACAACCTAGTCGCTACAGTTGGAATTACTACCGTTATAACAGATATCGTGCTATAATATGCCCTAATAAGACACGAAACCAGCGCTTTTCGTTCGTATAAGCGCTTTTTTTATGAAACAAGGCACGAAGTAAGTGCCCATGTAAGGAACCGTTATGATTTCTGAAAACCAAGATGCTAGCAAAATTCGCAATATTGCGATTATTGCCCACGTCGACCACGGCAAAACAACGTTGGTTGACGGTCTGCTTAAGCAATCAAAAACCTTCCGAGACAACCAGGCTGAAATGGAGCAAGAGCTCATCATGGACAGCAATGACCAAGAACGCGAACGGGGTATCACTATCACCGCTAAGGTCACCGCAGTCCAGCATGACGACTACCGCATAAACATCATTGATACCCCAGGTCACGCTGACTTTTCTGGTGAAGTTGAACGCACACTGAACATGGCGGATGGCTGTCTTCTTATTGTTGATGCGCAAGAAGGCCCGATGCCACAAACCAAGTTTGTTCTTGCGAAGGCGCTGGAAAATCACCTGCAGCCAATTGTGATCATTAACAAAATCGACAAGCCAGGAAACCGTATAGCCGAAGTCGAGGACGAGCTGGCCAATCTTTTCCTAGAGCTAGCTGTTGACGAAGACCAGTTACACTACCCGCTGTATTACGCAATTGCGCGCGACGGGAAAGCTTGGACCACGCCACCAGATGATGCCACGCAAGATTCAGATTTGGAAGTGATTTTTGAGGCTATAACGCAGCACGTTCCGGCGCCAAAAGTCGATGTCACCAAGCCGTTTCAGATGCTGGTAACTGCACTTGCATGGGATAGCTTCAAGGGTAAGTACGCCATCGGCCGCATCTCACAGGGAAAGATAAAGCCAAGCGACGCCGTCACCTTGTGTAAAAAAGATGGTTCGCAAAGTAAAGCCAAGATAGACGGTGTCTATATGAGCCACGGAGTAAGCCGGTTCGACGTACCTGGCGGAGTGGCCGGAGACATTGTTGCTCTCACCGGCATCGCTGATGCGCAAATTGGCGAGACTATCGCGGATAGCGAAAACCCCGAAGCACTGCCAGTCCTGGAAGTCGAAGCACCAACCCTGAAAATCTACTTAGGCCCAAACACCTCACCTTTCAAAGGAACTGAAGGGAAATTTTCCACCAGTCGACAGCTAAGTGAACGTCTGAACAAAGAGCTCGAGACCAACATCGGTCTACAGATTGAAGAAGACGGAATCGGCTTTGTGGTTGCCGGTAGAGGCGAGCTGCACCTCAGTGTTCTCATTGAGACAATGCGCCGAGAGGGTTATGAGTTTGAGGTTGGACGACCGCACGTTATTACCCGCGAGATTGATGGCCAAACTCAGGAACCGGTTGAAGAATTATTCATCGAAGTCCCCGAAGAGCACGTTGGCACCGTTCAGATGGAGCTCGGCGCCCGGCGCGCGCAGCTGACATCACAGAATTCCAACAGCAAAGGTGTTGCCAAGCTCAATTACGACATCCCGACACGAGCCTTAATCGGCTTACGCAACACCCTGCTGACAAATACCAAAGGAACAGTCATTATGAGCAGCTTGATGAATGGTTATCGGCCAGCGGGAGCTCCACTGAGCCAGCTACGTAACGGTGTCCTGGTCGCGCACGAAACGGGTACAACAACCCCCTATGCCCTTGAGATGGCTGGCGAGCGCGGTATCACTTTTGTCGCCGCGGGAGAGAAAGTCTACGCCGGGCAAATTGTTGGGCTCAATAAACGCCAAGAAGATATGGACATGAACGTCTGCAAGGCCAAGCACCTCACCAACATGCGCAGCTCTTCTAGCGACGGAGTGGTGCAACTGACCCCACCGACAATTCTCAGCCTCGAGCAAGCTATAGACTTTATCGAAGATGATGAGCTACTGGAAGTCACGCCGGAAAACCTGCGACTTCGCAAGCGTGAACTTGACGCCAACAAGCGCAACAAGAAGAAAAAATAACCTCCCCGTCAGCTGGGCACGCACTCGACCCCGACTGCTATACTAGATAGTAATGATTCAAAAAGACGCACTAGCCATTCTTGAAAGTGGCGTATCTACCCTGCTCACTGGCGCGGCCGGCACCGGAAAAACACACGTACTCAATCAGTTTATTCGACGAGCAAAATCCAGCGGCAAACACGTCGCCGTCACGGCAACTACAGGGCTAGCAGCAACCCACCTAGGCGGCAACACCATCCACTCGTGGGCAGGCATTGGCATCCTGGATGAGCTACCAAGCTCGTTTGGCAAAACGCTGAGCAAACAGCGACGGGAGCTCATAAACAAAGCTGATGTACTCATCATTGATGAAATCAGTATGCTGCATGATTTTCGACTCGACCTCATAAACCAAGCCCTGCGCGAAGCGCGAGATTCTGAAGAACCATTTGGTGGCCTACAGGTTATTTTGTGCGGGGACTTCTTCCAGCTTCCCCCGATTAATCGCAATGATAGCCGCTACGGTGGATTTGTGACAGAGTCGGAATCGTGGCATGAGGGTTCTTTTGAAGTTTGCTATCTGCACGAGCAGTATCGACAGGCCGATGATGAATACTACACCAACATTCTCAACGGTATCCGCGAGGGTAGCCTTATGCGCTCACAACTTGAACGCCTACGCGCACGCAACACACCTGAGAGCGACGAAGGATCGCTGACGCGCCTCCTGACAACCAATGTTGATGTCGACACCATAAACCAGCGAAAACTCGAGAAGCTCGACGGTGATATTCATACCTACACCATGTCCACAACGGGTAGCGCACGCTATGTTGAGCAGCTCAAGCGATCCTGCCTCGCCCCAGAAGTTCTACAGCTCAAGCTTGGGGCAAGCGTCATGTGCATAAAGAACAACCAAGAAAAGAAATACGTCAATGGCAGCCTTGGCACCGTCATCGACTTCGACCCAGAAACCGATTATCCGATTGTGGAGCTTGTCAGCGGAAAAACCGTCACCATCGCGCCTGATAACTGGGAGCTACGAGATGGCGATAAAAAACGCGCTGGATTGACACAACTCCCCGTGCGGCTGGCGTGGGCGATCACCGTACACAAGAGCCAGGGCATGACGCTTGACGCCGCCCAGATAGACTTGTCCAAGGCCTTTGTCGAAGGCATGGGCTACGTTGCCCTGTCCCGGGTTCGTAGTCTCGATAATTTAGTGCTTGACGGTATTAACAATATGGCGCTGCGAACCAGCCCCTACGCCCGCGATATTGACGTTACGCTGCGCTCTATCAGCGAAACGACTCACCGCAACCACCAACGTATTATTGATGAATGGCACGCCAACGAAGCCACACGAAAAGATCAACCAGAGAAGCCCAAGAAGCAGAGCGGCTCATGGGCACAAAAAATCGAGAAGATGCGACAAGAATACCCAAATGCGTATCGTCCGTGGAAGGCAGCGGATGACAAGAAACTCCTCAAGTTGCACGATGCAGGGACCACTACAGCTGAACTCACACAAGTTTTTGGCCGGCACCCCGGATC
>CAZGPJ010000023.1:7266-11189 GCA_964527485.1 uncultured Candidatus Saccharibacteria bacterium
ATGCAGGGACCACTACAGCTGAACTCACACAAGTTTTTGGCCGGCACCCCGGATCAATTGAGAAGCGCATTGAAAAGCTACGTGAACAAGCATAATTGCTCTAGTTAATACTACTTACTCACTCAATAAACACCGCGTATAAACTGCTTCACCGAAGTATCATAGAGTTCCGTGAGCTGACGATGCAGTTCAGGCTCAAGCGGAGGTAGCGCACTCGCTGATACATTTGACTCTATCTGTGACAGTTTACTCGCCCCGGGGATAACAGTCGTGACTGCTTCATGATCTAAAATCCAACGGAGCGCCATCTGAGGCATGGTCATGCCCTGCGGCACAAGAGACTTCACCGCATCAGCCAATTCGACACCCTTCTCAAACGGAAGCCCGGCAAAAGTCTCACCAACGTTAAAGGCGTGCCCGTCTTTGTTGAAATTTCTATGATCATCAGCAGAAAATTCAGTATCCTGTGTAAATTTTCCGGTTAGTAGCCCGCTCGCCAGAGGAACCCGAGCAATGATCGCAATCTGCTGGGATCTCGCTCGCTCAAAAAGCGTTTGTATAGGTTTTTGCCTGAAGATATTGAAAATAATTTGCAGCGATACAATATCCGGTTGCTGTAGGCATATATCAGCCTCTTCCATTGACTCCACGCTTACACCGTAACGCTTTATCTTGCCTTCGCCCTGAAGAGTTCTCAGATAATCGAACACTTCGCCCGTCTGCAGTGTCTCTGTTGGTATGCAATGAAGCTGCACCAGATCGATCGATTCGACGCCCAACCGCTCTAGGCAGCCCTCAACATGGCTTCTCATAGCCGGTAAGGTAAAGTTCTGCGGCCAGCCCGGCTCAGCGCCACGGCCTATCTTTGTTGCAATAAATAGTTCTTTATCAGTCTCTTTTAGGAATTTGCCGATCAGCTGTTCACTCCGGCCGCCACCATATACATCTGCTGTGTCGAAGAAGTTAACTCCGCTGTCTGCTGCTGAGTGGAGTATCTTCAGGGCAGTTGTGTCGTCGACGCTTCCCCAGTCACCGCCCAGCTGCCATGTACCAAGCCCAATTTCTGAAACTTCGATTCCAGTGTCATTAAATAGTCTGTGATTCATACTTCAACTATATCAGACCAAGCTTACATAACTCAGTGGCCAAGCACCTAACCGTTCAACCTTTCACTGGTGAAGTTACTCAAAGCAGGAGGCTGCACTGTGGAGGGCCCAACGGGGCAATCGCTGCGCTCAGACGCATTCGTCGTGCTTGTAATATAGATGTGGGGCGGCGCTCCGGCTAACGCGCGGAGCTTTATCCGCTCAAACTTTCTCAATGCTAGCATCTGCGAGAGTTTTCGCTTCACGAACCTCACGACTTGCATCTTTTGCCTTCGGCAAAATCTGCGTCGTGGGTTCGCAGCTCACATAGTAAGCCCTCCAAATTCAAAACCCCTCTTTCGAGGGGCTCTGAATTTGGAGGGACGTATGTATCGTTATTGCAACTAAGTTAATATTTCGAGCGAGGATTCTTCCGTAAAAAATAGTAGATAGTCAAACAAAACGCACCAAGTACAAAAATTGAAGACAGAATGAAGCCATTTATTGGGTCTATAAAATCGTATTCTGAATAAAGCTCGTAGCTTCCACTTAAACGATTAATTACGATCGCCAAAACCCATAAGACAATTGGAATAGTAGCTTTTTTCCAGCCACGATCTTTTTTAACGATCAAAAAGGACAAATAAATGCCTACAAAGAAAAGGATTGGAGAAATAAGCGATAATAATCCTCTGTCAAACAAAAAGAAAGATAAAATCACAGCAGTAGTAATCAAAGTAACTGAAAATAGTTTCTGTTTCATATTAGGTACATGCATAAAAGTATTGTATCAAACAAAAAGACTCCATCGAGGAGTCTAAATATAATCGTATTGTGGAGGGACCACTGGGGTACAAAGTATAATCCGCCCATTTTGCTAAGTATGACTTAGCGGGGGATTAACGAACCGCATTGGGTTCGAGCACCGGTTGATATCTCAACCAAGAAAAAAGCCTGCCACGATGGGCAAGCTGTTTTCTTAGTGGAGGGACCACTGGGGCTCGCCCACATTCTGCGGGCCCAGAACTTCTGCCTCAGCAACAAGTTGCTGGGTGAAGTTTCTCTTGCAGATTGCCGCTGGCAATCTTCACCCAGGACACCCCAGGCGTGTCCTGGATTAAGCCCCAGCAACCCGCCCACGAAAAAACCGCCCAATGAAGGACGGTTCTTTCGTGGAGGGTCCAGTGGGGCTCGAACCCACGACACCCTGCTTAAGAGGCAGGTGCTCTAACCAGCTGAGCTATGGACCCGTAGTTTTTGTAAAATATCTCGAAACTGTTGGCGAAACAATCTTTTTCCTTCTGTTGTCTTGAGATATTTTTCTCTTCTTTGCGCATCAGACTTGAGCTTATAGCTTTCAAGGCCAATCAAGCTAATGGGCAAATGTTTACTGGTGGTTCTGACTTTTCCTCTTTCATGTTCTTGAACACGGTTTTTGAGGTCCTTGGTCGAGCCAGTATATATTTGACCATTACTCATATGTAGGAAGTATACATAGTACATACGGTAATTATACGTGTTAATGTGCTCCCATGTCATTCGACATGGCCGTATCGTATGATACGGTAACCAGCTGAGCTATGGACCCCCGTCGCCGCGTGATACTGCGCTGTCGCAAGCCGCCGACAAAACAAGTTTGCTCGGCAACTCTGGACAGCTCAGCAAGTCGGCTCCTTCATTTCGTTTTTTAAACAGCCGTCGGAATCGACGGCTTAGTTTAAAAAACGAGACAAACCGATTCGGTAAATAACCTCTCACATTATCGATAATTTTTGAGAAAAGTCAACTAGCGTCATCTGTTATTCTACTTTTTCTTGCCTTCTTTTTTCGACTTCGTCAGGAACCATAGCGCAAATAGCTGCAGCAGGACCGTCACGCCAACGATAAACTGGGCCGAATCGAGCAATATCCTCCCCACCTCAACGCTCGCTATCTCTGCCTGGATAACGTCTGGTAAAATCGGCGCGGCAAAGGCGGCAAACACCACGCCTGATAAGAGAAACGGCAGCAAATGCAGCAGCGTCCTGGCGCGGCTCAGGCTCCCATGCAGAAATATACCCGTTAGCAGCACAGGTAAGACCAAGATAGCAAAACCAACGTAGGCCAGTGCTGTTTCGCTCGTAACTACTGGCGTCAGCACCAAAACAGCCTCGTCCGCAAAATAGCGCTCAAGAATCTCGGCGGCCAAAATACTCACGAACAAATGGGAGGTATTCACACGAAACAACCCACCGATCAGGAGAGGAAAGCCGAATAAAAAGGCGAGGATTACGTACGCTTCCATTGCCTCATCTTACCATAAGAAGTTACAGCTCTATGACTTGGCCGATCTCTACGCCCGCCTCAGTGGTAAATCCGCTATTCACTTCTATAACGTAGCGAGCCGGCTCAGCGCCACAGAACGATTCAGGGTAGGTCTCAGGGGTAATGTCGCTCATCACATAAACGACTTCCTGGTCCTGGTTTAACCAGATAATGTCTATGGCGAAGTTCATATCTGGCATCCACATACAGCGCGTGCCTTCGCCGGCAAAATCAAACAACATGCCAGCGTCTTCAGCAAGACTGTCGCGACCAGATAGACCACGCTGGAGTTCATCTTGCTCGCGCACCACCTCTAGATCTATGCACGCATCTTCTGTGCCAATCGGCGTACAAGAGGTAGCAAATTGTTGCGTTGTCGATGAAGCATCGTCAGTACCAGACAGAATAAAAGCCGTCACCGCAGACACAACGGGGACAATAATCAGTACGGCAACGGCAATTAGTTGACGTTTATGCGCCCACACGATCGCGGCGACGCTTTCCCTTTGCATTCAGCTCAATATAATCAACGAT
>CAZGPJ010000024.1:0-10978 GCA_964527485.1 uncultured Candidatus Saccharibacteria bacterium
AAATCGGCTTTAACGCAGACGCATGGAACAGATTTTTTCGTATATAACGTTTTATTTTTTGTATATTCACTACTGTTTAGCCTACCCAAATACGCGACAAAATACAAGTTTACGCGGGTTTTTTTCAGTAGACAGGTCTCCGTCCGTTATACTAAAACGCATGCCAATTAAATTACCGAAATTTCGCAAAAAACCGTGGCCTCGTTTTGCCGCTTTTATGCAGTCGAAACCATTGCTTTTATTCGCGAGTATCTTCAACTGGCCACGGCAGACGATTCGCCGCTTGTACCAATGGGTCGTCGGCTGGTCAGAAAGCAAAAATGCTGAGCGAGCGCTCGGAGGCATTGCCCTGGCGGAAAGCTCGTTCTTTCCCATACCGCCAGATCCGCTATTGATAGCCATGACGACAGTGCAGCCCAAAAAGTACATTCGTTTTGCCTTGATCTGCACCATCGGCAGCGTCATCGGCGGGGTGCTCGGTTATATTATCGGCGTTGGATTGTTTGAAACCGTTGGGGTTTGGGTCATCGAGACCTATCACCTGCAAAGCGAATTTACTGTTGTCGGGCAAAGATATAGCGAAAACGCCTTCTTAGCTATTGCAGCAGCGGGCTTTACACCAATCCCATACAAACTCTTTACGATTGCCGCTGGTGTTTTCCAGGTAAACTTCGTGGTCTTTGTCGTAGCCTCACTGATCGGACGAGGTGGACGTTTCTTTGCTGTCGCGATCGCTATGCACTTTCTCGGTAATCGCTATAAGGATAAGATCGAGAAATACATCGATGTGCTATCACTTGTCTTCGTCGCCATCCTGGTCCTGGGATTTCTCTCCGTGAGCTACCTATTCTGAATGGGTAGCGTGTAAACCATGAACTTCTTCTTCGCGAAAGCTATCTACCCCTGCGCTAATAAGTAGGGCCATAGGAACTGCCAACAACCCACCAATAATTCCATAGAGCAAAGAGCCTACCAGGAATGACGTCAACACAATGATAGTGTGTAAGTGCACAGCTCTCCCAATGAGTTGCGGTGTCAGCACTTGGCTTTCGAGTTGCGATATCACAATATTGACCGGGGTGACAATGAGCCCAAATTCTAAGGACTCTGATAAACCAAACAATATCGCTGGGACTGATGCCAGTATCGGACCAATGAGGGGGATGATTTCTAGAACGGCTGCAATGATTCCAAGTACACCGGCAAAAGGTACACCAATTGCCAACATTGACAACCACACAGTTACTCCGACAGCGCTACTGATCAATATTTGACCGAGAAACCAGCGGCTAAGCTTCACTTCTGAGCGCAGCCATATATCCTGGGCTCTCAGTTGATACTCTTTTGGCACATATGAAACCAATGTTTCTTTGAGCGAATCATAACTGCGCAGCCAATACATTGTGAGAACCAGTACAGTCAACAAAACACCAAAGGCTTGCGCCAAAGAAGCACCGATCACGAGCGCTAGCGACCCAATATCGGCGAAACGCTCCCGCAAAATATCCCGAAAATCTGCCTCTTGTAAACCGAGAGCCTCAACAAGCTGAAGCTGGCCAATGATTGCGGGAAATTCACCAACAAACCGTGGTAACTCCTGGGCAACAGATGGCGCAATATAAAAGCCCACACCTGTCAGTAGTCCGACAAAAAATAGCAAAGGTGTTAAAACAGCGATAAACGCCGGCAACTTATAACGATGGAGAATACGCACAAAAGGTAGCAAAATAACCGTCAACATGAACGAGACCAGTAAGATTAAAGCCACAAGCTGCAGGTGCCACAACGCGATAAGCGCAAGAACCAGTGCGAGAAGTCGGTAAATCTGTTTCATGGTAATGTCGTTCATATCTGTGTCGCTAATGCCCTTTCTTTCGTTGCATCTGTGGCTAGTATACCACCCTGGTCGATCTTTCCTCTAGGATGTACCTTAAGTTATGCTACAGTTTAGCAAAAGCACAAGCACAATCACATGCAGCGAAACACCACACAGCAACTTCACGCCATGACCCAAGATGAGCAGAGAGAATACACCCGACAGATACGTGCCCCAATGGCGCGTCGCGGTCATCTTCATCTGCCGAAACAGAAATATTTTGCGGGTCTCTACGGCCAGAACATACTTGCTCACGATTTGAGCCGTTGGCTCGCTTTGGATGATATGTCAGTGCAAGTGGTCGAACACGACAAAACGCAGTGGACGCTAGATTACACCAGCACATCGGCTACTATTTCCCTGCCACGCGACTCCGCCCAGCAAAACCCGTTTGCCGCTCATTACATGATAGTGCTTGCTGTCTGCACGCTGGCTGCGGAGGTCCGCCTACCACGTAATTTTGCCTCGGGCGAAAGCGAACAGCACTTTATCGAACATCTCGCCATTTCGGTTGGTTTTGGTGTATACGGTGTTAACGCACGCCATAGCGCGCCGAAACATCAGCAGCACGGTGAGTATGCTATACCAGCGCAACACTACCAGGAGCTTTTTCAGGAGTATTGCCGTAAGCACACAATTCCACTACCGCGCTATGAGCAGCATTTATTGCCCGTCGCCCAGCATGCACTTCATACGCATTCACCAAAGAACAGCCATAAGACATTCATTCAGCGCTATCTGCGTACCAAGAAAGCGCGCAGCCGTCGCGCTTTTGGTTATACCATCAGCATTATAATCATGCTGCTAGCTATTATTTTATTGTGGCACTATGTGCCACAGCCACTCAGCCGCGAGCAGCGAAATCTACAAACCAACATAGAAATACTGAGGCAGGAATACGAGAACTGCCAACGCACCCTCGAGAACATGCGCCGCATTGCTACCGAACCTGACGTTTTGCGTACGCGTAGCCTGCAGCTTCAGCTTCGGCAGTGCGAAGAGCTCAAGCAAACCCACAATCAGCTTGTGTCTGTATACAACCAATCGCTTTAACGTATGCGTATCACACTAGCGACGCGGCCAGGCCAGCACAGCGATAACCGCCGAGTCTGGCAGCCAGCCGAAATCGTCACTATCTGTACTCATGCGTGAGTTATCGCCCCGTACGTAGACGTATTTGGGGCGGAGTTGATGTATGCGCTTGAGTTTTTCCCGTCCGTCATGCTGAAGCATAACGATGTCACCACAGCGCAGCCGGCGCTTGCGTCGGAGGACAACGAGTTGCCCAGGGCACAAGCTTGGCTGCATGCTTTTTCCATAGACCCGGCGCAGAAATATCACACGATTTACTTCTTTGAGATACGAACTAAGACTTGGTTGAAGTAAACCATTCGCTGACTTCTGCAATTAAATCAAGCAATTTTTGGCTATCAGCAGTATCGGTGGTTTTCTTTGCTTGGCCTGCCTGCTTTGTGGCTCGCCAGAAAAGATCGTGTAGATCTGGCTTGGACTCAACGTGCTCCGGCTTGGCGTAGTCGGTCCATATAACCCAAAGGTGGTGCTTTACCAGCTCTAAGCGCTGCTCTTTTATCATAACGGCGCGCCACTTGTCCTCTTGGCTGAGGCCGTCATACTTCTGATTGATGTTGTGGACAGATTCGGCTTCGATGCGTGCTTGATCAGGGTCGTACACGCCACACGGTAGATCACAGTGGGCGAATATTGGTTTAATTAGGTGCTTCATCATTCCTCCTTTTTGCTACATCCTTAGTATAACAGGCTACATGGCGAGTGTTATGCATTAAGCTCATGCATCACTGGTATACACACTGCTATAAAACCCGACAGACTATAGTGTGTCGGGTTTTTTGAAGCTGTGCTCGTGCCGCCATTTTTCGACTTCAGCATGGTGACCACTCAAAAGTACGTCTGGCACACGCATGCCGCGGAACTCTTCTGGTCGTGTGTAATGTGGATGCTCCAAAGTGTTTGCCTCTTGAAAGCTTTCTTTCTGCGTACTGTTTGCGCCACCGAGGACGCCTGGGATAAGCCGCACTACTGCATCAATCACGGTCATAGCCGGGATTTCCCCGCCTGTTAAAACGTAGTCACCGATAGATAGCTGACGATCAATCAGTGTGGTAATGCGCTCGTCATAGCCTTCGTACCGCCCACACACCATAATCAGGCCGGCCTCGCTCTGGGCAATATCGTGAGCAACTGCTTGGGAAAATGTCTCGCCCCGCGGTGTCATCAATATAACTTCAGCTGATGGATCTGTTTTTTTGGCTTCTTCGATTGCCGCGAATAGGGGTTCGGGCCGCAGCAGCATGCCATCGCCACCGCCATATGGAGTATCGTCAACTTTTTTTCGTGGCCCGATACCATAATCTCGCAGATTAATGTAGCGGTAGCGCACAATATCATTATCCTGAGCCTTCTTGAGCATGCTTGTCTCCAGAACCGGCGGAAACATGTCAGGGAATAAGCTAATAATCTGTATCTGTCGCATCAGTGCTTTCCTGTTCAATACTTCTGTTATTCTATCACGCAAAAAAAAGAGACCCATTATGACAACATACGTGTTGCCGCCCGGGTCTCTTTTTATCACATAAAGCTCCCATCGAATTCGATGGCTCGCAATGAGCTTGTCATTTTTGTTTTTTGTATGTAATGTACTTCGTTAAAGTTACCAACAACCTTAGCGCATATAACTATACCGGTTTCACTACGGTGGCGCAAGCACTTTTTTGACCAAGCTATTGACTAGATGTCCAGGTCGTCGAGATCAGCTAATTCTTGCTTGGCTTTCTTTAAGCGATTGCTTTCTTCGTCCTCATCGGCTGAATCTTTTGTCTCGTCTACATCTTCTGTTGTTACATCTGATGAAGCGTCAGTCTCTGCTGCAGAGTTTTCTGCTTCGTCTAAATCGGCGGGCTTCGAGACACTATCTTTTGCTGAAGCCTCTGGCGTCGTCGCTGGTCTGTCTTCGTCTTGCTCTGCCGTGTCAATAATCTTTAGGTTATAGCGGGCCTCGTTTTTGGTTCCGAGCGCACGCAAAAGTGTACGTATGCTTTGTGCGGTTGCGCCGCGCTTCCCAATAACTCGACCGAGATCTTCTGGGTCAACGGATAGCTCCAACAACACACCTTTTTCATCAATTCGGCGCTCAATGTGCACGTTATCTGGTTTGCCGACAAGCGACTTTACGATAAATTCTACAAATGTTTGGTCAATGCTACTCATCTGACTAGTCCTCCTCTTTCAGAATCTTAGAAAACGCGTTCCATAAGCGGAATATGCGCATCAGATACTAGTATATCAAACACTGATACAATCTGTGCACCAGTGTTCTGCTTTATTTCGTGGTTTCTTCGGTTGTTGAGGCTTCTTCTTCAGCTGGTGCCGATTCTTCGGCCGGTTCTGCTTCTGCTTCTGGCTCTGCCGGAGCTTCTTCTTTTGGCTGGTTCTTGCGCAACTTGTCGGGGTTCTTCGTCGAGCGAGTCACTTCTGTTTTTTGGGGCTTTACCCAATCAGGCAGCTTCACGCCTTGAGCCTTCAAAATACGGATGACACTGTCTGATGGACGAGCACCATTTTTCACGAAATGCTCAGCCTGCTCTTTATCGAGTGTTGTCTCTTTACTGTGCGGATTGTAGTGACCGAGATTTGCC
Source organism: uncultured Candidatus Saccharibacteria bacterium (assembly GCA_964527485.1). GTDB lineage: Bacteria > Patescibacteriota > Saccharimonadia > Saccharimonadales > SLHW01 > SLHW01. The sequence continues at coordinate 5,551 of CAZGPJ010000024.1, forward strand.
ACAACACGTCCGCTTTTTGGCGAACGTTGCGACTCCTGCACAATAATCCGATACTGTGCGTATCCTGTGCGGCCAACCCGTTGCATGCGTATTGCTAGCATAAATAAAAACTCACTTTCCTCTTGGGCAGATGGGAAACAGTGCCCGTTAATGTAGTATCTTCAATCTGCCCCATTTTACAGAGAGTCTCATCTGATGTCAACTCTGGTAGTGCTCGAGGGCTCTCTCGGCAGCCTCAACCTGCCCCATTTGCTTACTCGGGCCTGCGCCTTGACCGATCAGCTTTCCGTCCACGTAGACACCAACGGTAAACACCTTGTCATGATCCGGGCCTTCTTCACTCAGAACTTTATATGAAGGCGTATGCCCATCGTGGCTCTGTGCGAGTTCCTGCAAATGAGACTTCGGGTCCATCCATGAACCGGTAGCCAGAATTGTCTGAAAGGTGACGAGCAAACTCTTTTCAATAAATGCTTTGGCTGCGTCGTAACCCTTATCGAGGTACAGAGCGCCAACAACCGCTTCGTACGTATTGGCTAGGATCTGCGCCCGTGCCCGATCGCTGCCGCGGCGCTCACCACGACTCAGCCGTAGAAGAGACTCAAAGTCGTGTTTCTTGGCAGCCTCACCAATGCTTTCAGTACGAACAAGACTACTGCGCCAGTTCGTCAGAATACCTTCTGGCTCTTCATAATTCACATACAGGTACTCTGTCACAACCAGCTCGAGTCGCTCGTTGTGCTCTTTGACTGTTTTACGGTGCTCGTTTACATACGAGCGGTGCGTGAAGGCAGTCCGTAATAATTCAATGTCGTCAAAGGTAACCCCCAGTTTATCTGCCGCAAAAGTTTTATACGCACTGCTATCCATACGAACCGTCTGCTCCTACAATTTCTCTTGTCGAATACGCTTGAGCGCCAACAACATAAGTTTACTAATGTCCTCATAGGCAATGACATCGACCGCTTCGGCAGCCGGGAACCACTTGATGCCGTTCATCCAATCTTCTGGTGTGAGCTTATCGGTATCACCTAGCGCCTTGACGAGATATATTTCTGTTGTCATCAGCACTAAACTCACCTGACGCCGGTACTGAAAGTTGATCTTACCGAGCCAGTTTAATACCTGCATTTCTTGCAGGCCAGTCTCTTCACGGATTTCTCGCTCGGCTGTCTCGCGCGCCTTCTCGCCTTCTTCGATGTGCCCCTTGGGAATCGTCCAACGGTTTTTGGCATCCTGAATCAGCAGAATCTCCACCGATTTCCTATTCTTACTGCGGCGAAAAATGACGCCGCCAGCGGTCGGCTCACGCACCACTTCCTTGATACTTGGTTTACGCTTGGTAACGAATTTTCGAAATTCTTTAATCGGTTTCGGACGTTTCATGGTGTTCAACTTTCCTTTTGCTTATCAGGCTTCCGTGTCGCTGTCTTCTTTTTTGCTGTCACTGTTTTGCTGGTGCCTGAGCCTGCTTTTACTGGCTTATCGCTCTGCTGCTTGAGTAATGTTCCAAGGACGCCGTTGATAAACTTGCTTGAATTCTCTCCGCCAAATGCCTTCGCGAGTTCAATCGCCTCGTTAATGACAACTTTTGGTGGCACATCTTGTTCGTGCAGCAACTCATAAGCACCGATCCGCAACACAATACGATCCATCCGGGCAATCTGATCAATCGGCCACTCTGGTGCTATCGGCTGAATAATCTCATCGAGCTCGTCCTGGCAACGCGTTATTTCTTCGCTCATTCGCGTAATGAAATCAACATCATCAACAACATCCTTGTAGCGACGTATATTCCGCTTCAGCACTTTTTTTAGCTGAAAAGTACCGTCATTACACGCCAGTCGCAACTCTTGTTCATACAAGGTTTGCAGTACGATGATTCGGCCTAGATGACGATTTGATGCCATAGATTGATTTTTCTCTTAAACGGTAAGGTGCTCTTGCGCACTGAATGCACGCAGGTTTGTTTCGACTTAGCTTGCTGTCTTCTTTTTGCCGCTCTCTTTACGAGTGGTATACGCTTTAACCGGTGAGGTTGCGTTTACGCGTCGGGCGAGTTTGACCACGGCATGACTGCGCCGTTGACGAGTTCTGCGCGGCGTGGTGCGCTTTTTTGGCTGTCCCATATGAGCGCCTCCTTCCTGAATTACCTTAGTACAACTTATCCGCTAGTATACGTGAGCCGCCGATAGAACTCAAGCACTCAACGTTGACATAACCAAATAATTGTCTTGTGGTCTATGTCTCACGTACGACAAAGTTCACCAATTTCTGCGGCACATAGATAGTTTTGACAATTTTTCCTGTCGCTAGATGCTCTGCGACGCGTTCGTGTGCTTTTGCCTGCTCAACGCTCGTCTCTTCGTCAGCCTCACTCGATACAGAAACTGTCGCTCGTAACTTTCCGTTTACTTGTACGGCGATTGTCACGCTGTCTTGGGCAATAAGCTCCTCCTGGTGCCGCGGCCACTGAGCCTGGTGAATAGAATCGGTGCGACCAAGTGATTGCCACAATTCTTCTGTAATATGCGGCGCAAACGGCGCAAGCAATTGCAGCAACGAATTGAGGGCGTTACGCCACGATTCGGCCTGAACGATGCCGTATTTTTGATGAATCTTGTAGTAGTCATTCACAGCCGCCATCATAGCTGCAATCGCTGTGTTAAACTTTTGCTGCTCAATATCATCGGTCACTTTTTTGATAGTCTTGTGCATCGTGAATTGAATCTTTTCTTGAGCTTCGGGACTCACTTCGCCGCTATCGGCCTGCAAGAAATCGTGCGTAATCGTCCACACACGGCTCAAGAAACGGTGCGCGCCAGGAATGCCCTGTGGGTCCCATAAAACATCCATTTCAACGGGAGCAGCGAACATTTCATACAGCCGCAGTGCGTCAGCACCGTAGCCACTTTCAATGACTTCGAGTGGGTCTACACCATTGCCCTTGCTCTTGCTAAACATAGAGCCATCAGATGCTTTGACTTTGCCGTTATACACCATCCGCGTGAAAGGCTCTGGGGTACCCACGAGACCAAGCTTATAGAAAAACCGCATAAAAAAGCGGGCATACAGCAAGTGAGCCGTCGCATGATCACCGCCATTATAAAAATCTACAGGTAGCCACTTCTTCACATGATCACCATCCCACGGCTGTGTATCATCATGCGGGCTAATGTAACGTAAGAAATACCAGCTTGAACATACGTACCCATCCATGGTGTCCGTCTCACGTTTTGCCGGGCTGTCACAGTTTGGGCAGGGCGTATTTACCCACTCATCAACCCCCGCGAGCACTGAGGCATTACCGCCAGTTGGACGATAATCGCTAATTTCTGGTAGCTCAACCGGTAACTGGTCTTCAGGCACCGCCACCGATCCGCATTTTTCACAGTGAATAATCGGAATCGGCGCGCCCCAGTAGCGTTGCCTCGATATGAGCCAATCGCGCATTTTGTAGGTAACACGCTTCTCCGCTTTATTGTCTTTTGCCAGATCAATCACGATGCGCTCGGCGGCCTCTCCCGAATCTAGACCTGTATAGCTACCTGAGTTCACGAGGCTTCCGGGGCCACTGTAGGCCGCGGCACCATTTGTTTCAACAACAGCCTCATCGCCCTCAACAAGTTCCTTATATTGAGGGGCACCTTCAGGTGGTTGAATAACCGGAATAACCTCCAGGTTTTTTTGTTGGGCGAAGGCAAAATCTCGCTCATCGTGGGCCGGCACAGCCATTATTGCTCCCGTGCCATAGCCCATGAGTACGTAGTCAGCTATCCAGATTGGCATTTTCTGATTATTTATCGGGTTGGTCGCGTAGGTCCCAGTAAAAACACCGGTTTTGTCACGATTTTCCTGCCGCTCAACATCGCTTTTGGTCGCAGCTGTGGTGATGTACTCAGCCACGTCAGTCTTCTGTGACTTGACTGTGATTTTATCAACGAGCGGATGCTCCGGCGCCAACACCATAAACGTGGCACCAAACAGCGTGTCGGGACGAGTCGTAAACACATCAATCGTCTCATCGCTATCCTCAACTGAGAAACGGATTTGCGCCCCTTCACTACGCCCGATCCAGCTTTTTTGCGAGGCTTTAACTGATTCTGTCCAGTCAAGATCGTCTGTTGCCTGCAAAATTTCATCAGCATACTCAGTGATCTTAAAGAACCATTGTCGCAAGTTCTTTTTGCCAACCAGTGGATCGTCCGCGTTATCATGACGCCAACACTTGCCAGCGATAACCTGCTCATCAGCTAAGACTGTTTTACACTGGTCGCACCACCACTGCGGGCTTTCTTTTTGGTAGGCCAGGCCGTGTTCGAATAATTTAGTGAAGATCCACTGCGTCCAGCGATAGTACCCGGGATCGGTCGTGTTTATTTCTTTACTCCAATCAACTGCCCAGCCCATCGCTTGGTACTGCTCGCGGTAGGCTTCAATGGCTGCCGTGGTTGACTCCTGTGGTGGTACACCGGTCTTGATTGCATAATTTTCCGCCGGCAAGCCAAACGAGTCCCAGCCGACAGGCTGATACGCCTCATAGCCCTGCTGTCGCTTATACCGCGTAATGACATCGGGTATGGTGTAGTTGCGCACATGCCCCACATGAATACCGGCTCCACTCGGGTAATTAAACATGCCGAAGCCGAGATACTTCGGCTTGTCGCTCGTTACGTCAGCCGTATAGGTGCCCTGCTCGAGCCAGGCCTTTTGCCACTTTGGTTCAATCTCTTTTGGGTTATAACGCCTCATACTCGTGCCATTATACGCGATTACTCTGCTCAGGCCGAAACCAAAGTCAGATTAGATGTGAGAAAATTGCTGGAATTTCCGTTTGCGCCAATGAGACGACTGGCGCACGAGCTGACGCGCATCACGTGGATGCTGCAAGAGAGGCTTTATGGCTTCTTCTAGGAATACTCCATTTTGCGAGCCCTTAAATAAAACAATCACATCTTTACTGAGGCGTGGCTTTAAGTAATCAGCAATAGCGTACGGCGAGTCAAAGGTTGATACCCGAACGCCTCGCTTTTCGGCGGCCGGAGCGAGGTAAGCTTTTGCGTCTTTGCCAATCACAATCAACTCATCGAGTACCTCTGGATCACAATAGGCTCCAACCGATTCATGCTCTGCCTGACTATGCCCACCCAGCTCGTTCATATTGCCAAGCACGGCAATCTTTTTTGGCTGAGCGCTACTACGAAGTACCTGAAGGGCAGCGTACATGGCTTCTGGGCTCGCGTTGTAGGTATCATCAATTGCTGTAGCGCCACCACCGAGATTAAGCATGCGCATACGCCCAGGCATGGCGCTTACCTCACGCAGTGCTTGCTTTGGCTTGTCTACGTGCAGACCTAACTGGTGTGATACAGCATAGGCAGCGCCGAGAGTTAGATGCATATGTTCGCCGACTAGCTTCGTCTCACAT
>CAZGPJ010000025.1:0-10080 GCA_964527485.1 uncultured Candidatus Saccharibacteria bacterium
GAGCAGGGCAGATACTTCTGATCCAGCCTGGGTGAAGCGGTAGATGTTATCAATAAACAGCAACACGTCTTTGCCTTCGTCACGAAAACTCTCTGCCATAGTTAGTCCACTCAAGGCAACACGCAAACGCGCGCCTGGTGGCTCGTTCATCTGACCGAAGACTAGTGACGTTTTATCAAGGACGCCGGCTTCTTTCATCTCGTAGTAGAGGTCGTTACCCTCACGCGTTCGCTCACCAACACCTGCGAAAACCGAGTTGCCGCTGTGAAACTTAGCGATGTTGTTGATCAGCTCCTGGATAAGCACGGTTTTGCCGACACCGGCGCCGCCGAACAAGCCGACCTTACCACCTTTGGTAATCGGGGCAATGAGGTCGATGACTTTAATGCCAGTCTCTAGGACTTCTGTCTCGCCGGACTGCTCTGATAATTCTGGGGGGTGGCGATGGATTGGAGCATGACGTTTAAATGTCGTACCTTGGCCATCAATTGGCTCGCCAGTCACGTTAAACATGCGTCCCTGGGTTTCATCGCCAATTGGCACGCTGATTGGGGCGCCACTGTCGGTTACATCAAGTCCGCGCTCCAGCCCATCGGTTCCGCTCAAGGCGACAGCACGGACACTGGACTCGCTCAAGTGCTGCGCGACCTCTAATACAACGTCTCGGTCGTTAAAGTGAACGCTGAGAGCGTTATGAATAGCCGGTAAGTGACCCTCCGGAAACGATACGTCAATAACTACGCCAACAATTTGGCTAATAGTTCCGGTTGTTTTTTGCTTAGTTGCTGTTGCCATCTATACTTCTCCTCTTTCTTCTGTTGTATCGCTAGGGTCTTGATCTTGCTGAGCTTCAATAGTAGCGAGAGCGGCTAGTCGTTGGCCCAGCTCAAGCACGGAAACATCACGCTGCTGAACTCCAGGCTCCTCAGTAGGGTCATCATTCAAATCAATAATAAGTGATGGACCTTCGTCACTCTCGTCAATAAGCAGATCACGAACATCACGTAATGCTAGGTTGCGACCATATTGAGCCTTTAGTTTGCGCAGGCCTTCTAGAGCTGCGAGCACCTCTGGGTTCTGTTCATAAAACTGTTCGTTGTCTGGGTTTATGCCTTCCATAATATAACTCCTACTTGATTGCCTCGGCGCCGCCAGTTATCTCTGCCAGTTCTTGCGTAATAGATGCTTGGCGAGCGGTGTTAAACTCCAGCGTGAGGTCGTCAATGAGGTCGCCGGCGTTGTCGGTCGCATTCTTCATGGCCATCATCCGTGAGGAGTGCTCGCTGGCTTGCGATTCACGAAAAGCCTGCAGCAGCTGAACCTCTACTAAGCGCTCACTTACTTGCTCAAGGACAGCCCCCGGACTTGGCTCAACCATGACCTGATCGTGCTCCTCTTCTATCTTCGTTTCTGGCGCCTGAAAAACTGCTGGCAGTAATCGCTCCGTCACCACAACCTGAGAAATACTGGAGCGAAAATCAGTATAGGTCACATCGACTGCGTCGGCTTGTTCTGTCTTAAAGTGCTCGATAACACTACGGAGGATTGGCTGAATATCACTGGCGGTAGGCTGCTCGGAGAAACCGTCATACACTGCCAGCGTTTCGACGCCGTCGAGTTTGCTCATAAAATGAGCGCCCTTGCGACCAACAACAATAACACTACTGGACGTACCAGCCCTACGATCAGCCTCTAGCTCACCCATGAACGAACGGAACAGGTTGCTATAGAAATCTCCGGCCAATCCGCGGTCGCTGGTGATGAACACGTGCAAACGGCTGGTGACTGAGCGCTGTACATACAGCGGGTGTTTGGTGACGTCAGTCACCTCACTCAGACGACGCAAAATACGCCGAGCTAAACGACGAAAGTCGCGCGACTGCAAGGCGTGATCTTGTGCGCGGCGCATTTTGCTCGCGGCCACCATCTCCATAGCCTTGGTAATCTGCTTGGTGTTCTTGACACTGCCGATTCGTCGTTTTAGTTGCTGTGTACTTGCCATATGCGGGTCTGCTTACCTTACTTCTGCGTCCTTTTTATCTTCAGATTCGGATTCAACGTTGTAACTCTGCATGACGTCACGTGCGGTCTGGATGATGGTTTTCTGCATCTTATCGGTTGGCTTGTCGCCTTCGTTCAGAGTACTCATCAGGCTCTTGTGGTGTTTCTGCAGGGTGCTGAGAAGAGCGTCTTTGGCGTGTTTGACGTCGTCCAGTGGAACCTCGTCAAAGCAGCCTTCATTAGCGGCCAAGAGTAGGGCAGTTTGCTCCCATACGCTCAGGGGACTGTATTGTGGCTGCTTGAGTAGCTCGGTTAATCGCTGACCACGTTCGATGCGCTGCTTGGTCTCGGCGTCCAGGTCAGTTGAAAATTGTGCAAAAGCGGCTAATTCACGAAACTGAGCCAGCCCCAAACGAAGGTTGCCGGCGACGCTCTTGACTGCCTTGGTTTGCGCTGAACCACCGACACGAGAGACCGATAGGCCAACAGAAATGGCGGGGCGAACACCCTGGTAGAATAGGTTCGTCTCCATGAAGATCTGGCCGTCAGTAATTGAAATAACGTTGGTTGGAATGTAGGAGCTAATGTCACCAGCCTGAGTTTCGATAATCGGCAAGGCAGTCAAGCTACCAGCACCGAGGTCATCGTTCAACTTGGCGGCTCGCTCGAGCAAGCGTGAGTGCAGATAGAAAACATCGCCCGGGTAAGCCTCGCGCCCAGGAGGGCGACGCAGGAGCAGTGACATCTGCCGATAGGCGGCAGCGTGCTTGCTCAGGTCATCATAAATAATCAGCGCGTGCTGTCCGTTGTCGCGGAAATACTCGCCCATGCTACAGCCAGCATATGGCGCGAGGTATTGCAGGCTGGCGGGGTCAGCTGCAGAAGTCGCCACAACAATGGATTGCTCCATGACGCCTTCGCGCTTGAGCCGCTCAACTAGCGCAGCGACCTTGCTGAGCTTCTGGCCAACCGCCACGTAAATGTTAATCACGCCGGTCTCTTGCTTGTGCTGGTTAATCATCGTATCAACCGCAATGGCCGTTTTACCGGTCTGACGGTCACCAATAATCAGCTCACGCTGGCCACGGCCAATTGGCACCATGGCGTCAATCGACAGGAGCCCTGTCATGAGGGGTTCGTGCACGCTCTTGCGATCTAGCACGCTCGGCGCTGGCTGCTCAACCGGGCTGAACTGCGTGGTCTTAATTGGGCCCTTATCATCAAGGGGTTGTCCCAGCGGGTCAACCACACGTCCGACAAGCTCTGGACCAGTTGGCACCTGCAGGATTGAGCCGGTTAAGCGGGCAGTCGCACCAGCAGCAACACCAGTTTCATCACCAAGCAGAACAGCACCGATTTCATCAGTACCCAGGTTCAGGGCAAAGGCAGTTAGAGTGCCGCCGTCATTGGTCTCGATTTCAATCATTTCGTTGTAGCCACACTTGCGCAAGCCATATATCCAGGCAATACCATCGCCAATTCGGGTGACGATACCAACGTCTTCGATTTCTGGCTTGGTCTTCAGGTCTTCGATTGCAGCACGAATATCCTGACTAAGCTCCTTGATTGATATGCTGTTTGTTGCTGTTGCCATAATGCTCCTCTGATTAACTCCCTATACCTTAACGCTGTGCTTCAGCCGGTTTAACTGTGTGCGAATACTCAGATCCATCACGGCCTCCTTGGAGCGAACGCGAACGCCGCCGATAAGATGCTGGTCTATGGACTCGTGTAGCTGTACATGCTCGGCATCGAATAGCGATTCGATAGCGCGCTTCACAGCTGGCGATAGGGTAAATGCACTGCTGGCCTCAACCTCCTGTATTCCATGTTGCTGGCGTTGGATATCCTCCATATCGCGCAGGAGGGCGTCTAGATCAGTCGCACGGCCCTCGCGCACCAGATAGGCAGCAATCTGCTCTACCGTTCTGGCACTGTCATCTGATTTCTGAACTATCTCCAGAAGAGCCTGGGCTAGTTCTTTGCGGGGCAGGTGAGCGCTCATCGAGATACCTCGGCAATGGCCCGTTCAATCAACTTCATATCTGTCTTTTCATCGAGCTTTTCGCGCAAAACAACTTCGGTTGCCTCTGCAACCAAATGAACAACGTCTTGCTGTAGTTCTTTGCGTGCCCGCTGCATATCAGTATCGATCTTTGCCTCGGCGTCGGTCAACATTTGTTCAACCTTGTGGCTAGCCTTTTCTTCAGCGGCCTTGACGATCTGCGAAGACTCCTGGTGCGCCTCATCAATAATTTTGTCTGCATTCAGACGAGCCTTGTGTAGCTCTGCCTCAACTTTTTCTTGCAGGTTCGAGAACTCTTTCTCCATCTTGTAGCCAAGCCGTACACCACTGTCTATCTTCTTGTGGCGCTCTTGTAGCATTGTCACGATTTTGTTGAGTGCAAACTTTTTGACCACATAAAACAACGTCAGGAGGGTAACCGCTTGCGCCAAAATGGCCCACGGATCAATACCAAGCGCCGCAATACCTTCGAGGTCTTCGGCTGCTGCAAATATATGAATCATCTTTGGTTACCTTCCTTTCGTTGCTGTTGTGTGTCGTTGTTCATTACGCCAATGTTCTTAGAACAAGAATGCACCGAGGAGGAACGCCAATAGGGCGGTTACCTCGATCATTGCAGCGATAATTACAATCGCGTTTGCCGACTTACCAGCTTCTGGGTTTCGACCCAAAGCCTTCATGTAGTTTGCGCCCAGCAATGCGAGCCCAAGTGCGGCTGCGCCGAGTGACACACCCAGCATAATTGCCTTGGAAATCGCGATAGTGGATTCTGCTTGCGCCAATAATTCAACCATTTTTCTATTACTCCTATTTTTCCCTTAATTTATCCTTAGCCATCCGAGCCTACCAACTGGTTGTTTAGTGTAGCAGGGGAGGGATGGTCGTGAAAGGTGTCGGCATGAGCCGATGAAGATGTTGAATCTGCCGACATAGCCGCGTTGGTGAGCGTACCGCCTGTTGGATGAGTTGCCGTCAGGGAATCATCGGCGGTTTGATGCTCCTCACCGTGGTGGTCATCGTCAGCGTGAGAAATGGCAATACCGAGATAGTTGGCCGTAAGGACGGTAAAGACGTAGGCCTGGATATAGGCCACCAGCACCTCAAAAAGCAGTATTGGGATAACAGCAATGGGGGTACGGCCATCTACGAGAATCATGCTCGTGAACACGGCAATGAGAATTTCACCGACAGCCGTATTGAGAAATAGACGCAAGCTTAGGCTGATAATCCGCGTGAACTCACCGAACACTTCCAGTATGCCAATAAAGAAATTAATCGGATTAAGCGGCTTATCGCTGAAATAATGCTGCAGATGCTTCTTGGCGCCTTGTTCCTTAACACTGAGAACCTGGACCACAATAATAGCAAAAACGCTCAGGGCAATCGTGCCGTTTAGGTCAGCTGTTAGGGGGCGGAATAAGTGAGCCTCGCCCAAGGTGAAGGCTGGACTGACAAAGGGAGTGATGCCAAGCAAATTACTAAAGATGATAAAAATAAAGAAGAAGCCAAGCACCGGTGCAAACTTGATAGCTTTTTCTCGCGAACCAAAAGCGCCTTCTAGCACACCGATGACGTAGTCTACGATCATTTCAATAACCGCAACAGCGTAGTTCTTGCTCGGTTTTATAGAGACGTGTTTCGCCGCCCACCGCATCACCAAGAACATGACCACGGCGGTGATAACACCGTAAAGCATAGCATTAGTAAAAACGAACGAACCAAACTCGACGAGCTTTTCTGGGCTCAGACTAATATGAATTCCCTCAGTGGCAGAAAAAAGCTGTAACACGCGCGTGGCATTAACTCCTTGATAATTGGCATTTGGTGGCACAGATGCTACCGTAACCTAGAAAGTCTAGGCTGTCTCCTGAATACCTCTGTGCATACAGACTGGAGTATACCAATCTGCAGCATTAACTGCAATACGAATGCTCTCGGTTAATAAACACCTACAGCGCGCAGCACGCGTTGGCCAAATGGCAGCTGACCTGAACCACTACAGCTGCCGGGATCCTCCGTCTGATTATAGGATTCAGCATCGCCTGGAATATCGTCAAAGCGTGCCTGCAACTGAGACGTAGCGTCAGAACTATAATCAATCAAGAGTTTATCGCCGTCGCCGATTAACTGATTGGCTACCACGTTTGTCGCTTGACCGTTCAGGATAAAGCGGAGCTCGCCGCCTTCATCGTCTATGTACACTGCATCACGAGTTTCGAGCGCCTCATCGCTAAGGCTATAGCCGAGGTTGGCAAAGAAGTGTCCCCACGTTACACCTTCGTCGTGCACATGCACAACAGAGTTGACCATCTCGTGCATGTGAGCCCGAGAAGATGGCTGCAACTCGTCCCCAGGACTGCAGGCCTGTATCTCTTCATAGAAAGTGAAGTTGTCGAACTCCTGTCTCTCGCCATCAACATATACTGCAAAATTCGCATGATGGTGCACGCCGTCTCCAGCGAACTGTATGTAATGCAGTCCGGCAATAAGAGTAGCGCCGAGCAGTAAGCCAATAATAAATATAACGGGTCTCTTTGCGTTTTTTATACGTTGCATGCTGAGTGACAGTATAGCATTACGGTACGTGCCCAGAACGCAAAACATATAGTGTCATATATCACAGACAAGGCACAATATATCGTGTATTTTATAGCTACAAGAGGAGTAAGGCGGCATGCACGATTCAGAGCAAGCACCGAGGAAGGTCTACTTGAGTCCAGAAAATCTGGCTGAAAAAATGACGCCTGCTCAACTCACTAGTGTTATCGAACACCAAGAAACTGTCTTCCGTGATGGTCGCATTATTGACGAGCCCCTACCCGCGGCAGACAACGATAGGCTACGACAAACATATTCTGAGTTTGCCGAGAACCGTGAAATTTACGACGACTACCCCGAGATTGAACACGCACTCGATAATGACCCGATACTACAAGCACTCCTGCCACAGGACCCGTCACGCGACACCAAACCGGAGCAGTCACGCGCCATCAGAATACGGGCCAGTGTGGTTGCGGCGCAGCTCGTACTGCAAAAGTCAGTAAAGCTAGGAATTGCGTCGTGACAGCAGGATAGTTTGCCCACCCGTGAGTTATTTCATGTACACTAGGAATCATGGCATTTGAAGATTACGAAACAAAACAATCGGTCACGATTGTCTACACAGGTGACAGCAAGGGCAAGACCAGTGCCAGCCTCGGCCTCATGGTGCGCGCGCTGGGAAATCGATGGTCGGTGGCGTACATCCAATTTATTAAGTACTGGGGCGTCGGTGAGCACGTCTTTATTCGCGACATCCAAGACGTCTATGGCGATAATCTGTTCTTTTATAAGGGTGGAAAAGGCTTCTATGACGCTGGTGAGTTAAGCGAGCAGGGAATTAGCGAAGAACAGCACAAGCAAGCGGCTCAAGAAACCTACGATACAGCACTGGACTGTGCCGCATCAGGCAAATACGACCTGGTTATCTGTGACGAAATCAATAACGCCGTTCATGATGGACTCTTGTCAGCGGACAAGCTCGAGCGCCTGCTCAAAGAAAAAAATAAAAAGACCAGCCTATGCTTAACGGGGCGCAACTTTCCTGAAAAATTACTCAAACATGTCGACATCGCTACTGACATGACTAAGATCAAGCATCACTTTGACGACAAATTCCTCGCTAACAAAGGCATTGACTATTAGCTAAAAGTTGTGAGCGTCTAGATCTTGGTCTAGGCCCGCTTCAGCGCGGGAAAGTAGCGTATCTACCTCGGCGTGACGCTCCATAACCAACGAACCGATCGGCTTACCGTAGTGGGTTCGCGCAAGCGAGTCATAGAGCTCAGCTACAGTCTCAAGCTGGCGACGCATATGTGGCTGGACCCCACGAAGCTGGTTGCTGTTGGCGGTATTCAAAATATGTAGCGCCTTACTGTGTTGGCGAAGAGCTCGATTGGCACCATTGAGTATGTCGCGCTGCAGGGCGAGTATCTTCTTTTCCTGCACGCGCACAAAATCAGCTGCCTGATCTTCAAGAAATTGCTCAAAAAATCCTGGTTGGTCAAAATCAAGATCACTAATCCAGCCCGGTATAGCTGCTTCGAGCTGAGCCACGGTCCAGCCCTCGGCGGCGACTTGGGCCACTCGCGACACCATCATGTTCTTCATTAGAGAATCTCGAGTGTCTGCGGGGATATCCTGCTCGTCCAGCTTTGACTGGTAGGCTTGATGAAAATCAACCAACAAGACCGCCTGACCATACCCCAGCTCGTTTTTGGCAACCGTGTCTCGCACATACTCAGGTAAGGTATAGAACGCCAAGGCTTTTTTCGTTGATTCTCGACCGGAAGGTGAGTATCCACGAATGAACTCGTCTTCTGTCTCATAAAGGCCGCCAGCGAGTCCGAGTTTATACAACTCATGGATGATGGTTGCGTGCTGGTAGGGCCGTGGAGAGCTGTATATGTTCTCGGCTGCCTGAGATTGCATCATGTCTAGCGGCGATTCACAGCGCCTGACCTGACAGGTTACATAGACATTGGCAGGATCATGTTCATCCTCCTCAATAATGCTTCCAAGAGAACGATACCTTCGCTCTCCCGCAACCAACACAAAATATGTGCCATCAGGGCTTTGTGTGTATTTAGATACGTCGACCTCCCCTGACCAAGTTTCATTGCATAAGTCAACATACCACTCAGTGAGCTCTGGGCTCATTTCAAACACGATCAGAGGATTTTGCAAGCCAGCAGCACGAATGGAACTCGTTAAGTCAGACTGCTCTTGCTCATCAAATTCGTTACGCATCTGTGATGCGACATTTATAACCACGTAACTAAGCTGCTTAACCTGCTCTGACTCTGGACCGAAGAGAACCGGTTCGTGATCAGGACTGATGATTACCTCGGGAGGCTTCTCGTCCGCGAGACGAACCAAACGGCTAGAGCGGTCAGCTAGAAAATCCAACTCCATTTTCCCTCACTTTGTTTTGACTGAATATTTTTATAGTACTACGACAGCATGCGCCTGATAAACGCATAAAATGCTTCTACTACAGTAGGTGCGATGTGAATTTTACAAACATACCGATGGACCTAGGCAGGTTACCCACCAGACAAATCTGTAAAAAGCCCTGCATTTGACTGCAGGACAAGGCGAAAATGAGTAGCGGAAAGAACCGTATAGGCAAATACGATGATTGAGCAACGGAATTTTCAACGCAGTAATGCATCAAAAATATAGGTAAGATTGGTGGCTTTGCCGACAAACTTGCTGATATGGTGCAGGCGCTTTTTGGCACTCTTGACCATGCCAAGAGCACGAGAATAGCTGCACTATCTCGCCCATCTATCACAGCACGACTGCACTGCTTTTTTCTACAGCTCAGCTTCGCCATAGCTATGGCTATGCCTTGCTCTGAGCTTTGAAAAAATCAGCACATCGCACCACGCTATATGTCCGACAGAGCACACCTTCTGGCACTCTTGACATGAGAGTGCCAATTTAGCTACAATGAAGGTGGTGGAGCTTGGGAGGGTTCACCGCATAAATCACTTAATAAAAGGAGGTTTATCATGGCAGATTTAATACGATTCGATCCATTTGAAGAGATGCGCGCACTACAGCGCCAGTTCTTCGGGGATGACTGGGAAAATGTTTTACCAGCAGGTGGCGCAACCGCTATGCCAGCAACCGACGTCTACACCAGGGACGATAAGGAGTTGGTCGTTGAAGCACACCTACCACATTTCGAAGACAAAGATGTCGACATAAGTGTCGACAAGGGGGCGCTTGTCATTCGTGCCGAGAAGCACGAGGAAGAGAAGGACAAGGACAAGAAATATGTCGTCCGCGAGTCGAGTAGTAGTTTCTACCGACGCATTCGTCTGCCGGAGCATGCAGATGAAGACAACATCAATGCGCACCTAGAAGATGGCGTACTAAAAGTCACCGTACCATTTAAGGAGCTGCCAAAGCCGAAGAAGATATCGGTGAAACAGAAGAAGAAATAGGTACGCTTTGTGATACGCCCGCTAAAACCGCACCAATCTCGGTGCGGTTTTAGTATTTTT
>CAZGPJ010000026.1:0-9976 GCA_964527485.1 uncultured Candidatus Saccharibacteria bacterium
AACCGACCTGTTGCGCGCGCAATCCCTGCAATCTCTAGGTATGTTCGATGGGGGAACATACGCTGTGCCCTCAGAATGGGGGGCAGGGGATACCGGGTTTGGATTTACGTCGTCAGATAACCTGGTTGGCGGTATTAACAGATTCACCATCGATCCTTGTCCAGGTGGTGGCTCGCCACCATGTTATGCTCCCTACACGACTGCGGGCGACGGCTACATTATCGCAGACAATGATGGTCCAGTGCGTGGTACGCCAATTACGAATGAGCAGTTTACGATTACGAGCCGTGTGACTATTGACCCCGACCAGCCAGCTGGGCAATACCGCACAACCATCATATACACTATTCGAGCACGGTATTAGCGCTATGATATATCGATGCGTATACACGCTTATTCTCACAATAATTTGCCTACCGCTGCTCAGCACTACGGTCGATGCATCAACAAGCCAAACTTCGCTATCAGTCACTCCGGCTATACTCGATGTTGGTGGCGCTACAGGCGAGCGTACGACAACTCAGTTGCGTATTACCAACCAGTCTGAGGCCTTTCGACCAATACGGCTGGGTGCCTACCCGCACCAGTCTAGCCGTGAGGGTGCGCAGCCCAACCGGTCGACGATACGATCAGCCGATACGTGGATCTCTTTTGAAGCAGCTGAGTTTATCCTGTCGCCTGGCGAGCAAAGAACTGTCACAGTGCACATGGATGTTCCGGATTCTGGCGGGCCTGGTGGTCACTATGCCGATATACGTGTTCGCGCGCTGGTGCTCGATAACCCGGCCCAACTCACAACGACGCTACCCGAGGTTACAGTCACGACTTTGGTGACCGTGACTGGTGATAGCCATGAACAGCATGAGACAGCTCTATTGGACAATTCTTTTCGGATTATTTCTGCACCGCGATCAACACAGCTAGCTGAAGTCACATACAAAATAACCAATGCCGGTAATGTACATAGCCTTTTTCGGCCCAGTTTACGCGTAGATGCAGAAACTGGCGCGACCTACACGGTTACACATGAGCCAGTCCTGCTGCTGCCACAAGAATCAGAGGTAGTTAGCTTTGCGCTGCCTGATGAGCTACCAAGCGGACTCTATAAAGCGAGTCTCGATTACACCTACGGCACATCAACACAGTCCATTGACAGCCCGACGGCAGATATTTTTATACTACCTTTTTCGCTATATTGGTTCACACTACCTATTTATACTGCTTTGGCTGCTGGGCTCTATCATTATCGACATAGGCTGCAGAAAGCCTTTCGTATTCTGCGATACGGCACTGCTGAGGAGTAATACGTTTGCGCATACATCGAATTGTGTTTATACTTGAAAATGCTTAAGTTGTGATATTAAAAAAGAGAGGGAAAAATGGTTTTAACGAAAAGATTATTATCGTATAGCGCGATCATTGCGCTCGGATTATGGATAGCCTTGCCGGCGATTGCTGGCGCAGCTGTCGTGAGTGACGGGTCATTACTTTTATCAGATCCGCGACCGGATCAAACAAACGTATCTTACACGCTTTCTGGGAGTGGATTTACCACAGGGACGTCTATCGGCTGTATTCAGGTGGAGCTAAATACAGAAGCTGACGGATCAGGCACCGTACCAAGTGGAGTTGACACACAAAGCTCAACACTAGCAAGCTCTACGCTGATTACAACAGGTAGTTGGTCAGTTGACAATACAACCAATGGCACACTTCGCGTCACCAACAGCACTGGAGAAAACCCGGCCTCATCAGGTGATGTGGTATGGAGCGCAGTAGAAAATGGCGACACCGCCGACACGACCTACTTTGCCATCTTGGACACCTATGAGAGCGACGATTGTACTACAGGACCAGTTGATAGCACAGTTGTCACGTTTGTATACGTCGATGGCTCGCTCGTCGAGCTCGTTATCGAGCCAACCTTAACCTTCGCAGTCAACGGTGTGACAACAGGCGAAGGTGTAAATGGCGCAACGACATCTCAAGGAACCTCAGCGACAGCGATTAACTTTGGCAACCAAGTAACCGCAACCACAAACGGTGTCTCGGCCCACGATTTACAGGTATCCACCAATGCACCTGGTGGCTACAGTGTGTATATTCGTCACACTGGTGACTTAACGAACGGTTCACACACAATCGACAATCACGCTGGCACAAATGCGACACCAACCTCGTTTGCTTCACCAGGCACGGAGGGTTGGGGCTATACGAGTAGCGACCTATTCGGAAGCAACTTATGGGCCGGCTTCACGACGAACAACGAAATAGTCATGGAGAACACAGCAGCCACAACTGGCACCGAAACTAACAGGGTCGGCCATCAAGTTGGAATTGAGGCCACAACACCCGCTGGTACCTACCAAACAACAGTTGTCTATACTGTCGCTTCGACTTACTAATTTGATATTCATCGCGACTGTTCTACAATAGATACGAATATATGAGGAGCGTTACACGTGCCAGCTAAGTTGCATGTACCAGTTATTGTCCGATTTGCGATACTGCTCGTGATAGTTATTACCGCGGTAATACTGGCAGTACGCGCAACAACACAGGCGCAGAATGCTGCTGACCAAGTTTCTATCAGCGTATCACCGCAGTCACTAGATATAGCTATAAATCCTGGCGAGTCTGTGAGCAATGTGTTCCGCCTTACGAACGGTGGTGAAGAAATCGTAACCCTACAATCAATACCAAAAAACTTTCTACCCCGTGGAAACGAAGGCGCAATTGAATTGCGAGAAGACGACACACCTTACTCGCTGGCAAGCTGGATAAACGTAAGCCCGAACGGAAACGTTGAAATTGAACCAGGAGAAACAGTTGACTTTAATATCACCATATCTGCTCCAGCGAACGCTGAGCCTGGCGGACATTTTGGGTCAGTCGTTTTCCAGACACTGCCCGGAGAGCAAGAGGGAACAGCAGCCCTGGTTAGTCAAGAAATAGCTCCTGTTATTCTTGTAAAGATCCCCGGTGAGGTTGACGAATCTGGTCAAATAACACAATTTTCATCGACAAAGAGCCTGTGGACCAGCCAACCAGATATAGAGTTTGATATTCTTTTTGAAAATACAGGTAACGTGCATTACCGACCAAGTGGGCAAATGATTATCCGTAATATGCTTGGTCGAGAAGTCGAGCGTATAGATATAGCAGGCAACAACGTTATACCTAATGCTGAACGTCGCCTCGATACAACGTGGAGTGACGTCGGCTTTCGGTTTGGCTCCTATACCGCAGACATGACGCTGGTCTATGGTGGTGATAGCCAAATCACAAATGCAACGACGACCTTCTACATCGTGCCCTTTCAGCAGATAATACCTGCCGCATTGATTCTCGGATTTGTTGCCTATATTAGCTATCGCTATCGCCGGCGAATACGCCTCGCCATCAAAGCCTTAACGGACTCTAGCGAGGGATAGCCTCCCATGCACAACGGGAGGTGGCGCCGTCCTTACGCAGTCCTGGTGTGGTATGTTTGTATCTGTATTGGTATTTTCGGTATTGCACATTCGCTCTTTGCCCAAACTAGCACGGTTGAATTGAGCGTTCCGCAGACACAGATTATCGTGAAGGGGCAGGCAAGCCCTGGCGCTCAAGTTATTGTGTATATTAACGGTTCAGAGTCGGGCACAACTGTTGCAGATACATATGGCTCATATAGCGTCGACATCAACAACCTTAACGCGGGAACCTACACGGTGGCGGCTGAAGCGATAGACGTGACAGGCGTGACATCAACTAGAGCTAAACGGGAGGTAGCTGTAAACCTACAGCAGACAAGTATGGTTACGTTCTTCCTAGCGCCGACTGCAATCGCAACGCCAGTCAGCCAAAGCTATGGCAACAATCAGATACAGTTTAGCGGGTACACGGCAAGCAACGCACAAGTTCGTATTCGCATCGACAATGGATCACTCGTACTAACCACTCGAGCCAACAACCAAGGTTATTATAAAGTGGCAGTCACTACTAACACATTGGCAGTGGGGATATTTGATTACCGCTCAGAAGCACATATTGGTGCTGATGTGAGCGAGCCCGACACCTTAGCAAAACAATTCATCGTCACACCGCCGGTCACGCCAGAGATAACTAGCAATCCCGAGGCGGACCCACCGCGCTCTGCGGAGCCGCGGTCACAGCAAGAAACAGCATCACCTATAACCCCTATAGTATTTGCGCCAGAGAGTGGCTCTCGTGTTGAGGGGTCTCATGTTGTTCTTAATGGCAGTGCAACACCCGGCAGTGAAGTACTGGTGTACGACGGTGGCGATCTGGTTGGGGCTGTTATCGCTAACGTAGATGGTGGGTGGCAGTTCTATTTCCAGGCAACAGAAGAAGTTCATCGCCTGCAAACGCGAGGGTGTATTAGTGAAAGGTGCAGTGATTTTTCTGATAAAATTGAGCTAAGTTTTGGGTTGATTCGGGGCGAGTGCGCGCTTGACGTGCGACTCTCGAGCTACAGGCTGATCACAACGCCCGGGGAGCCGGCACACATTGCTAGCACAAACTCACTTATTGGGCCAAATATATTCGCTATTGTAAATTGGGGTGATGAATCAGAGCAACGATTCACGATAAGTAGTGGCGACATCCTCTCGACAGAATATGCCTATAGTGATACTGGGGTATTTAACGGATATGTCATAGCTACAGATGGAAATAATTGTACAGACACCAAGTACTTTACTGTGCAAGTATCAGAACCAATGCTTAAGACAGACAGCATTTTTGCCAGCATATTGTTGGTGGTGACGTGGGCTATTGTCGCCATTTCGATTACCCTATACAGTCGAGTAGCGTAATGGGGTCAGTTATACATAATATTTGGCGTAACGAGCTGATATTTTTTCAATAGTCTAAATCCTTAATGATGAATAACTATGCACAAAAAATATACAGCACATTCATGTCACTCTAATAGGATATACGTTGGCATATCATTGGTGATGTATTAGTATAATTATCATGGATAAGGAACACCAACAAAAAAAGATTGTCATTGTCGAGGACAACACAGATCTCGCAGAAATATATAAAACTCGACTCGAACTTCTCGGCTACACCTGCTACGTCGCATACAATGGCATTATTGCCCTGTATTTTATTCAAAAAGAAAAACCAGACTTGGTGCTGCTTGATCTCATGATTCCCGATATTCCCGGAGGACAAGTTTTAGAGACAATGCGCAAAAGCGACTGGGGAAAAGAGATTCCTGTATACATTGTGTCCAACTTAAACGAAGCAGACGCACCGTCCAACTTACGCGAACTCGGTATAGAAGGGTACTCGGTTAAAGCGAATATGTCTGGAGACCAGATAGACAAAATTGTAGAAAATATTCTTACGCCAGAAAAATTCCAAGAGTAGACGGCTGCAATTAAACAGAAAATGAGGCTACCAAAAACTAGTCACAGCCATAGGCCGTTGACACTGGGTAGTTCTGAGTCTGGTAACAATCGGCCATCAAACGCTGAGGGGGCGTAGGCTTTTTTACAAAATTGGCTCCGTATTTGCGGCACCATTCTATCTGTCAACGGTGCTTATTATGAGCTTGCGCTATTATCAAAGACCAAGGCTCAATCGTTTGCGCACTCATAAAATATATACAACCACAACAATGCTGTATACTAATACCCACAATAAACAATAAATTAAAAAATAAAGGTAAAAGCATGGAAACAATTTTTCTTTTTGGCATAGGTTTCTTTTCATTGAGCGCATTATACTTTTTGCTGACACACAAAGTTTCATTTAACACGGCGTTCCTGGTTAGCCTAGTAACGATCGCGTCCTATCTTGTGATGTACGAGGGGGCGTTTACAACGGTTGAGTCAACAACATCAGAAGTGGTTTATTATACACGCTGGTTATTTTATGCTCTGAGCTGCAGCCTCCTTATGTATGAAATAGGACGATCGCTCAAGCTCGGCAAGGGAACTATAGCTACACTGATATATCTGATTGTTGTGGTGATGATCACCGGTGCACTTTCCGCAGTATATGAAGGTTCGGCTATGCTATCGATGTTTGTCGTGAGCACGGTGGCGTACATCGCACTACTTTACAAAGTCTTTACTGCAAAGTCGCGCAACAAACCATTTGTTCTGAAGTACATCATTGCAGGCTGGTCAGTGTTCCCTGTTGTGTTTCTTTTTGCCCCCGAGGGCTATGCGTTGATCTCCGCCTCAACTGCAGCGGTCTTATATTTGGCACTCGATATACTGACAAAGATTGTGTTCTACATAGAGGGCGACAAGGCTAATCGCGGCACCCTTGCTAAAACGGCATAGCTATAAAAAATTACTGCTAGGCTTTTTCTTCATGAGTATCAGCCCTCTCTCTTTGTTAGGTAGGGTAGAGCGTTTCGGTACATGATAGACACGCTCAAGTACATATACACGGATTGATTGCACCTAGCTGCATCGAGTCGGGCAAAAAACAATATCCCCAGTGATTCGTGGATCAGAGAATCAAGCTTAGCCTGTACTACATCTAAACAACGCTGGCGCCGAGTGTTCCCAGAACGATAGTCCACCCCAAAGCAGACTTTGCCGTTAGGCTTAAGATGATGTAGCCCTTTTCGCCGTATATATAGTCTTTCCAGGCTCCAATTTTTTTGTATTGCAGCCACATATTTACAGCAAACGTATTAAAGAAAATAAACGTTAACAAGAAGCCGATTTGAGCATAACCCGGGATTGCGTCAGCAATGTTATTTGTCGAAACCCAAAAATATAAGCCACCCATAATCCAGGGGACTATACCCGCAAGCACGCCGATGTTATAGGGGAACCAATTTGTTTTCTTGGTTAGCTGGTTGTGCCTCTCCATCATCAAGCCCATCATGTTCATAATGAAGTTCAGAGTAAAGACAAAGACCACAGTTGATAGCTCAATTAGACCACCTAACATCAGTAAAACTGTCAGCATCAGCGAGGAGGTAATTGAATACTCCCACCAGCGTAGCGGGTTCATACCGCTTTTTATGTTCTTTTCGTAGCGTCGAACGTATAGCGGCGAAGCAATATAGAAATGAAACATGGCTGATAAGAACAGGAAGATAGGCGCGATAAACGCCACGGGGAACTCGAAGAGTGTTTCGGTGACGGGCATTATACCTTCAGTCGTTTCGTTAAAGAACCGCGTGACAACTGGTATTTTAGCCGCGTCATTTAGTACGACGAGCATAATTGCCGCCTGGGTAACGTGTAGTGTTCCCGCTAATCTATTAAGAGCTTGTAGTTTTTTCCCAATTTTCGTTTTTGGCTTCATGATATATCCTATTTTTTACGTTTCTTAGTTTTCGCAACCGGCTTGTCATCATTGGCGATGAAATACATAAGTGGCACAAGTAGCGTAGCGGCAAGGTAGGCGAACATCATGTATTGGCCATAGAACGGGGATTGCATCGATAAGCCGGCAGTCCGAATACCAATGACCCCCAGAACATAGCCCACAAACACGATGAGCAATACGTGAGGCGATAGATGCCGTGCCTTGAAGTAGACCAGGAAGAACAAGAAAGACGTCACAAAGTTTGATACACCAAAAACACCGAGCAGAAACAGTGCGTCCGGATCTTGGTTTATCTGCGCAAACGTCGTCGAGGCATAGTCATTCATGAAGGTGTGCATGAAGCCCCTGATAAAATCAACGACGCCAAGAGCAAACAGTAATGCTGCACTGAGGCTCAGAGCGTGTTTTTTAGTAAGTCTCGCCATGTATGCTTTTGGGTGTTTTAATTTTAATCATCTATATTTTTATCATAGCATAGCATAAGAGGTATGGCACATCCTTGCAATCACAGCGAGCGGCAGTTTTTCATTCTTCGCCTTTTCGACTAAAGAGGCTGCGCCATGGCATATTATAGTTTAGCTCCAGCTGCTCAACCTACTTTGAAATTTTGTAGACGTATAGCTTCAGTTTATAAGCATTAGATACTATGGCTACACAGCAAAGCCGTATGATTTATAAACACTTAGCGTGCGTATTTTAGTTAAGCTATTCTTGCTCGAGACGCTGAGTGAGGACACCACCAGATGTATGGTTCTCTGATTTTTGTACCTTTTTTATCTCAAGTAATTCACTGCAGCCACGCTCAATCGCCCACATAATATTGGTCCGGCTTTTACCATACTCTATAGGCGTATTCCACCCAGACTCAAATCCTCCGACTTCTGCAATTGTTCCTCTGTTGATTTCCATACCTGTATCAGCATACAGGCTCAGCGCCTTTACGATAGAGTCCTCCATAGGAGTAAGTTCACCGACAAAATCATTAAGACGTGATCGAATGGTTTCGTACAGCGACTCATTAGCTTTTTTGATTTCGACAATTCTTTGCTGTTTGCGAATGTCTGGGATGGTGGCCGCCTCTTGAATGTCAGCGTCTATTTCGTCAGAAAATTCTGGATCGATAGAAATGCCGATAACTTTATATGCGCTGTGACGGAACTTTCGTAATCTTTCTGCTCGCTCTTTGGTCCGCTGAGCCTCTTCAATAAAATCCTCGCCCAGCACATCATTGAGCCGGGTCTCGAATTCGTTCAAATCAGCTAGCTCAGTAGCAACGACACTGTTTACAACCTGGTTGTACGAGCGGAACTCGTCCAATGCCTGTCCTGCGATTTCTTCACGTATTGTCGTGCTCTCGGAGGGAATTCCCTCGTATGCGCTAACGTAGGCTTCGTGCCTCTCTGCGTGATAAGCAAGCTGTAGTTCAGCTGAGTTTGCTTCTTGATTCATCTAAATATTTTATCACTTTGTTTGTATATGCGCAAGTATGTGGTCTTAGGGATTAATAAATCGTTGCTGAGCACTCTTTCTAGCCGGAGAGGAGTCTAGTGAAAGAGATAAACAACACTGAGAGACGGTATAGATCAAGCGTGGCTTACGTAGAAGGACATACCTCAGAATTAACAGTTAATTCGGTAACGATTAATTTATAAGTTTGACAGTCTGTACAAGTCATACTATTGTATGTATATGAATCTGCCAGAAGCCCGCTACGAAATGGTGCGTAGAGAAGTCCATGACCTCATGGACTTCAATAACTACAGCCTGACTGAAAGTGGAGAGCTAAGATTGCCAAAAGTATTCTCTCGCCAAATACTTCTAGAGCTTGGCAATTGCGTTTTGGAATTATCAAGAATCGGCTCGGATGATCATCCAGACGACGAACAGCCTGAAGCCAGCAGTAATTTATACGTATTCCGCAACCTTAGTAGTGATTCTCCAGAGGCTCAAGCATCAGTCGATGATACAAACCGTGAGTATGGTCAGATGTCTACTCCAGCCCTAGGTGATGTCAAGCTACTCCAGGGTGATTCACTTGTTATCGGCAGGGAGACCACGCCAGAACTAGACTTGCCAAAATCGGTTAGCCGAGAACACATGCTTTTTAGCGTTGACAACGTTCGTAATAAAATCAAAATGATGGATCTCTACAGCACTAATGGCACGAAAGTTTATTTAGACCCTAGAGAGCGCTGCACCGATGAACCAACGCGAATGTTTCATCTAGGCGGTCCTCCAAAAAGAAAATGGGCACGCTAACCGCCAGACTATTCAACATCGCCCACTGAACAATTAAAGCTTAGGATTGGTTAGGACGGAGGGATGACATGGTGGCTTTTCACTTCATGCTCGCCACTATGATCCGCCGCTGCAAAACTGTGCTGATAACCGATTTGTGATGATTCAACCTCAAAATGCTCAGCCAAAAGATCTGTCGTATCAATAATCAAAGGATGATCACTTTCTGGTCTTCGCGCATCAATCATCGCCATCCAACCAAACTCAGCTTCGAAATCAAGGAACGAAATGGCCAAGCTGACCGACTGACTGCACGTCATATATCAGATGATAATACATTGCGTTATAGCGAATACTACAGCCCTCCTTCATGTCTAGTTGTGACACAAGCAGGCGCCGAAAGAGAAGGGCCGTATCAGAAAAG
>CAZGPJ010000027.1:0-9481 GCA_964527485.1 uncultured Candidatus Saccharibacteria bacterium
CCGCGCTTCGTCCAAGGCGACGACCCATCGGGCTGCGCCATTTTCATCACGAATGGTAATACCAGGAACCGTATCTTGTGAATCGACAATATCAAACGATAAGCCGCTGAGGTCGCCATCCTCAGACTCTTGGTTCCTTACTTCCAAGAATCGAGCTGAGGTTACTTCCATCACCTCTCCTTCGGCGACAAGCGCCTCCATAACGGTGGTGCAAGTCTCATCCCGATAGTCATCGTCCTGAGTCATTCGGTCATAACTACTACCAACGGCTTCAAATACATCACTTATGCGATATGCACTGTCCTGCTGTTTCAGGAACTCGCTAATAATCGAAATACCCATGGTGTTACGCGATAACTCGCTCACCATTTCATCACGAACAGCCTCCTCATCAACCGTTTCGGCATCAAAAGCATCATTGGTCTCAAATGGTCCACCGTTAGGCATTGCGTCGATGTGCTCAGCTGACGAGAAGGCATCGACATCACAAAGCTGCTCAATATCGCTCGGGTTGATATCAAGTCGCGTGTTATCATCTTCTGCGCCACCTGTGCAGGCAGCCAGCATTAATGCTCCGGCTGCTACCGCTGCACGGCCTTTCATCCAATAGGGCCGACTTGTCTCGACTGCCTGGGGGGTCAGTTGTTCTCCGTTCATATCTCCAATTCTCCTCGTATGAGCTGCTTCGCTCGTTAACCTCTCTAAACTCTTTTAAGTATAACACTATAACACCATATTTGTCAATAGTTTTACCACTTTATTGCATATTACAGGGTTTTGTGGTTTCGATTATGCTTACTGTTGTAGTTGACCAAGCATAAATGCCGACAAAGTCTGCGCTGGGTGACGCTCGTTGTTGCGCCGAAAGGTATCGACTTCAACTAGGCGGCTGGGGTCATTTTCTTTTAGCGGCTGCAAGTTTCTGTGTAGGGCTGCCTCTTTTTGCTGAGCGAGATCAGCAAAATCACGGTGGACTGCCGCAACAGCTCGTGGCGATAAGGAGTCATTCGGACGAAGGGGTAATCGCTGCTGAGCTGGCGATGTCAGTCGAACCGCCCAGAGACGATCGCCGAGCTCTTCGTGAAGCTGCTGAAATGACTGTTGCCAATCATATGAATCAGTTTGTTGGTTATAACCGTCGCTGAAGTCACTAGTAATCAAAACTGCGTCATTCCTGCTATCTGCATGTTCCAGCACACTGTCTATGATACCTCGAAGCTTGCCGGGTTTTGACCCAGCCAGTGCTCGCCTATCTATCTTGCCGTCAATTTGATTGAAGGCATCGTAAATATCACTGCTCGAACCTTCAAAAATCAACTCGGTGTGTTCGCCATCATTGTGATGGATAGCAAGATCAGCCTCACCCACATAGGCTATTCGCGCACATAGTGCAGTCGTAAAATTACCAATGTCCTGCGGCCGATAATCTCCTGTAAAGTTCTCGTGCCGCTTCGGATAATCTAAGCCGACGTGAACCATAGCCGGAGACGCCTCTGTCAGGACCTTCTTGGCCATTGTCTGCTCACTCGCGTAGCTACTAACAATATCGATGCGGTACGGCGCGTCGACTCCGGGCGTGAACGGCCCGATAGCATCCACTTGATCACCTACTCGACCATAGCGGAGTGACTGCATCAACCCATGCGCTTCACTTTCGTCACCCAGCAACGACTGTGCCGTAAGCTGTCCGGTAAAGTAATCGAATTGTTCTGGCCCTCGACTACGAAGAACGTCGTCTAAAGAGGCCTCGTGATTTCTTGGCATCGCCTCGCTCACTTTCGGTTGTTTGCTGATTATGATCATTAAGATGATCGATGATTAATCCGTTCAGTTGATCTGTTTCGGCAACAGATGCGTACGACCGCGTATCCATGAATCGAGCCATCCGCTCATCGTTACCACGCTCAACAAAATCACCCATGTCAACAACTGTTTTGAAGGCTACGGCGGCGATTGCTCGACGAGTTATGACCGCCTTCTCTAATGGGCTAAGTCGATTGATTTTGCCGAGTTTCTCTTGAAACTCGCTACCAGCAGCTGCGGTCATTGTTGCTACCGAACCAAGCGCCAGGGCGGCTACTTTGGATAGGTCGGTTGGCTTTATCCGCGTTTCTCCCGAGCCACCATCAAGTAACCGGCGCGCCCGTTCTGCCTGTTGCCACCCAGAACTAATACGTTTATCCGATAGGGTGATTGGGCTTATTAAGCCACTCTCGTTCAGGTTCTGTACGACTCGAGTAATATAAACCCCTGATTGACGATCAGTCGGATAGGCTCCTTCTAGTTTTTCTCGGATATCCTGGCGAGTTTTCGCGTGCGGCAATAAACCGTGCTGATTACGCACGTTGCGATGTTTTCCGGTGTCAATTGAGTGTATCGACTCAGCAATTTCGGCGGTATTGTCACCGGCAAGAATACTGATAGCCGCACGACTTCTCAGGGCTGGGTCAAGTTCTTTCGCTCGCCGCCCATCAGCAAAGTTGGTCGTCATGTAAGTAGATATGTTCTCCAAGCTAACTTCACGTCCGTTAATAGTTAGGCTTTTACCATCCCAGTACTTGTGTAGCGGGCCAGTGTCCCGTAAGTGCGATACTTCGTTTAGGAATAGGCGCAAACTCTCTTCGTCTAGCGTCATCTTTCCTGGATTGTACTCCCCGTCAGTTGGCCGAATGTAACCTTCGAGAGTTTCTGGTGTGTCAGTAGAAGCCACGTCTACACGGACTGTTTCGCCGAGAACAATATTGCCAAATTCGGTTTTACCAGTTCCTGGGTCGCCTTCTGCTAATACGGCAGTATTAGGACTACCCATAACCAAGCCGCCGTAGGCTATGTCCCACCGTCCGTCTTCAGGTAAGACCAATTGATCATGTATAGTATCTAGGCCAGTTTGCGCATACCGTTGATGTTCGCGTAAATCAGCTACCACTGGCCAACTCTGTTCAAATTCACTCATATTATTTCGTACCTCACTCATTACTTGTCTCCTTTGCGCTTGCTTTGTCGCCTGCTGCCAGGCTTGCTTAATCCACTTGCTGCTGCGTGTAGCGCTAATCCACCTGCCAATAGGCCAGCCGATAGGTTTCGCAGCTGCTTAAATCCGTCATAGTCATGTTCTTCCGTATCAACATACTGCTCAGCTACAATTGTGCTAACGATCTCCTGCATTTCCTCAACTGTTTGTGCTGAGTAGCTATCTTCTTCTCCTACAATGTTTACGTTGCCAGACTCATCCAGCACTGCTTCGCGTTCGCGGCCGATATAGTTTACCCGGCTACCACTGCGTCCAAGTGCGATGACACTGGTCCGATTGTTATCAGGCTCTGCTTCGCCGCGAAGATCAGATGCCAGCTCAGTCACTGACCCATTAAATATAAGTACCTTTTCGGCTTCAATAGATTCGGCAATGTTCAAGGCTCCGCTTAAATCAGCGTCAGATCGGTGTGAAAAGTCATCAATGTACTCCTCGAAGTTGTCCACAACAGCTGCTTTACCGCTGCCATCACTGATCGTGCCCATAGATTCGGCCTCGGAGCCAGCGGCAATAAATGTCACGTCCACGCCATCTAAATCATCTAATCCATTGATACCATTTACAGCAGCTTCGATACGTGAAGTTGGTTGACCGTCCTCTGTAACATCTTCTGCGTACCCTTGATAGTCAAGCCCAATAACCGCCGCCACTTCATTTACTTGACTCGACGATTCCTCGGTATACGGGTCGGCCTCGTGAGCGATACCACTAGAAACTGCTGCTATCGCCGCCAGTCCAGTAACCGCAGCACCGATGCGCTGCCGGAGTGCCTGGCGCTCAACTGTTTTTCGCATGTTTGTATCTGGGTAGTTTGCTAATTCGGGGTCTTGCGCCATAGCGCGGCTTTCGCGGTAGCGGTTTGCGATAGCAGCACCACCAACTACCGCTACAGCGCCAGCTGTGTAAGCAAGAGATGGCTGCTCGAAGCCGCCATTAGAGACGAATTCGACAGTGTCGACTGGTATGGATTGAAAAATCTCCGCATTCATGTGAGCTATATTAACACACTTTTGCTAATTAAGCAATACCAATATGTTACTATTGTTAATATATGATAAAGATAGTATAGAACTACTGTTTGCTACTCGCTAAGTCTGTATCTTCGTCGTTATCTTGTGGGATGAGCTTTTCCTTGGGCAAGGTAAAGCCAAAGGTGCTGCCCTCTCCCTCTTTACTTTTGAAAATAATGGCGCCGCCTTGGGCGATAACCACCTTTTTGGACATGAATAACCCCAGACCCGTGCCATCCGGTCGTGCTTTACGCGCATTGCTCGCCCGGTAGAACTTCGAGAAGAGGTGCTGTTGATCCGCCTTTGGCACACCCATACCGGTATCAGTAACCGTGTACTCGATAGAATCTTTCTTATCTTCCAGTTTGATGGTGATAGTACCGCCACCTGGGGTGTAATAGATTGCATTATCGATAAAGTTCATTACCACTTGGCGTACTTTTGTCTCGTCCAGCAGAAGCAGCGGGAAGTCTTTTGGTTTATCATAGACGAGCTCAAGTTTGCGGGACGATGCAGTTTCTTTTAGTTGCTGTACTTCACCTTCGATGATTTCAGCTAGATTCGCCTTGATTGGCTCAATGACGAATTTACCTGTGCGCAAACGCGAGACGTTCAAGAGATCAGCTATCAAGTACACCATACGCTGCGAGCTGGTGAAGGCTTGGCTTAACAACTTCTCTTGCATCGGCTTTATCTCGCCAGCATCACCCTCGAGAACCATGCTCAGGTAGCCCTTCACAGAGGTCAGCGGAGTACGCAATTGGTGCGAGGCCATACTAATGAATTCGTCTTTTGTCTCGTCCATCTGCTTGAGCTTCTCATTGGTCTGCCGTAACTTCTTCGTCGCATCATCCACCTTTTCCTGCAGAGTAACGTTAAATCTTTCAATTTCTTCATACCTCAAAGCATTCTGCACAGCCAAAACAAGCTCGTTTTTTATGCTAACTAGCACCCGAAGGTCATTATTATCATAGTTGTTTCCACTCTTTTTAGGACCTAGAAACATATACCCGAATGAGTTTTTGGAGCTTTGCTGTAGATCCGTTGTCGCTGCAAGTCGAATAACAACAGAGATTGACTTGTCGTCAAAAAACTCCCTTGCTGTTAAGCTCTCGGCGTCTAATAGGTCTGCGGCCAAAATTCCTTCGTTGCTTAGCGTAGAGCTATCATCATCACTCAAGGAGTATGTGAACTCTTTAATATCTATCTGACTGTTTACCCCTGAGCCAAAAAACCTCGCATCGATATAAGAAGTTTTCTCTAGGTAGTAAAATGATGATTCAAGGTTTAGGTATTTCTTAATTATTGTAGAGCTCTCCTCTAAAAGGGTTTCAACGTCAGTATTCACTACTAGTGACGTATTATGTTCGCTCAGTAACTCTTGTGGGTCATAATAGTTCTGGAAAAAAAGATTAAACGATATTTCGTCAAACCGATTACGAATAAGCTGCAGGAAATAAACTAGGGCGACAAGTAGCAGACTTCCGACAATCAATGTTGGTACGCTAACGACTAAGCCCAGGCTTGAAACTGATAAATACGCAATAGGCAGAAGTACAAAGAAAACAATCAAGAAGTAGCTCGTCAGATAAGCGGCTGCACGCAGGGCAAAAATGTGAATATCGAACAAACCTTTGTAGATCATCGCATACATAAAAATCAGCAGACCGACGAATAAAGAAGCTGGAACAACCTGCTGTGCCAGGAGAGTGCCTGAAAGATCAGAAGAATAAAAACTTGCAAGGAGCACTAAGGCGCCTATGAGTCCGATAGCAAGAATCATGATTTTCGATTGAGTTTTTAGCTTTGGGCTGACAGAGTGTTTTCGCTGAATGACTAGAAGCTCAATTACGGAATAAACGATAGCTATCGCACTAAATAGCAATACAGCGCCATAAAACACGTCTAGCTGCGGGATGCCGATGCCGCTCGCTGTTATCTGTGTTTCTCTAACACTATTAGATGCAAATGCGAGTGATCCGGTAGCAAGACCAGCGGCCCAGACACCGAGGTTTCTTCTCTTGCCAACATAAATCCTTATAAAATTTATTAATGCTGTAGACGTTAGTACGGAAAGCGCTATAGAAAACGTGAAAGTCAGTGACGACCACAATTGATTGTTGTAGAAAACAACTGATAGAACCTGGAAGAGCTGCCAAAAACCAATACTCGCAGCGAAAAAAAAGAAATTTCTGTTCAGCTGAGACTTATTTCGTAGATAAACGACAAAGCCGATTGTGAAAAAACCAATAATTTCAAGAAAATACAGGGCTATAAGAAAATTATCCAACATATAGCACCTAAGCGTAACCAGATATACGATATATAAAATTAAGCATAATGATTATGAAAAATTATAGCGCAGTTCTTCAAATATTGCAGGTTCGTCGCGTTGGCAAACTTGTGTTCGGTTAAAAATACTAGGCGTCTTCCGACACTATAGCCCAATAAGACAGCTTGCCGAGTTGCCTTATTGGCTCAAGGAAACTTACATCTTTAGATGTCTTGATTTCGTTGTCAACAATTTTCGGAATGTACAGTGACGATAGATTTGTTGATTCAAAAAACACGTCGTACTGGTAGCCTGTTCGTGCAGCTGCCCCCAAGAAAGTAGATAGTATGTCAATGGAATGGCCCATACCCTTCTCGCCCTTACTAATAAGTTCATGAAAGTGGACGTATGGACGGTTTTTTTGCTTCGCATCTTCCATTTCAGCAATCAACTTAGGCGATTCGGTGTTCAGCCAATCATTTTTGTGCATGCCTAACGCCAAAAACCCAAAACATATAGGTTCACCGTCAACAAATTTAACCGTTGTCAGCGTGTCGTTAGAGGAAATCTGTTCATCGAAAAATGAACGGGTAAACTCCATAGACAATGGATGATGTGCGCCTAGTACATCACCAAAGCCGACTTCAGCAATAGACCATAGCTCATCAACTAGTTCTTTATTCGAGCTTAATTGACTATTGGTAAACAGATATGTTTCATTCGTGCCGTCCTCTGGGTAGATGCCTGAGCCTCTAGAAGTTTGCAGCGACTCCCAAGCAGCGACAACGTCATCAAGTAGCCTGCCAGGCTCATATTTTTCCCCAGATGAGCCATTTGCTGGCTCAAAAGATAAGCTATAGGCTGACATCCACGCGTGATCATGACCGTCAATCGAAGAGAGGTTTGGATTAATAAACATATGCGGCTTTGCGCCGCGGAATGGCAGCCTGCTTGTCGTAGAGTCTACAGTGGCTTCGCTGATGTCTCCGAATTCTTCGACTATAATAGCTGTGTCCTCAGGAACAGCGATTGGCTCGTCCTGTTCAGACTCCATGACAACGTTTAGCGGAGCAGCGAGCAATAGAATATTACTCTTACCTGTTAAGTCCTTGCACCGCTCAATGTTATACATTTTTTCATAATCTATAGGTGCGGCTAATGGTACCTGCCTTCCTTCGTGTAGAAAAACAATCGTCCTGTCATCCTCTAGAGCATGAGTAAAAGCTTCTTCGTGTTGTATGCCGGTCTTCCTGAAATCATCTTCAGAGTCGCACATACCGCGGTAATGCGCAAAATCAATAGGCCGGAGAGTATCGATCTCTCGATTTTTCTCTGTATGAACCTCACTCACGACCAAGCACCTTTCCATTCTTTAGAAAATGCACCGACGGGACTTCGAACCCATTAAAGCTAGAGCCGTAAACTAGCGTATATGCCCCAGTGTTCGGAAAAATTAACTTATCGTCAATGGATAGGTCTTCCGGTAATAGAACCTCGTAATTTATGGTGTCCTCAGAATCACAACTAGGTCCGGTAATAATAAAAGGAACCAGTCCAGCTCTCTTGTCAGGCTTTTCGCGTGTAAATGAATCGCAGACTATAGGACCATAGGGAAATTTCTTATACCTTAAGGCTCCCAGGAAAGCCTGAAAAAGACCAACGTCAAGGAAGGCCCAATTTTTTTGACCCCTTTTCTCAACACCAATAACGCTCGATACGATGAAGGAGCTGTCAGCTACAATAAACCTCCCCGGTTCAGCGATATACTTAACCCAGTCATTTTTCAGCAATGCATCATTGATAGAGAGCGACAGCGTGCTTATTGTTGGGTCTTCGGGGAAGTATCGCGCCGGCAGGCCACCGCCGAGATTAATAGTGTTAACTTCTACACCTGCCTTCTTGGCGCTAATCAGCATTGCATTTGCTTTTTTCACCGCGGACTCCCACGCAGCGGTATCTGTTAGTTGTGACCCTGCATGGAAGGTTATTCCTACTGGGTTTAAGTTTGTTTTTTTTGCATGCGTCAATAAACGAACAACATCTTTTGGTTCGCAGCCAAACTTACCCGACAGAGGGACTTCACTGTGCGAATCATCTATCTTTACTCGCAGGTATACCGATGATCCCGGTGCATTTATTTGTAACTTTCCCAGTTCGGACATGGACTGGAAAGAAAACTTATTTACACCTAGGTTGAAGGCTTCTTTAATAGACTGTTTTGACTTTACTGGATTACTATACAGAAGCCTATCTGGCGCTACTCCATAGGATAGAACGTCCTTTAACTCGTTGGTAGATGCAACGTCAAAGCCATTTACGCACTCATCGACATTATCGATAATCTCTTTTGTGTAAAAAGCCTTCACCGCGTAATACAACTCAACAGATGGAAAATGCGACTTAAATTGCCTACAGTTAGCTATGATCTTATCTAAGTCCGTAACCATGTATGGTGTTTGTTTATCAATGAATTGGTCAAAAGCCAGCTTATAATCCGAAAAGCTATGTTTAATGTGGGGGGCTGTTTTCTTCATGTATCGAGCCACAATACCTCTTTGCAATTAAAAATACGGCGCCACACACTGCAACTGAAATTGTTACAACATGCAACGCCGCATTTATCTTCTAAAGTACCCTGTTATACTAGCAAGAGATGAATAAATTGTCAACAACAACATTAAAATAACATATTTGCAAATGCACAAAATAGCTATTATAGAAGACGAACACTCCATTGCTCAGATGTATAAAATGAAGCTCGATTATGAGGGCTACGACGTAAAAGTCGCTATCAACGGCGCGGATGGACTTGAGCTTGTTAAGGAATACCTACCGGACTTGATGCTACTTGACCTACGCATGCCGGGAATGTCTGGGGACGAGCTGCTGGAGAAAGTTCGCGAGACTGATTGGGGGGGTAGCATACGGGTGATTGTGCTGACGAACATCAGCCGAGACGAAGCCCCCTCGACACTACGGTTCTTGCACGTCGATCGGTACATCGTCAAGGCACACCATACTCCAGCAGAAGTAGTCGGTGTGGTCAAAGACATCTTAGGTGGGCGCTAATATTATCAATCAATATAAAAAAGTTAAGGTATAATAAAGCGCAATGGCAAAAATCGTTCTCGCCGAAGACGACCAAATGTTAGCCGAGATATACCAAAC
>CAZGPJ010000028.1:0-8912 GCA_964527485.1 uncultured Candidatus Saccharibacteria bacterium
TCGGGCAACTGTGGCAACGGTGGTAACTTTGTTGAAATCGGCGGAAACGCGCCGAGTGGTAGCCTTACTCTGGGTACAACCAATGCCAATGCCGTCGAATTTATTACCAATAATACGGTGCGCGTTTCTGTTGATACGTCCGGCAACGTTGACTTGCTTACAGGCGGACTGCAAACGCTCGGTGTCACCCGACTCACGAGTAGTGGCGCACTGCAGAATATCACTGGCCTGACAGTTGTCAGCGGCGGCGCTGACATTACTGGCGGTATCAGTATTGCTGGAGGAGCAACAATTAGCAGCGGCGGTATTAACGTGACAGGCGATAGCACAGTTGACGGCACGCTCACCGCGAGCAGCACTTTGACGGTGAGTGCAGGCGGCGCGGTCTTATCTGGCGGTATCGATAACAATAGCGGCGGTATCACTGAGGCTGGCGCACTCTCTGGCGTGAGTACCATCGCGGCCAGTGGAAATATCGACACTTCAGCTGGGGCACTGCAAACCAACGGCACAACCCGGATTACCAACGGCGGAGATCTGGTGAATATTGGTAGTATTACGGCAAGCGGCGGGGTGAGTGCGATAGGTGGCTTTACCGCCAATGGCCAGGCCGGTATCAGTGGGTCCTGTAACGGTAACAATGATTATCTCGTTAATTTCACACTGACTGGTGGAATCGTCACTGCTGGATCATGTCGCCAGTCTGGTGGTTTGTCCGATGCCAACCTGAAAGAAAATGTTGTATCGCTGGATAGCTCAATCCTTGAGGGTATGCGTGAGGTGAACACAGTGAACTTTGACTTCAAATGTAAAGAAGATAGCTATAGTGACCTGAACCTTGACTGTGACCGACAGACCGGTGTTATCGCCCAAGAGCTGGCCGAAGTCTTTCCTGAACTGGTCTACCAAGGTGATGATGGCTACTACCGTGTACGCTACGATGCGCTGAATATTTATACACTCCGAGCGGTGAGCGAAGTTGCTAAGACTGTCGACAGTCAACAGAACATCAGTGCCCGTGACATTAAGACTGACGGTACGGTTCGCCTCAGTGCTGATGGCCAGCTACAGAATATAAATGGCTTGTCGCTGGTTGGCGGAGGCGCTTCTATCAGTGGCGGAATTAACAATAACTATGGTGGCTTGAGTAATGTGGGTGACGTGAGCGGCGTGGCCATGCTGCAGGGCGAGCGTATTCGTTTGAGCACTGACGCTGATAGTGGTGCATCGCCGCTCGTCATATCAAAGGACGATCAAGACGTCTTTACCGTGTTTGAAAATGGTGCCTTAGAGCTTCTTGCCGACGATCAGCAAGCTTTCCGAGTGGCGGATAGTGATGACAATGATATATTTACGGTCGATAGTCAAAATGGTCTGGTGCTTATCGGAGACGCCACCCCAGAGACACAGACGGTTCTCTTTGTATTAGCTGGCAAGCATAGTCAAGGTGACCCAACTGGCGCGGTCAATGGGGCACAGTACTACAACCATGCTATGGAGCGCTTCCGTTGTTACCAAGAAGACCGTTGGCAGGATTGTATTTCGGGTGGGATATCAGAGCACTTATTACTCGCGAACTCGGTCGAAGGTATTGTCCCGCCGACAGAAACCAAATTACCTGGCTCGTCTGAGGTCCTCATCGACACGAAATCTTCTTATGAAGCGCGACTACAGGTTGAGTCGTTAGCAGTGAATGATGCGCCAGAGACACTCCAATTAGGCTGTGAAATAGAGTACCGCGGAACGGGGCCCCTAGGAGACAATCCATGGAAACAAAGTGGTATTACGGTCGAGCTAACACGTGAGAGCAACCTTGCGGTATCCGACTGGGTGACGCTAAGCACAGACTTGCCCGAGGAGGCAATTGTGCGCATAGTATGTATTGACACAGCCGAGAGCCAGAACGAGGCGTCACCACACGAGTTTATGAGTGTTCGCCTGCAACTGCGGTAGAGTATACTAAAGGAAGAAGCTGCTGGACGAATATCGGTAGGCAGCGTTTTTATGCTAGGATGAAAGAAGAAAAACTCGGGTAAAACGACGGATACTATGCCAAAACATACCATTGCTGTATTAAATCAAAAGGGAGGCGTGGGCAAGACCACGACAGTTATTAGTGTGGCGAGTTATCTCGCCAAAGCGGGCAAACGTGTGCTCATTATCGATAGTGATCCCCAGGGCAATGCAACAAGTGGTCTCGGTATTGATAAGCAAAATTGTGCCGTAACAGTCTATGATATGTTAACCAACGAAATGGTGACACCTGAGCAGGCGGTTGTCCCAACACGTGTACAGAACCTGGCCGTGGCGCCTGCAAACGCCACCTTGGCAGCGGCCGAGGTAGATTTGGTCCAGGCACTCGAGCGGGAAAAGCGCTTACAGCGAGCTGTTGCGCCGCTCGACTACGACATCATACTTATTGATTGCCCACCGTCGCTTGGTCTGCTGACAATTAATGCTCTTAGTGCCGCAGACTCGGTACTGATTCCTGTACAAGCCGAGTATTATGCGCTGGAAGGGCTGGGCCAGTTGTTGGATATTGTGCAGCGGGTGCGGGGAGGCCTCAATCCGAATCTTGAGCTCCTGGGCGTCGCCATCACGATGTTTGATAGCCGAAATTCTTTATCGGATCACGTGAAGAAGGAGCTTGAGGGCCACTTTGGCGACAAATTATTTGACGCCGTTATTCCACGCAATGTGCGGCTGGCTGAGGCTCCGAGCTATGGCGTCAGTATTTTTGAGCACGACAAATGGTCGAAGGGTGCTCGGGCCTACAAACAGCTCAGTAAAGAGATACAAAAAAGGATAGAATCATGAAGAAAACAGGGCTTGGTAAAGGCTTCGATTCGTTGATACCGACGAACTTTGACAACAGTATTTTGATTGATAAAAACGATCGAGTACAAAATGTACCCATTGAGCATATTCACCCGAACCAGCAGCAGCCACGTAAGCACTTTGACTCTACAGCGATAGACGAACTGAGCCATTCGATTAAGCAGTATGGTGTCTTGCAGCCGCTGATTGTCGTGCCTGATGCAAGCAAGAAGGCTGAGGGTCAATACCGCAT
This sequence comes from uncultured Candidatus Saccharibacteria bacterium, assembly GCA_964527485.1. Taxonomy (GTDB): domain Bacteria; phylum Patescibacteriota; class Saccharimonadia; order Saccharimonadales; family SLHW01; genus SLHW01. The sequence continues at coordinate 3,071 of CAZGPJ010000028.1, forward strand.
TGTCGCCGGTGAGCGCCGCTGGCGCGCCGCCAAACAGGCTGGCCTGAAAAAGCTACCATGTATTATCCGTGAACGGGAAGAGCTTGAGCAGCTCGAAGTGTCTCTGGTGGAAAATGTGCAACGTGTAGACTTGTCACCCATTGAGCAGGCTGTCTCAATTGAGCGACTGCACCGAGAATTTAATATGCCCTATAGCGCGATTGCTAAGAGACTCGGCAAAGCCGCAACGACCATTAATAATATTGTTCGGCTTTTGCAGCTGCCCGAAGAAGCGATTCGCGCCCTTGAGCAAAATACCATATCAGAAGGTCACGCCCGAGCCATCCTTGCATTGAAGGGAGATGAGGCTGAACAAAAAAAGTTGCTTCAGTACATCCAAGAGAAGTCGTGGTCTGTTCGCCAAGCAGAGCAGTATGTGACCGGGATTAAAGAGGGGCAGTCGCGAAACGCGCATCGAAGAACCGCGGTTGAAAACCAGCAAACTAAAGCTGTGTCTAAGGTACTGAATACAAAAGTGACACTTCGTCACACAGCTCGTGGTGGTCGCGTTGAACTTCACTTCAAGACTGACGAAGAACTTCAGGAATTACTTGATCGATTGACGAGGTAGTGCCGCAGGGCGACAGCCACGTACGCTAAAACGTTGTTACCTTATCAAAGGGATAGATCCGCATAGTCAGCTCGCCAACAATCTCGTCTGAGGAAACCGTACCGAAAATGCGCGAATCTTGTGAGTTGTTGCGGTTATCTCCCATAACGAAAACTTCGCCTTCTGGGACAGTTATATCAATGTCTTTATCTGTGCTGGTTCCGCGTGAGCCTATTCCGTCACCATAGTCACCAGACGTATCGGGGTTGAAACCGTTTGGCCACGCATCATTGTAAACTGTTATTTTCCCGTTAGAAATAACGACGCGCTCACCCGGGAGGGCAATCACGCGCTTGATCAGTTGTCGTTCGCCTCCAGCAATGGGGTCAAAGGTGCCGTTGCGAGCAAACACGATGATTTCTCCGCGATTTGGAATGTAGTCTGACCCTTGCAGGCGAGACAGAGTTTTACCTGCTTTCACAACAATGAGGCGATCACCGTCCTGTAAAGTGCTTTCCATGCTTGGTCCATCGACGACATAGGACTGGAATACGAAGGTAATCAGCAGCAGGGCGACAATCGGGGCAGTGATAAGGATAGCGACTGTTGAAGCGACGCTGCGCCAACTTTCACGGGAGTGCCGCGGCCTCTTGGGTGGAGGTGAATTAGCGTAAGACGGTGCGGGGTGTGTGGGTTCCATAGTTTCGGCTAACACTATATAGTAATTCCGAGCTGCTCGCGAACATTTACGAATGACGAGCATAAACGCTATACTGTTTGAAGCTAATACAATGGAACATCTTAGACGAAAAAATCAATCACATACGAGTGAAAAGCGAGCACGTGGCTCGACTGATGGCTTTATGGCATCACGCTCAGGGGCGCCTCACGCGCGCCGGAAAATTGGCGCGTTCCATCAAGCGGACGGTTTCCGGTCCTCGTCACGAGCTGACCAGCGTCGTCAACTTGGTCCATCGGCTCAGCGCCGAAACAATGAGCGCCAACCACAGCGAGATGACGCGGGTAATATTCGCTTAGATATGCCGCAAGATGCATCAAAAAGAAAAAGGCCAAAAAAGAAGAGCGTCTTTCGGGCGGTGACTCCACACGTGCGGCTCCGAACAGTCGCGCTCGTTCTGGTTATTGCTTTTGGGAGTTATTTTGTGACAACGGCATATCTGAAGACGCGTCAAGTTTTTCAGGGCGGCGGAAGCGCGGTTGCTTTGCGAGAAAATATTGATCCCTCGCGCTTAAACGGTGAGGGGGACGGCCGAGTGAATGTGCTGCTGCTAGGCATGGATGATGCGGCGCGGCTGACCGATACTATTATTGTGGCCAGCATTGACCCGATACACAAGGAGGCTGCCCTAGTAAGCATACCGCGAGACCTATACGTCGATCAGGGGGATCTTGGCTCCATGAAGATAAATGAGGTATTTCCTAACACGCGATCACGCGCTATTGCAGAGTCGGCATCAGAACAGCAGGCAAATATTCGGGCGTACCGCGCTGTCCAAGACATAGTAGGCGAGGTACTGGGTATTCCGATGCACTACTACAGCAGCATCGACTTTGACGGTTTCCGGCGGGCTATTGATACGGTTGGGGGAGTAACTCTGACTGTCGACGAGCCAGTCTATGAGGTGCTTGATCTTGAGGGGCGACAGTATGTCCTGAATGTGCAGCCGGGCGAGGAGACATTCGATGGTTTACGGGCGCTGGCCTATGTTCGCTCTCGGAAAACCAGTCCGCGCGGAGACTTTGACCGGTCAGAGCGGCAAAGAGAGATGTTGATTGGGCTGCGCAACGAAATCGGTTCGGCCGACACTTACACCAATCCAGCGCGGCTAAACGCTTTATTTAATGATTTTGCTGATAATGTGCAGACAAACTTTTCTCTCGAGGAAGTAGCGCGGCTCAACGAGATAGCGCGCGAGATTGACCCCGATTCCATACAGTCTATAGAGCTGGTGGGTGAGGAACCAACGAATTTTATCGGGTCGGGCAATATCAGTGGGCTGTCAATTCAGCTGCCGCGAGCTGGCGCGAATAACTACAGCGAAATCCATTCCTATATCCGCAACACACTTCGTGACGGCTATTTGCGCAGTGAAGACGCCGATGTGCTGGTGCTAAATGGTACAGGGTACGCAGATTTGGCAGAGCAGACGACTGAAGAGCTGGCCTCATTTGGCTATACGATGCGTGATCCTCGTCCTGCGCCTAACCAGGACGTACAAGAGACCATATTGGTCGATCTGACCGGAGGTGAGAAAAAATACACAAAACGCTATCTGGAACAGCGTTTTAAAACATTTGCCTCAACACGCCTGCCAGAAGGGGTAGATCGTGCGGAAGTATCGGCTGACTTTGTTATACTAATTGGACAGAATGAAGTTTCTCGTATCCAAAATTAAGCCAGCCGTCGGGTTTGCGCATGTTGCGCACGTCCTGCTTTCGGCGTTGTTGCCGATCTTCGTATATATATTTGTACGGATAGAGCTGGCCCAGGTGGCTTTAGTTATTATTTTGCTGAGTAAATGGCGCATGCTAGCCGTGCAGCCACGCTTTTGGTGGGCGCACATTCGGGTAAACGCGGTAGATATTATCGTTGGCTTATCCATCCTGGCTTTCATGGTTCGTGTACCAGAAGTCGCCTGGCAATTGCTCTGGACTGGCTCCTACATTCTCTGGCTGTTAGTGCTGAAGCCAAAAAACGACATGCTCAGTGTTTCGCTGCAGGCCGCTGTCGGTCATGTGTTTGGCCTGAGCGCTCTGTTCATCATTTGGAACGATGCGCCTCTGCTTGTTCTAGTACTGGCAACATGGTTTGTTGCCTATGTCAGCGCCCGACACTTTTTTAGCAGTTTCGAGGAGCCGTACACGCCGATTCTGGCTCATTTTTGGGGCTACTTTTCGGCTGCTTTGACGTGGATTTTGGGTCATTATCTTTTGTTTTATAATATAGTGTCACAGCCGACATTACTGTTGACTGTGGTTGGATACGGCTTAGCGGCTCTGTATTATCTGAACCACAATGATCGGCTGTCGACGTTAGTTCGTCGGGAATTTGTATTTATAATTGTCGCAATTGTATTGATCGTGCTTGAAAGAGCAGATTGGACCGACAAGGCAATCTAAAGAATATAGAAAGAGGGGGCACCATGGCAACTGCAGGAGAGAACAAGAAAGCGTCACCAGATAAGACGACGAAGAAGAGTCAGGCTCAGCTCAAAAAAGCCGATAACCACCGAACTGTCCATCCGTTTCTGACGCTTCTCATCGCATTGTTGGCAGGGTTTATCGGTTCATATGTCGGTCTGCAGTACTTTTCTGATCAAGGGTCAAGCTTTGATCGACGCGCCGCCGAAGAGGTTGTGGTTGACGAGGGTCGCCTCATTAGTGAGCTAGTCGCAGAGGTCGGCCCAAGCGTTGTATCGGTAAATGTCGTGCAGACTGATACCGCCCGCGACCCGTTCTTTGGTTTTGGCGGTCAAGGTGCTGAGCGTCAAAGTGCCGGAACCGGTGTGATCCTGGACGAAGACGGAGTGGTTATTACCAACCGCCACGTTGTTCCGGAGGGGACAACCGACATATCGTTGACGCTGTCAGATGGTACAGAGTTGGATGACGTAGAGCTGATCGGTCGGACCAATCAAGACGATTCGCTTGACGTTGCTTTCCTGCGTATCAACGACAGCAAGGGCAAAGACCTCACGCCCGCCCGTATCGGTAGCTCAATTGATACAGAAGTTGGCGCGCGCGTCATTGCTATCGGCAATGCTCTTGGGCAATTCGATAATACGGTCACCAGTGGCATTGTGTCCGGGTTTGGCAGAAGTGTGATTGCTCGTGGCGGTAGTAGCGCTGATAGTCTGCAGAACCTTATTCAGACAGACGCGGCGATTAACCAGGGGAACTCTGGCGGCCCGTTAGTGAACAGTCGCGGGGAAGTCATCGGGATTAACACCGCAGTGGCTGGCGGCTCGGCTGAAGGCATCGGCTTTGCTATCCCCATTGATGACATCAAGGGTCTGATTGCTGGCGTTCTTGAGACTGGCGAACTGCAGCGACCGTATATTGGCGTGCGCTTCGTCAATCTGACGGAAGATTATGCCTACGAGGTGAACTTAGACCAAACCACCGGAGCGTATCTGGCTCCTGGCAATGCACGGCAGCCAACTATTTTGCCGGATAGTCCCGCAGATAAAGCTGGTTTGCAGGAGAAAGACATCATTACGGCTGTTGATGGAGTTGAAGTTGGCCCAGATGCCAGCCTGACATCTCTGATCGCCCGTAATCAGGTGGGTGAAACGGTGGACCTGACAATTGTACGAGACGGAGGAGAACAGCAGATATCAGTGGTCCTGGAAGCGCTTCCCGAAACTCGCTAACCTCCTAGGTGCGGTCAAACCTGATGATAAAGTCGTCCGTTATCACTGGCGCGTAGCCACGTGAATGAGCAATCTGAGTTAACGTGTCGTGCTGCGAGGGCAATGATTCGGTAAAAATACTGGATGGCGGAGTAGAGAGTTGAGCGGCTTGGGAGAATAGGCGACGATAATAATCGAGCCCGTCTTCGCCGCCAAACAGGGCGTGTTTTGGTTCGAACATGGCAGCTGCGTTGATTGTGTGTCCATCAGGCACGTAGGGAAGATTCGCCAGTAGTATCCACGTATCACCAACAACCTGCTTGTCAGTAGAGCTGACAACTCTGTTGTTGGCTTGCGGGCCAGAGTCTGATTTTTCTTTGCGTTGCTCATGCATCGTATGATGTATACGATTTACTCCGTTACTCAAGAAGAAATCTGCCTCTGACTCCACATACGTGGATCCTACATGTAGGTCTGTAAAGGGTTTTAGGAGGTCGCCTTTGAGGAAGGTTATGTCAGTGTCATGTGTTTTGGCATTTTGACGAGCTAGTTTGAGACATTTGTCATCTATGTCGGTGGCGATAACTGAGGCGTCAGGGTAAATCAGTTTCGTCGTTATTGCTATACACCCACTGCCAGTACCCACATCAATGATCGTGAGGTTATTGTCGCTTGTCACCTGTCGCCTGTCTCTTGTTGCAGGGCCGTGGCTACTAGTTGGTATTTCTTGGGTTTCTTCCTTTTGACTGGCGACTGATGACTGGCGACTAATGACTGACTGCTTGAGTAGATCAATCATGGTCTCGGTTTCTGGACGAGGTTCAAGCGTGTGCGGATTAACGATAAACTCGCGCCCATAAAACTCACTTTTGCCGCGAAT
>CAZGPJ010000029.1:0-8755 GCA_964527485.1 uncultured Candidatus Saccharibacteria bacterium
CAATATCCAGCAGTGAGCCTTGAGCTCCTTCTGCTAATACGCGCTTATCTTTACTCAGTTGCTCGTGGATATAGTACTCACTGTCAACAAGTTGCAGTGCGCGCACCGAATCAAGTGAACGTCGCCACATCACGAACGCGTCTTCGATATCATGCGGAAAGTCCATCCAGTCAAGCAGCTCAATGTGACGCGCCACACTTTTTTGTAGCCTTTCTTCAAAATCTGGCTCGGCGATGTCACCGACGCGTAGCCCGTTGCGCGATACTTTATCGCTATATGCTGGACCAATACCGCGGAGCGTACTACCGATGGCCGCTTTGCCTCTGCGTTTTTCGTACGCTGCGTCAAGTAGTTTATGAGTTGGCAATATTAAATGTGCCTTCTTGGAAATCAGCAAATTTTTCGAAGGCTCAACTCCAGCTTGCTCGAGCATATGTAGCTCTTCCTCGAGTACGGCTGGATCTAGGACCACGCCATTACCAATAAGATTCATAGTATTTTTTTGAAAAATACCAGAAGGCACAGAGTGAAGTACGTATTTTTTGTCATCAAAGACGAGAGTGTGTCCGGCATTTGGGCCACCTTGGAATCGAGCGACAACATCATAATCACGAGCAAGGACATCGACAATCTTGCCCTTGCCTTCGTCTCCCCACTGTAGTCCTAATAAGACGTCTACTTTGCTCACGAGTACCAGTATAGCAGTATCGACTGCTCGCTTATATCTCGAACTTCTGTACGTGGTCGTTTAAGTTCGTCAAAAACTCTTTGGCTTGGTTGCGCGTGAGAGACACGCGTGCGACGATGTGCTGTTGTCCGGGCTGAGGTAAGGCCTGAGCGAAGTTAAGCGTGACAACGTGTTCGTTAGAGCCAATAAGGTACGCGTCAGCGTGAAGCACTGGCGTCGTATTCGGGTCGAGATTAAAATTTGCTTTCTTGTTGTTTTCGTCTGGATTATCCATATCAGCCTCCTCAACTTAATCTTTGCCTACATATCATACCAGGAGACGCTATACTAGAGCCATGACAAACGACGAACATATTGACTCTGAGCTTGCTGACAACGGCGACCCGCGCAATGTTATTGATTCATACAAAACGTGGCGTACCGAGGCGGTGAAAGACGACCTTGCCAAAAAGGCTTTCCCTCTTCATGTCGCCATCGAAAATTATCAACACGATTATAATATCGGGTCAATTGTACGAAGCGCTAACGCGTGTAATGTTGCTGGCGTGCACATTATTGGCAAGCGCCACTGGAATCGTCGTGGGGCTATGGCAACGGAGAAGTACCTCGAGCTCTACCATCACCGCACGGTAAAAACATTTCATGAATGGACCATCAAACATAAATTACGCCGTATCGGCATTGATAATATCGAAGGCAGCCAGCCACTGAGCTCGGCAGGGCTACCAAAAAGTACCGTCTATATATTTGGACAGGAAGGGCCTGGACTATCAGATGAAATGCAAAATATATGTGAGACGGTCATCGCCATAGAGCAGTTTGGCTCAACGCGCTCGGTCAACGTCGGTGTCGCTGCTGGCATTGTTCTGTATACATGGCTTCAGCGTCATGTCCTGCAGAAATAAAGCTTATTCGTTACTACCACTTTTATTCAAGTGGTATATCGCCAGCCCAATTATGAATATCGCGAGGAAGGTCAAGGCCGCCCAGCCAAGATCGCGTAATTGGTAGAGGATCGCTGCTACAGATACGTACAAACCCCATGTCGTCAAGAATCGCCGACCGGTTACCATACCAAGCAGCATAAAACCGACCTGCTCAAGTATGAGCCACCAGCCGTACAGATCACCAGACCGACCGAGCGCCTGCAGAAGTAGAGGTATAGTGGCAACCAAGAACATATAGCGTAAGTACGTATCTGATGTTAACTGCTCGTCGCGACGATATCGCCAGTACGCATAAAGGCCGAGCGTCAGTGCTGCGACGTGGCTGTATGCCTGGAAGCTCGTCACGCCGAAATAGCCCATAAGCCACATAAGAGCCACCACGATAATGAGACCACTTGCCTCACGGCTAGACTGCCCTTCTTGCCGTGCCTCATAGAGAGTGACCGCGCCTGCTACCGCCAGCAATACAGGCATCAATAGATACGTCTCTGTAAAAAGGAGAACTGAGGCTGGTGCCACGAACAGTGTAAGCAAGGCGCTCATGCGCCACGAACTTTGCGCCCCAACGAACGCTGAAGAGCCATGCTGCAGTGTCGACCAATAACACACCAGTGCGACAAATGATGAAGCGACAAGATACAGATTAATAAAACCGTCCTCTGCGCCGATAGGCTGAATAGAGGTAAGGAGCAACAGCTGGGCAAGGAGAGGGATGAGGCCAAGCAGTGTGGGTTGCTTCTCGATATGAACAGCCGTTAGGTAGGTGGCCACCATGAGTGCAAGAGTTATCAGGCTGGCGTGGAGTTGAGAGTTGCTCGACAATAAGCTAAACCCAACTGCCAGGCTGCCACTGAAAATATAACCCAAGACATAGACACTGCTAGAACTACTCTCGTAGCTCGAAAGAGACGCCCGCGAGGAACGGGCGATAACACCGCGGGCAATCGCACGCGCCACCAGAAAACCAACCATAACACCAAGGTAACTCCAGGCGTAGCCACTCGTTTTCATGGTAAAGCCAAACCCTTCAACGGCAAGAGCGGGCGGCAAAAAGAACCACACAAAAGACCCCAGCCAACGAGTAACTTCATCACGAAAGTGTAGCGCGAGAGCGATATTCCAGGTTACAACAAGCACCATGGCAGCAGTCAGAGTTGGGTTGGTGGCGACAAGTAGCCCCTTAAAAATAAAGGTTGACACGACCAGACCAGATCCGACCACCCAACGAGACTGCTTGTCGATGGCGCCAAGAACGACGTAAAGACCGGCCAGCGCAACAATAAGGACAAAGCTCACGAAAACGCTGGCAAATACAGCAGGAACAAGAGCTCCGAGGGTCACAAGTACCAGCAAGCTGTCAGCTGAATCTGACCAGAGAGACGAACGCCAACGCAAAACCTCGTATCGTAGAGCAACAACGGCTCCGACCACGGCTGTTGAAATAATAGCCTGCATAGATGCATCAACGGCTGGCGACATAACGGCCTGACCAATGACTATAGGGAGAAAGAAAAGTGCGCTCAAGCCAAGCAAAAGACCATCAGGTCGTCTCTGCCAAAAACTGACAAACAAACCGAAACCAAGCGCCACAAGCAAGGCAGCAAGCAGGTATGGCGCATCATTTAAAGCGAATAGAGGCGCGAAAACAGCGGCTGCCATGGCGTTGGTAGCAATTGCCTCAGCAATATCTTTTTGCTTCAAGCGGATCAGCACACCCACATGCAGGGCGACCATTATCAACACGCTGAGAGTTACGTCCCGGAACATTTCCTGATAGGAAAAAGCACCGACAGCAACTGCCAACAAGCCGAAAATATGAGACACAGTGATCAACGAAAGCCGTTGGGGCCGGGACAATATTGCCTCTAAACCGTAGTATGCACTGGCAAAAGCCAGGCTGACCGCTAGTTGAAATAGCCCCTCCCCGCCGACGCTCAAAAGAGACACAAACAAACTCAATGGAATAATAAGCTGCGAGCTGACGACTGTTGGTTCGTGCAGTTGGGGAATCAATGTAATACGCAGTGACGCTATGCGCAGCAGCATACCACTGAGGATAAGCGTCCAAATGAACAGATAGAGCGGGGCCTCAATGATCGACATGGCCGACTGAGCTAGCGACAAAAAGCTAAATATAAATAAATATCCAATGAAAGTTGAGCGAATTCGGTATAGCGCAAGCCCGTACATGAGAAGCACCACGAGCGATGTCACAAACCATATTATTGAGCCAGCGGTTTGATCGAAGACGTACGTATACACCGCGAGACCAGCTAGTGGAGCAATCGCCATACCGATTGCCGTAAAAGCAACTCCCGCCTGACCTAAACGCGTGCTGGCTGCGTGCAGCCACAACCCAAGGCTATAGAGCGCTGCTGAAAGACATACGACAACGAGCGCCCGCAGGCTACCCGCGACATTTCCAAATGCAACAAACAGACCAGCTGAAGCCACAAACAGGAAAGCGCCAAAATAGAGGAGCAGCAATGCATTATCGACAGGCTCTTTTTGTGTGACGTTCGCATCGTCTTCTCCTGCCGCAGCGAGAACCTGTGATTTTTCAGACTCAACCAGCGCAGCTGACGGTTCCGTAGCAATAGAAGAAGAGGGTGTTGTCGCAGTAAACGAGGTTTCATCATCTGGATCAGCATCACCACGTAGCATTCGTGCGATGAGCTGTTCCTCGGCTTTGGTTTTCACCCGGTCAGAGAACGCACTAATATAAGATCGCCACTGTCGATCTCTTTCTTGCAGCAATTGTTCACTGTCTTGGGTGTCTACTGGCTTCGATTTTGCAATCACGTATATCAGCAGAATAATCAGAACGATGAAGGTAAGACCACTCATATAGCTGAGTATATCACGGTGCAAGCGGAGCTATATCTCAAATATTCTGCGCACTTAAACAACAGTCAAGAAGCACGCTAGAGGCGGTCTCTATTCGCTGGCTTCACCGACAGAATCGGTATTGAAGTCGACTCCATCAGCATAGCTCGCCCAAGCAGCTTCTTCTGATTCTGATAAGTCGCCTGCTCGCTCGACCCAATCTGCGACGTGTTCTTGCTCTATATCAACCACCTCGTCAACGCCTAAAAGCGGCGAGCCGGCAGCTTGCGTCAGATTTGTCTCAACAAATATAATTTGAGCTTTACTCAAATCGACACTCTCGACAATACCGTATGTCTGGACGGCTTTTCGCGCCATGAGCGTATAGGAATCACCTGGTTGTGCTACATACGTGTAAGCTGCGGGGGCTTCACGAGACACGTCTTCATCTTCTTGTTCCTGTTCATCAACGCCCTCTTCATCCTCCGGCGTGTCTGATAGAACACTCTGTGCCGTAACCACACCAGAACCTAGTGTCGGGTATGCTGTTGCTAAAAATAATGCTGCGGAGAGCAAGAACACAAAAGCACCTGAAGCAAGTACTAATTTCATAAAATGTAACCCCTATCCCCACCACATTGTTTGTTATGTACATCCGCAAGTGTATCAAGAGTGTGCCGTAAGCACAAGTTCATTGATTACACCGAAACAGGCAATGCTCGTTCGTATAAAGCAGTGAGCTGATCTAGTGATAGACCGTCGTCATACTCATGTAAGAACGCCTCTGTGACCAGTTGTTCTTTTGAGCTCAGGCCCTTGACCCGAATCGTTCCAGCATTGTCTTTCCAGAAACCATTGTTCATTTTCCCGTCAGCTTCAAAAAGTGGGCCAAGGTCGGCATCCAACAAACAAACTGTCACAGATAAGGCGCCTATGGCATGCTCCATGTGTGTTAAGCGTACCGGAATTCGTGCCGCCTCCTTCTCTCCTGGTTCGAATTGAGTAAAGAAGGTGCACAGCTGGTTTTGCTCAAGCTCATTCTCATGCAGACGATCAGAGCGATAGTCGTTATACTCTTTCTCTCGAATAAATGTCATTGGTTCAATAGTCGCCATAAGATAACCTCGGGTAATTGTTTGGTCTTAAAGTGGCCGATAAAAGAGCGCGCATGCTTTCATGCAGCGAACACGCCGAAACCAGCAATCCACGCTGTATATCTGCTTAGTTATATTTTACCAGAGGAGCATATCCCAAGAAACTCCTAACGTAGCAGCACCCGATATACTGTGTACCAAAATAATGCTATAGTGACGCTCAATGAAGCAAGAATCCATCGCTTCCCGGCAAAGGAAACGTCGCTTTTCTCTCGTATTCATTGTCTGTCTACTGATCATTACCTTCCAGTTTATAGGCAGCTCCCCTCAAGTGAGCCCAGATGAACCGCAGCTAGATGCATCTGTCCTGGCTCGTCGCATAGAGTCTGGTGAATATACCCGAGCTAGCAAAGCGCTCGGACAACTTGCCGTCGCAGAGCGCGCTGATGGCTCTGACTACCAACGGAGTGCGTTCAGTGACGATTGGGCTGAACGTAATGGATGTGATACCCGAAATCGTATCCTGCAACGTGATTTAGTCGATGTCGTTCTGGCAGATGACAATTGTACCGTACTGAGCGGGATATTAACCCGTGGGCCCTACAGCCAAAAAGAGATTCGCTTCGAGCGGGGTGTAGGCAGTAGTAATGCGATACATATTGAGCACGTCGTCGCCGTTTCGGACGCCTGGCAAAAAGGCGCGCAAACACTCAGCGCCGAGCAGCGCCTTCAGTTTTATAATGACCCGCTCAACCTCATAGCTGTCGATGGACCGACGAATATCGAAAAAGGCAGTCAAGATGCTGCGGGTTGGCTGCCAGACCCCGCGTATCGTTGCCGTTATATCGCCCGGCAAATTGCCGTAAAACAACGCTATGACCTGTGGCTATCAGCGGCAGAACAGCGCACGATGAGTAGACAGCTACAAAAATGCCCCCTACAAGTTCTCCCCCTTCAACCAGGAGCTTAGCCGTGCATCGGCCGCGCACCATCCACGAATCATGGCACATTGCCTGGGCTGCCGCTGGCATTCTTGCTGGAGCACTGATTGCCGCATTTTTGCCGCCTACATATTTACATAATTCTGCCTGGCTTGTGGCGGCAATTATTCTACTGTTTATTGCGATAATGCGCCGCACGCCTCTCGCCCTAATGCTGGCACTATTTGGCGGCATCAGTCTTGGGCTTTGTGTCGGTGCGCGAGCACAGGCAGACGTGGCCTACTATCAACAGATTAGTGGAGAGACAGTTGAGGTGAGCGGTTCAGTCTCCGACGATACAAACCGTACGCAATCGGGCGAACAACGGCTAACGCTCACAGACATCCAGATACATAATCAACCTCGACCAGGTACCATTTGGGCCAGCGTTGCAAGTGATGTCGAGATAAAACGTGGCGACACAATAACTATTGCAGGTGATATACAAGAAGGTTTTGGTACGCGGCACGCGGCGCTGTACTCGGCAACGCTCATCGACATACAGCGGCCAACACCAGGCGACGTCACTCGAGTGGCTCGTGACAATTTTTCGCATCATATTTCTCAGCACATCCAGCAGCCACAAGCGAGCTTAGGCGTCAGCTTCCTTGTTGGTCAACGCCAGGCACTGTCTGAGTTCATTCAAGATATTTTTCGTGATCTTGGCCTGGTTCACTTAGTAGTTGCCAGTGGTTTTCACCTCACTATCGTTGTTCGCTTTGCTCGCCGATTGTTCGAGCGTCATTCCAACTATCTCGCTCTGGCGAGCAGCCTGCTACTTATTGGCGGATTTCTCGTTCTAACGGGCTACAGCACCTCGATGGTGCGAGCAGCCCTGGTGACATCACTGAGTTTACTGGCGTGGTATTTTGGCCGCGCAATACACCCTGTCATCTTACTACTGGTAGTTGCTGCTGCCACTGTACTCATGAACCCTCTGTACATCATCGGAGATATGGCGTGGCACTTATCTTTTGCCGCTTTCGCTGGTGTCATACTTTTGGCTCCTCTTTTGCACGCCTACTTTTGGCACCCAGAGAAAGAACCTGGATTTTTCCGCTATCTCCTCATCGCCACCCTATCGGCGCAGCTGACGACTTTTCCGATAATCGCACTCACATTTGAACAGTATTCGCCTCTGGCTTTGCTCGCGAATGTCCTCGTGCTGCCCGTCGTACCTCCTGTTATGCTCGGCACGTTCTTCGTAGGAGTATCAAGCTTCGTCTTTGATTGGTTCGCCGCCTTCATAGCCGTACCAACACAGATTGGTCTCAGCTATATTACAACAGTTGTTGAATATTTAGCCTCACTGCCCTGGGCAGTTGGGTCGATACAGATCGATTACAGTTTCGTTGCTGCATACTACGTCGTTCTAATTATCATCATGGTATATCTGCAGCGGGCGACACAGCTCAATCTGCGCCGGCACAACCCGGTCTAGGGAAATCTCATCGATCGAGCTACTCTAGCCAGTGTAGGCGTTGATGATACGGACAGCCTCATGCAAGTCATCGGTTATGATATATAAATCAGTATCTTTGGAGTCGATGGTCTTGGCCTGCTCGAGCAGAACCGAGCGGATGAAACTATCGAGAGGATTCCAGAATTCCGACCCGACCAAGATAACGGGGATAGGCTTGATTCGGTGAGTCTGTTTTAGGGTGAGTATCTCGAATAGTTCGTCCATCGTGCCAAAACCACCCGGAAAATATATATAGGCCCGAGCTGCGAAAGAAAGTGCCACTTTTCGGCTAAAGAAGTAGTAGAAGTCAACAGAGCGGTTTACATATCCGTTCGTGACCTGTTCATGTGGCAACTGTATTGTCATGCCAATAGACACACCATGTTCATCAGCGGCGCCACGGTTAGCTGCCTCCATGATGCCCGGACCACCACCCGTGACAACCGACGCCCCAGTGCCACGAACAATCATATCAGCCAACCTGCGGGCGGTTTTGTAGTGTTCATTGTTCTCGTCAAAGCGAGCTGAACCAAAAAACGTCACCGTGTTCTGATGATCCTTAAGCAGCTCAAACGTTTGCTTGAACTCTTTGTGTATTTGCTTCATCCGTTTGTGCGTCGTTTCGCTGTTTATGTCCGTGATGTGCAGTTTTTCTTCACGAGAAATCGGCTTTAACGCAGACGCGTGCATCAGATTATGTTGTATGAGACGTTTTATTTTTTGTATATTCACTACTGTTTAGCCTACCCAAATCCACG
>CAZGPJ010000030.1:0-8568 GCA_964527485.1 uncultured Candidatus Saccharibacteria bacterium
TGCATGTCAGTTGGTGAGAAAAAATCTGTGTTTACGCTCTCTGGTGGGAAGTAGTGGTTTCCCTCGATGAGCACTGTTTCGTCGCTCTGTGCGAGTGTCGTGTTTTTGTAGGTTGCTTTCATGGTGTCCTCCGTTGTAGGTATGTTAACTCATTGTCGTGCGCTTTTCAGCGTTGCATCTATTTTTCGTGAGTTTGGTTTTTTGAAAACGCCCCCCTTTCCTGCTGACGCTGTGTCGCCTGTGCAGTGGCGGCTTTTTGGCCGAGACCGAACAGTGAATACAACGTCAATATAATTGCGAACGCTAAGGCGGCGATTCCGATGTCAGCAATAGCCGCCGAGCTGACGGAAGCACCGAAGGTGCCCAGCAGCGGTCCAATCAACGCGGTACCACATGCGGCACACCCTCCGCCGAGTACGGCAAAAACCATACTGCCGCCGCTCTGTTTGCTGCGCAATACCTCCCGTTGCCCACGACGAGATACATAGAGAAGAACAGTAATATTGAGCCCAAACAGAATAGAAAAAAGGGTAATTGTCATGGCTTGCCCGCTGGCGTAGTTTGTGGCAATGCTGCCATAGATATCGAGCAAGAAACCTAATTTTTGCAGGAGTGACAGCGGTGCCTCAAAAAGAACGTATCCCAGCAATCCGATATTCAGCGACCACAATACCATACCTAGGCTGAGCGCCGACATGGCGATAAACACCAGTGCATATCTCGGGTATCGTAAGACTCCGGCGACGCCTCGAAGGCTGATGACTGCTCTGGTGCTCAAAGGAGGCGTCATGCTCATAGCAGTGATTCGATAAAGGTTCGATAAATAGAAAACGGTTGCGCGCCAACAATAACTTCTCCGGCGGCCACAACACTTGGTGTGCCACGGACTCCGTCACGCGAGGCGAGCTGTCGATCAGCCTCAACCAATTGAGCATATGTCCCGTCTTCGAGGCATGACACAAAGGTATTCCCGTCACCGCCGACACTGCTGAAGGTTTGGCGGAGCACGTCCGTTGTCAACACATCGGAAAACTCACCCTCTTGAATGCGGCCCTGGCTATAGTAGTTGTCCCACATGTAGGCATAGGTGGCGTCTTGATATTCGTGAAATAATTCCTGTTCTAAGGCGCAATATGCTCCTTGGGCAGCTCGCGGTGAGTCCGGGCCGAGCGAGGCCAAGTTACGATAGACGACACGCACATCACCACTTTCAATGTAGGCGCCGTCAATCTCTTGCATGGCATTTTGGTGCAAGCTATTACATAGCGGGCACTTGAAGTCCATGTATTTTACGAGCGTGACGCGTGCGTCGGCTGCGCCATGCGTCAACTCTGGCGTCTCAGCCGGTCGGTCTACGGCCGGCTGAGTATTTGCCGATCGAGCTGTGCTGCTGGAAGGCGTGTTGTCTTCGCCAAGGAAAATCAGCAAGAGAGAAAATAGCGCAAAAGCACCTGCTATCCAGAGAACAAGCCTCATAGGTTTTCCCTTATACGTTGAGAAGTTGCGATAGTGTCGCCTTATCAAAACCGATGACATACTGGTCATCAATTTGCGTCACAGGTACACCCATTTGGCCAGTTGCCTCGACGACGTGTTTCATGGCTGCCTGGTCCTTCGTTAGGTCAACTTCTTTGTAGTCAACTCCTTTGTCCTTGAAAAAGCTCTTCGTCATGTGACAAAAGCTACAGGTTGGTGTGGTATAGATGGTGACATCTTTCATGGTTATTCCTCCTTTAAGGTTTTAATACAATCAAACAGCACGTTTGCGCTGGGATTGTCTCGGTTTGGCACATAGCAGGTTTTTTGTCCAATACGCACCGGCACTGCTAGGCCGTGCAACTCCAGCAATTTCAGGTGTTGCGATACGCCAGGTGTGGATATGTCCACTTCGCTGGCAAGTTCACCCACGCACAAATCTCTCTTTTCCAGCAACAAACACATAATCTTCAACCGTGTTGGATCGCCAATTGCGCGAAATAGCTTGGCTATCTCGGTGTCGTTGAGGGCTGGTGTTGTTGGTATTTTCATCACAAGGTGGCTGATTAAGTATTTAAGCAACCACTTAATACTCTAGCAGAGCCATGGCCTGTGTCAATACACTTTTTTACTTCTCAGAGTTGTCGTGCTCAGGCGCATTAGCCTTATTAAACCCGACACACTGTCGTATGTCGGGTTTAATGGGTGCACAGATCGAGGCATACTGAGTTTTACGCGTAGGTGGTGATGTAGTCCTCGACCATCTGACGTGCTTCGCGGTCCTCGACCTGTTTCGGTGGGTGCTTCTGGAAATACGCAGCTGGTTCTATGATCGGTCCGGCTAGTTTGTTATCAAGCGCTAATTTAAGGCAGCGGATAGAGTCAATGGCGACACCGGCAGAATTTGGCGAATCCTCGACTGACAGTCGCAACTCTAGGTTCATCGGTACATCACCGAAGTGCTTACTTTCAATCCGCAAGAAACAAATCTTATTGTCCTTTTGCCACGGCACATAGTCTGATGGTCCGACGTGAATATCATCCGGATCGATTGTCTGGCCGCGCGCTTCAATCATGGAGGTGACAGCGTTTGTTTTCGACGTTTTTTTGCTGTCGAGCCGCTCCCGTTCGAGCATGTTCATAAAATCCGTATTGCCACCTGTGTTGAGTTGATACGTTCGCTCAATCTTCATGCCTCTGTCCAAGAATAAGTTGACGAGCGTTCGGTGCGTAATGGTGGCGCCAACTTGAGCTTTGATATCGTCACCAATTACCGGTAGGCCAGCCTGCTGGAACTTCTGTGCCCATTGTGGGTTGGAAGCAATGAAGACGGGGATATTATTGACGAAACCACAGCCAGCGTCTATGGCCGCTTGGGCGTAAAACTCTGTTGCCTGCTGCGACCCAACCGGTAGATAGTTGACGACCATGTCGGCGCCGCTCGCTTTCAGTGCAGCAACTACATCGACGTCCTTTATGGGAGAAATTGGTACCACCTCAGCAGTGTACTTATTCACACCGTCAAGTGTTGGGCCTTTTTGGACGGTTACGCCGAGCTTGGGTACCTGGGCAAAAACGGTCGTGTTATTGGGCTCAGCATAAATTGCCTCGGCGACGTCGTATCCAACTTTGTGTTCGTGCACATCGAAAGCAGCGACAACCTCTATATCGCTGATATGGTATCCGCCAAAATGTGCGTGCATGACACCGGGGACAAAGTCATCGTTGCCGGCGTCTTTATAGTATTCAATTCCTTGTATGAGCGACGAAGCACAATTGCCTACTCCGACGATCGCTATTTTGATGGGACGTGCTGCTTTACGAGCCATAGTTTCCTCCTCACGTTACAAAATGTCTATCCGGCTCTGATGGTACGTAGATTTTATATAAGTATCCAATATAAATATCTTATATACTGATAAGATATATTTATGGATGAGAAAGTGCGCAAGTTCGTCGCTGTCGCTACGCATGGAAGTTTTGCGCAGGCGGCGCAGCAATTGCACGTCTCGCAGCCAGCTTTGTCGATGGCGGTAAAACAGCTGGAGAGGGAGTTGGGCGTATCGCTGTTTGAGCGCGATGGGCGGCGTAGTATTCTGACGGCCGCTGGTCGCGCCGTACTGGAAACCGCGCGTGGCATTAGTGTCTCGCTCGACGACCTCGGCAATCACCTCAGGGAGCTCCAGCAGCAGAAACCGCATTTTCGACTTGGCCTAATAGACAGCATGGCGGACTTATTATTTGTTCATCACGATATGTTTTCAGAAATTGGCCAAAAGGCGGAGCTATCTTTAACCGTCGATTCCTCACGCCGATTAATCGACCAGGTTATCGCTGGTGATCTACAAAGTGCCTTGGTGGTTTCTCCTCAGGAGGAGCTATCGCCACGGCTGACACTTCAATCATTAGGTAGCGAACCACTGGCTGTGGTAGCTGCCGCATCCCTTCAGTGTAGCCATGAGGCTACCCTGCCCTATATCAGCTATAACCCGCAGGCCTCATCGCATAAGCTGATTGAGGCATCGCTGGCTTCGCGTGATATCTCCTACAGCGTGGTTATGCACTCGACCAGCCCAGATGTGATGCTGCAGCTCTGTCTCCGTGGGATTGGCTTCAGTGTTTTGCCTTATACGTTGGTGGCAGAATATGTGGAGCGGGGCGAGCTGGCTTATCTCGGCGGAAACTATCCCCAGCATATCGACCGTCCAATTGTCGGGGTTACGAGCAAGCAAGCGCAACCGAACAGCCTATCAGAGCAGGTATTTTCCCAGGCAGCAGTGTATCTGCAGTCCATCCAAGCGAAAAATTAATTTTGCTACGTTTAGAAACTGTAAAATATGAGTTTTTACAGTTTCAATGAACGATTGCGTACTTGATGTAGGCAAGCTTATTATTCGTATCCAACCATGAAATTTTTTTTCTGATACACATACCGTCGCTAACCGACAGTTTTGAGGTGGCGTCAAAGCAGACGCGACATCTAAGTTGACAACAGAGCTGTCACGGGTTTTCGTGGCTTTGACTCATTTTCCGTAGTGATGCTATTTCAGGTCTCTACGCCTAGGCGACGGAGGCGACCATGCTCGTAACAGATAGTTTATATAAGTTCTTATGGTATACTGCGCCTAAATATGAACGTATAAAAGGACATATAAAATGGATATCAGCCCACGCTCGTCAAACAATGAGCCCGACGCCCCACAGAACCAAACAAAACAATCTGAGCAGCCAACCGCAGCTCCACCGCCATCCCCGCAGCCTGGCCCTACTTCTCCATCATCTCAGGCATCAAATCCAGAATCCTCGCCACCAGCTGAACCGCAGCCATTCGCTATGGATAGCCCGCAGCAGCAAAATCAAGGTGGTGCGGCTGCCACGCAATCACCACCTGCGTCGCCATCCCCGCAACAACCGGCTGCACCAGCCCAGCCAGCGAGCAGCACGAATTTTAACGTTGAAGAAGCCATGCAAGCCGAGGCTGCCCCCTCAGCAGTACCGCAGGCTACGCCCCCATCCAGCCAGGTAGGCTCACCACAGACTGGCGCACCAGCTCAGGCCGCGGCTTCAGCATCAGGAAATACGCCGGCGCCACAAGCAACTACAGGCCAACCAGCGAGCCCAGGTTCTCCTCAGGCTCCTTCTGCCACCCCTACTCCTCCAGAAACAGCACCTGCCGCTACGTCAACGCCGACTCCTCCTGGCGGAAAGCCAAACAGTAAAAAGCGCCTGAGTCTAACCTGGATTATTGGCATTATCACTGCCCTTATCGTGCTGGCGGGTGCTTTTGTTTTTGGCTACTATCTTCCAAACCAGCCAGAGAGCGTCTATCGGACCGGCCTGGAGCGGAGTGGTGATGTCATAAAAGAACTCACGACCGAGTTAACGCAAGCAGAAAAGATCGAGAGATTCAGCCAATCAGCCATTACCGCTGAGTTGAACTTCACGAGTTCTGATGTGCAGGCCAGCGGCGTGCTTGACTCGCGTTTCGATGATGCCCGTTCTGATAGTACGGTTGATGTGAGCTATGGGCCTGATGAGGCGACGCAACAAGAGTTAAACATGCAAGTTATGACTGATATTGCGGATGACGCCGAATTTCCAGACGTATTCGTGAATTTCAGTGGTATTGGCCAGCTCGGGCTTGAATCGTTCTTCCCTGGGATTAGCCAGTATGACGACCAGTGGATTCACATCTCGTCGACGCTGATAGAGGAGTCTCTGAGCGGTGTCGACGCCGAGGTGAGCCCAACCGAGCAAGAACTAACAGCCGAAGATTATGCTGAGCTTATGTCGGTCGTGACTGATGTGACGAATGAATACGTATTTACGTCTGACGAGAGCACCGCTATATTTGAAAATCAAGAATATGTCGCCGAAGAGGACATCAACGGTGTGTCGACATATAAGTACAGCGTTGATATCAATCGAGATAATGTGGTTGCCTACTGCCAGGACATCCAGGAGCGAACCCTCCAGACTGAAGTCTATCGCAAGCTGAGTGGCTTAGATGAGGCAGCAATTGATTCTGAAATTGAAAGCCTAGGTGAACAGTGTGCGGTAAGTGTCGATGATACTCTCGCTGAAATCGGGTCAGTTGAAATGTGGGTTGACCGCTCATACAAACTGGTGCATCAAATCCGTTTCTATGCCAATGAGGAAGCCGGTTACGTTGATATTGGACAGATCTATGATGGCGGCGACAGTGTCACCTTCTTTATCGGTTCACAGGTAGAAGAGGACGAGGAAACGATGCAGATACGTCTTGAGGCGACCACGAACCTGGAAAGCTTGACAACGAACATGGAGATGACGGCCTCGCAATCGGGTGATAACGGCTTTGAGTTAGTCGCATCGCTTCAGGCTGAGCCGATCGAAGGCGACCTCGAGCTGGAACGACCGTCGAATACAATCGATTATGAGACATTCGTCGAAGAGTTGTTTGGCAGCGCCTTTGCTGAGCCTGAGCCACAGCCGGTACAATCGGAAAACTTCCGAGGTGAGGTTGAGTTCGGGCAGCAGCCACAGCAACTTTCGGGTGATTCGTTCCTGGACGTCTTTAGCGAACTACTCTAGCCTGATCTTTCCCCACTTGCGAAATTCAACAAAATATTCTATCGTAAGACAATGATTGAATCACTGGCAGCGGAGCCTCGTATGGAGAGGGCTCCACAGATACTCGCCGTGTCCTTGTACCGAGCCTATCCACGATTTGCCCAAGAACGCATGTACGTACCGAGAGAAGTCTTTTGGGTAGCAGAGTCCAGCATCGATGACCGCCAATCAGTACTCATACGCGGTGATATTGATTTAGAAAAACCGCGTCTCGTTGATGCCCTTTCAACGGTGGATATTGGCGTTGTATCGCTGGATGACGCTGCCGGAATGTGGCTACGGGTCGATGATCCTTCGCGTCATCTGTCGCTGCCGCGTAGTGGTGGTGCGCGCAGTAGAGTAGAGCGTCCTATGGATAGCTATAGCCACATGGTGCTTGAGCATCTGAATGACCTTCGCCCGCACGACGGACAATTAATCGAGTCCCGCAATAAACTTGGTCGCATAGCTGACTATGTGCTGCAAACGATTATTGTAGATGAAGTCGGTCCAACTGACCCCTACCCTATAACGGACTGCTAGAGTAGCTCAGACTCAAGGCTTGGGTCGAGAACGGGTTCTTCGTTGTCTTCTTCCGGTGACGGTAATTCTTCTGAGTCTTCAGGCAGCGTCGGCTCGTCGGTCTCGGTCTCCTCGTCTGTGCTGGGGTCTGGCTCTACATCCTCTTCATTTGCATCATCTTGCTCTGCTTCAGCCTCTTGTCGCAGTCGCTCCTGCTCTTCTTCGCTGCGCCGTGGCTCGACCACAGTGGGCCGCTCAGATGGACGCTCACATTGCGCCTCTGGCTGGTGTCCTGCAAAAAAGTATTCCTCGTACGAACCGTTGACGCTACATATGTATATGGCGTTAACCTCGCCAGGAATCGGGAAGCTTTCTGGGCTGCTGCCCGCAAGACTGTGTTCCATTGTCAGCCTCCAGATTGGTCCTGCGAGTGCTGAGCCACCCACCTGCATAGGCTCGTTATCGTTATTTCCAACCCATACGCCAACCGCGAGGCTCGGTGTATAGCCGATTGTCCAGGCATCTTTGTTTTCGTTTGTTGTGCCTGTCTTAACGGCAACCGAGCGACCGCTGACATTCAACCGAGATCCAAATGTGGCTGCACGCGCCCGCTCATCAGACAAAATCGAGCTGATCATATATGAAGCTGCTGCACTCTGCACGCGCTCGGCATCTGGTCGTGCGCGGTACGTTTCTTGCCCGAACTTATCTTGGATAGCGAGGATGGTAGTTGGTGTGTGCTGTATGCCCAGATTGGCGAATGCCGCGTAGGCGCTGGTCATGTCGATAAGCTTTGTCTCAGCTGTTCCCAGCGCCAGCGTCAGGCCATATGTGTCTGGCTGATCAACATCGCTAATCCCCATGCGTTGTGCTGTGGCTGCAGCTTCCTCAACACCAAGCTGTTCGATGACTTTAATTGCGGGAATGTTCAGAGAATTCGCCAAAGCGTAGCGAGCGGTGATATCACCCCGAAAGTTAAAGTCATAGTTTTCTGGTACATAGTCACCGTAGCTCGTCGGTTCGTCACGGATGATACTGGCACCGGTGATGAGCTGTTTATCGAGGGCTTCGGCGTAGTAAATAGGCTTAAAGCTTGATCCAGGTTGGCGCGGTGACGTCGCCATGTTTACTTGCCCGAACTCTTCGTTGTTCCAGTCTGCACTACCGACAAGCGCCAGTACTTCCCCGTTCTCGGGGTGAATGGCAACCAGTGAGCCGTTGCTCGCTCCCTGAGCGAAGGATCGTTCGATCTGCTCGGCAACGGTAGCCTCGGCGTGTTTCTGCTTTTCTAGGTCCAGGCTAGTCCGAACACGAAAACCAGAACGGGTGACTTGCTCCTCACCATACCGCTCCTGCAGCTCTTCCATGACCATATTCGAGAAGTGATGGCCATACTCTTGTTCGTTCGGGTTACTATCAACATAACTCAGCTCTGCGGCCTGGGCGAGTGCTTGCTCTCCCTCGCTTATGAATCCTTCT
>CAZGPJ010000031.1:0-8156 GCA_964527485.1 uncultured Candidatus Saccharibacteria bacterium
CAATTTTTTCCGTTTTTTATTATACTTCTCGTCGCCGTCGTTTTCTCGCGACTATTTTTGCGCATGCGTATCCCCTGGGTGGTTGCACTGATATTCGGTGGAATTGTCGTCGGACCGAATGGTATTGGTTGGTTTCAGACAGATAATACCATAGACTTTTTGGCAGAGATTGGACTGGTTATGTTGATGTTTATGGCCGGCGTCGAATCAAAACTGAGCAACATGAAAGGCTTGAAAGCGCGAACCGCTATCGTGGCAACGTTGATAGGCGTTATTCCGACGCTTGTTGGTATAGCAGTCACCACCGCACTCGGCTACGACTGGACGACCTCACTTTTGATGGGAATTATCTTCATGTCTTCAGCCATTGCCCTATTGGTCCCCTCGTTTGAGCAACATAACATTATCGACTCGGATCTCGGTAAGGTCGTCATTGCCTCCGCTATTATTATCGACGCCATTAGCTTGATACTCTTGTCAGTATTCTTGCAGTTCGCTAGCGGCACACCTACCTTTGGCAGTATCGCTATCTATCCGGTGGCAATTGCCCTGCTTGGGGTCCTCGCTTGGGTAATTCCACGGATCCGCTGGCTGGCTCTGCCCGATGCCTCTGACAACAACGATATATTCGAGAAAGAATTACGTTTTGTTCTGCTTACCCTCGTTGGCCTTGTTGTGTTCTTTGAGTTTGTTGGTTTGCACGCTATCATCGCCGGATTCTTTGCGGGAATGATTCTTTCGAAGACCATGGAAAACACCCTACTGCACGCCAAATTGCACGCGATAAGCTATGGTTTTTTCATTCCCGTCTTCTTTGTGGTTGTTGGCTCAACGACCGACTTGTCGGTATTCACAGACGGGCTGCGTCCGCTCTTGGTCATGTTGGCTATTGTCAGCAGCTTAATTATCTCTAAGTTCGCCAGTGGCTGGATGGCGGGCCAATTAGCAAATTTCAGCCCACGTGCCAGCGCCTTCATAGGGGTTTCAGTTATCCCGCAACTTTCGACAGCTTTGGCCGTTGCCTTCCTTGGTTTTGGTGAGGGACTGCTCACGCAGGAACTGTTATCCTCTGTTATTGGGCTAACGATTGTCACCAGTGTACTGAGTCCGATTTTTGTCAATATCATTGGGCGCAAGATTGTCACGCAGAAACCCGAACCAACCATTGCTAAGGACCAGCCAGGCGAGCCGGCCGCAGCCGAATCAGGCGAAACAAATACCTAGACGAATACGCAAGTCGACATGCGTATTCATTGTGCTATAGCAACCAGCAGCTACCCCGACTGCTGTGGGTTGAAACGCCGGTAGCCCAGATAGAGCGCTACGACCACAGCGACGCTGAGAGTCAAAAAGCTATAGGCCGGATCTTCCGCGGCAAAACTGCGCCCGATACTGTAGATAAGCAAGAATAGCCCTCCGAGCAGAACACCGTCTGCGAGCACCTTGATGTGAAAACCAACGCCTAAACTAACTGCCAGGAAAATGACAGCGGTAAGCAAAGCAACGATGGAAACGTTCCGGTGGTAGACCTCCAGTTCTGACTGATAAGCATCGTACTCATTTTGGTAGTTAGCTTCGGCAGCTCGACGCTCTTTGTCGCCTACCTCCGTTGGCGGTTGTTGTACACGCGCTGGTGGTTCAGGTGATTCAGGAGGAGCATAAAAAGTACGGATACCAAAACCGACAAATACAGCTAATAGCAAACCAAGAAAAACCGTGTAAACGAGAGTTATGGCCTTGCTGTTTTCCATACTGCCTATTATACGCGGGTTCGCAAAACGAGACGAGCGTGGTGACTATAACAGATACAATAAACCCGACAGACTATAGTATGTCGGGTTTATCCCGTAACTAGACCAGCGGAACGAAACGGTATCCGGAATGTGGCGTATCCTCGAGCGCGCCATCAGCACGCTTCTGCAGTACATGAATTCTATCCTGTACCGGTATCACTGCCCGAGCCTCTTTCGCTAACTGAGAAATGAGTTCCTGCGGCAGCTCTTCGGCGGCAGCGCTGACCAGTATTCGATCAAACGGAGCACGCGTCGCGAGTCCATACGAATCTTCTGCGAGGTGAAAGCTGACATTCGTAATAGTAAACTGCCTGGCGTTTTCTTCGCCAAACTCACGCAGCTCGGGAATCTTCTCGACTGCATAAACCCGACCCCCTGGGCCGACCAGCTCGGCCAGCAACGCGCTCGTCCAGCCGGATCCGGAACCGACATCGAGTACCCTATTACCAACTTGTGGCTGCAGCCACATAAGCATCCGCTTGACGGTGGTTGGTTGACTATTGGTCTGTCCATGACCAATCGGCAGCGGCATATCCGCGCTAGCCTGGCGTGACTCTGCTTCTGGCAAAAACGCCTGGCGGGGATAGGTGCGCATCGCCTGCTCGATGCGCTGCTCGAGATCGTCTACTCCTGTGCGCGCCATTTAGTTTTGCGTCCTGTTTTCGCCGTTCGCGTAACTCTTCCCTCTTCTTCAAGTTCATTGAGGTAGCGCAAGACTGTGCGGTTTGAAATACCAAAATGGTCTGCGAACGCCGATGACGGCAGAGGCTGACTATCTTCGAGCATGTCCAGCAGTGATAACTTACGGGTTGCCTTAATCTGCTGCAATTGCTGGTTAAAGTCGGTAAAACCAGATGCCAGCTTCTCTTCTGCATCGAGCTCTTTTGCCTGCAGAGCCACTTCCTGACGCAGCCAGGCTATCTCTTTGTGTAGAAAATACCAGGTTAATCCTGCGCCAAATATCATCCCAACAATAAACCACCACTCACTCATACACTACCCTCCTTTGAAGCACCCTTCTTCATACACATAAGTATAGCAAATCTCAACCGCCCTACTGCGAGCGCATACCGCTGCATTGCAGCACAAAACTGGAGGCGCGCCGGACCAATGGCCGTAGTGGATACCCCCAGGCTTCACTGGCGGCAAACGGCTGCACGAGGACATTGGGAACTGCTGCACGGCTATACGCAATTACATCCGTTACGCCATCACCGACCGCAACCGAGCTGTCCGGACAAAAACCATGCTCATCCATGGCTTGCATGATCATGAAAGATGCTGGTTTGATGTGACGGATAGACCGAGGCGTATACACTTCATCCGGCTGGACGCGTAGATTGCGTGCACGGCTGCGCATAAGCGACATATTGCGATTATTTGATACCAACACTAAGGCGCTAAATACGTTGCGAGAGAAAGCATCAAAAATTGCCGTATCAGCAGAAGGTTGAATATCTGGACTATTGTGACGGCTAATTGTGCCGTCACAATCAAGAATAAGTAAACCCTGCTCAATCGAATCTGTAATTTGCTCGAATGGAATATCTGCGACAGATGGAGCAAACTGTACTGCGTAACCAGCCAGGTTTATCTGCTTTAGCCTATCGTTTTCGACAGCAGTGTGAGGCGTCGGTTTATAGATATTCATGATGCTGTGTTGAATTTTATTATAATATTTTATTAATATATGTCAATGATTTGCGTTTTCTTCTCTATCAACATGGTACTATTCAGATTGTGAATATACGAACCAACAGAGTGTTTGACTATACGCCATGGATCCTTGGGTTTGCAGTGCTCGTCATTCCGACTGTGCTCTGGTTTCATTTTTATCGATGGGATCCTCCTGTGCAGGCTTTTGCTTTATTTCCACTTCTCGGCGTCTGGGCTTGGTCACTGATGTGGACGCACTACGTATACGGTGCTATGCGCTTGAGGTGGTCTCATGTCTTTCCTGAAAACAATCCGTATGATCGCATTACGGCGTGGCTGGTGCTACTACTCATTTTGCTGCATCCTTTCTTGCTGGCATGGGAGCAAAAACAACGCACCCAACTATTACCACCAGAGAGCTTCCTCGCTTACGTACCACCCGAAATGGAACTATTTATTACGTTCGGTACGATTGGCTTGCTGCTCTTCCTCTCCTATGAAGTCTTCGGTCGGCTCCGTCAGCGACCTATCTTTCGTCGAAATTGGCTATGGGTTAGCCTGTCACAAGTGCTGGCGATGACCTTGATTTTTGTACACGGCTTGCAAATCGGGCAAACCGTGCTTGCTGGCTGGGGTTCAATCTACTGGACCGCACTCGGATTAGTGCTGATTCCAGCCCTGGTTGTCGTGGTGCGAGAGGACTGGCGCACGCAACAAGAAGCCCGCCAAGACGGCGCAGTTGAACGGAAATAAACTCTTTGGGAAGGAGTTTGCTACAATAGAGCGAATATGAGTAACGTAGAAACCTCTGCCCGACCGTCTGTCGCGCTCACTGGTGCCGTCCTTCTGGCCGTTGTCGCAGCGATATGGTTCCTGTTGCCGTTTTTTGGGGTAATTGTGACGTCTTTAATAATTGCCTTTAGCTTTTCGCCCGTATTTCAGTGGATTTCCGAGCGAGTGAAGCGAAAATCTACCGCAGCTGCCCTGACGCTGGTGGCAACTTTTGTTACGGTCATAATCCCCGTACTTGTTATCGTGAGTATCACTGTCACGCAAGCTCGTACTCTATCCGATGATATGCAGTCGCTACTCGCGACCAACAGCTTCGATACAAACCCCGAAGTGCTGCTTGATACCAGCCTCGTGTATATCAACAATATCAGCGGCGGCTTCGTCGAGCTTGACCCCGTTGAGGTCAAAGAATCTCTCGCGAACGCCGGGTCGCAAATTGCCAGTAGTAGCGCGCGCCTTCTCGGTGGCTTAGTCAGCGGTATCTCTGGGCTGGTTACCAGCTTCGTCTTATTTGTCTATATTTTTCTTGGAGTATTGACGCAGCAAAAGGCACTGCTCGGCTTTATCAAAAAACTCAACCCCCTTGGTGATGATGTGGCTGATTTGTACCTTAAGCGAGCTGGTGCCATGACGAACGGTATGGTGCGTGGGCAATTCGTGATTGCTTTCGCCCAGGCAGTCATCGGAGCCCTGACTTTGTGGATAGCTGGAGTTCCTTACGTCGCCTTTCTGTTTCTCGCGTTAGTGTTCTTGTCTATTATCCCGCTCGGTGGCGGTATATTGAGTATCCCCATCGGGCTGGCTCTTTTGCTGCTAGGCAACGTCTGGCAAGGCTTGGTTGTATTATTGGGTCACTTTATTTTGGTCACAAATGTCGATAATGTCCTACGCCCGCTACTCATACCGAAAGAGGCAAAGCTGCCTTCGGCCCTGACCCTGCTCGGAGTTTTTGCGGGGCTGGCTGCTTTTGGCTTCTTGGGGCTTATTATCGGACCTATCATTATGATTTTGATTGTCACGACACTTGAAGTCTACGCATCAGTTCAGGCAAATGACGTAGCAAAAAAGCCAAAAACGATATAACCAAACTAACCCACCTACAAGACTTACGTATCTCATGAAAAAGCGCCAGAAAGTTACCTTCATCACCTACATAGTTGGGCTCGTTGTTCTTCTGTTTGCGATTCGAGAAAGCGGTGTCTTCGCCCAAGACAATTTATCAAACTGGGAAGAGACTATTGATTCGCTCGGCTGGCTGGCGCCAGGAGTCTTTATTCTTCTATACATAGTTGGTTCGACTATATTTTTACCTGGAACTATCTTCACCGTCATTGGTGGAGCGGTGTTCGGTGTGTTTTGGGGCGTTGTATTATCACTGATCGGCGCTACGATTGGCGCAACTACTGGCTTTTTTACCGCACGAGCCGTTGGCAAAGAAGTGGTCGATGGCTTCCTGCACAACAAGCTTGAACGCGTGCATCGCTATAACCGACGCATAGAAGCCAATGGCTTTCTCACCGTTCTGTTACTGCGACTAACACCGCTTATTCCCTACAACGCCCTGTCATTTGCACTTGCCTACTCACCAGTGAAGCTGCGTGACTTTATATGGGGCACAGCATTGGGTATCGTACCCGGCACTATCACCTACGTGTACCTCGGTGAGGCGATTGCGTCACTATCTTTAACAAACATACTGCTAGCCGTTGCGGGTATTGGCGTGTACATTGTGCTCTCCAGTATGCTGGTGAAGCGGTTATCTTTATCGCGCGGAGTACAAGCTGATGCTCAAGACCAAAAGCTTTCAAGCTGAAATATCTAACCTCGACGGAAAACGCATCTCGATTATGCGTTCGCACCTGATTCCCGGCACGCTACAGACTGACCCGGACATGACGCCCGAGACATACGATGAGTGGGAGCCTGAGCTGGCACCACCGCCGCTATTGTTGAGGTCCCATCATCGAGACGAGCTTCCGTGGAATGCATTCGCACAGCAGTATCAGGAATACGTCCGACACCCACTCAACGCTCGCCGCCTGCACCAGCTGGCATCTTCTGCGCTAGAAGAGACAGTTACCCTACTCAGTAAAGAACCGGAGCGGGAGCGGTCTTACCGCACTGTTTTAGCAACTGTTGTGCACGTGTACTACCCAGACATCACCGTACATATTGACTAATAGTTTTTTGCAGTTTCAGCTCTTAAGCAGATTTTTGTTTTCGGCGGAGATACCAACTGTGTACATCGTGACGCCATTCCCAAATACCATAAAGTAACGCGAAGCTTATCAGCCCAATGATAAGCGGCCAGTTCGTGTCGTCTTCTACTGTCGGTACGGCGATATCCTGCACGCCCATAACCTCGCCGTTGGCTTGGGCTACATTGCGGCAGCGGTTGGTTTCTGGATTGCGTTCTTGGTGAGGCTCGCACGGGACAAGATCGCTGCTGGCTGAAGTAATATTACGACAGCGATTGGTCTCTGGGTTGCGCTCCTGGTGTGGCTCGCACGGGACAAGCTGTCGTTGTTGACCACCAATCGTGCGGCAGCGGTTGGTTTCTGGATTGCGTTCTTGGTTTGGTCCGCAGGGTACATAGGTTGTCGGACTCCTATCGATATTACGACAGCGATTGGTCTCTGGGTTGCGCTCTTGCCCCTCAAGGCACGGGACAAGGTCGGTGGTTTCTGCTTCAGTGCTGCGGCAACGGTTTGTCTCCGGATTGCGTTCTTGATTTTCCTCCGGGCATGGCTTTAGAGCCAGCTCTTGATTATGCTCTGCTGGCGTAACGTCATATGTCTGCTGCCAGTCATCTTCGCCAAACCATGCCCATGCAGCCGCCTCTGGCATATCCTCAGGATATGTTATTGATTCAATCTCAGCATCGTCCTGGCTCAGCAAATAAACCGTACCGCTTGGAGAGACAGGCAGCTGGACACCAGTCTCTGCTTCGTAAAAAGCGCTGTAGCCTTCTGGCTGCAAAGTAACATCACTAAAACGATAGACGGAGTCATTGGCGCTGGTTTGTAGACCACACCCCTCAAGCGGAATAGCCTCGCTTGTTGGGTTGTGCAGCTCAATGTAGGCATGATCCTCACGCGGATAGGTGCTGCGCGGACCCTGCGGATTGGGGAGCATCTCCGATAACACGATCCCCTCGCAGTAGAGTGTCTCGATGTCTTCTTCCTGATCACTTTCTTCTTCGTCTGACTCACTCTCGTTATCTTCGTCTTCTGTTGCTTGCTCTTCGTCGGTAGAGTCACCCTCAGTTTCTTCAGACTCTTGACTCGTGTCAGTTTCATCCGATTCTCCTTCGTCCGGCTCAGAAGTGTCGGGCTCCTGATCAGTGTTCTCGTCCGCCCCATCGTCCTCATTTGACTCCTCTTCGTCACCTGTAACCTCTTTCTGGTCTGTATCGTCAACACTTTCGTCAGCCTGATCGGATTCTGGCGACTCATCTGTCTCTAATGGAGCGGCGTCAAGCGGCTGGCTAGCTTCAAGAACCTGGAAATCAGCTTTGTTGTCATACGTATTTTGCGGGTTTCCATCGGCGTCAAATAACCGCTGTAGTTTGTAGCCCCGCTGAGCAGACGGTGCTGGTTGGCCAAGAGAACTATCAGCGTCACCCCATCCTAATTGATCAACCACCCACCACTCGTCGCCCGTATCACTCGCGGGCATCATCAGCCGGATATTACCTTGTCCTTCAGCCGAACCCGAGGCGATCATGCCATCAACTTCTTGCTCTGGATATTCCTCAAGGTAATTATTTGACGCGAGGGTAAAGAAATCGCTTGGACTGATAACAAAATCTACACCAGCCGGCTGTGTGCTGAGGAACTTATCACTCCAGTTGCCTGAAGTACCTGGCTTGTACTCAAGGCGCCATTCGCTCAAATCAATTGGCTCATCTGTTTG
>CAZGPJ010000032.1:0-7948 GCA_964527485.1 uncultured Candidatus Saccharibacteria bacterium
CATCGATTGAAGATATGTCCTCGGTGATAACTCTGTCTGCTGGGCAGGACCCGGTCGCCAGCTCGGGTGGGCAGCTTGTTTGTAGCGCATTTCCTGCTGCACCCGGATGAGCAATGGAACGAAGGTAGAGAACGCGGCTATCACCGTCAATATAGAGAACATACTCATCTTCATAGGGATTTAGCCCATCAAAGATAATGTCGCGGTTGGCATCAAAGCTGAAGCGCTTGAAGTAGAGTATTGGCGTGATGGCCCCCGCAGTTGCAGTATGGGTTTCTTCGGTAGCCCTGATTTCTTCCCAATACAGGGTGTTGCCGGAATCAGGCGCCAGTGCATTGTCATCGGGAATACTTGTCTGCTTTATAAGCCCAGAAGACGACGACAAAAGTTCCCGCATGATATCGCCTGCGTTGAGGCGCGAGTTGAGCGAGTCGATACTCGATTGCTGTGCATAGCTCGCCCGCCAGTAGTTATAGGTAAAGGTGAAAATAGCTCCACTAATAACACCGGTGGCCACAATGACAATCAGTAGCTCTGTAATCGTGAAACCACTGGCATCTTTCGACGTTCTGATCATTGTTGCCCGAGCCCATTTCTGCCAACTAGCAGGCGTAGTTCAACAGGTGGCGCTGTTGTATTTGGTAGGTCGACATCAATCGAGATCAGCTTTGCATCGTCAACATCACTCAAGGGGTGCGCACCATCGAGCGACTCGGTCTCTTCAATGGTTAAGTTTGGCGTATAGGTGATGGTTCCGCTTGATCCACCCTCTACCTCGAATACGTTATTCGGGAAACAGGTATTGTCTTGTGCGATGGAATTGAACTCCAGGGCGCGGTCTAACTCGGGGCAGGCGCTGAGGACTGCATATATCTCGTTGTATTGCCGCGCTATACTGTAGGATCGGTTGACGGCGAGCGTAGCGTTATAGAGCCCAAAGACAATAATCGGGAAGATAACCGAGGCAATGATGATTTCCATTATGCTAAAGCCAGACTGATTGAGTTTTCGTATCATGCTTATGCCTTATTATACAAAAGAACCTAGGAATGTCCCCAGGTTCTTTCTGTGTATGATCGGCTAATCTGCTACTGCAGGTTGGATCGTGTTATTTCGTCACCTTCTTCAAGCGTCACAGTCAGCGTGTAACCATCACATGCAGTTGTGGTGCGGTCACAACCAGATGGTGTTGCTGTATAAGCGTATACGCCTTCATCTGCTGCATTTGCCAGTTGGTCGTCGTCAGCATTTGGATCCTGATAGACTGACTCGTCAAGACCTTGGAAGTTGTCCGTGCGGAACGTTGCGTCGTTCATGTCAGCCTCTGCTGGATAGCTCGAGCTTCCCTCAATTGTGTAGTACGCTTCAATTGCTGTTTGTAGCGATTTAACGTCAGACTCACGCTTGGCATCGCGTGCTCGTGCGTTAGCGCCGCCCAGTGCGACCGCTGTAATTGTTGCTAAAATACCGATAACAACGATAACAATCAAAAGCTCGATGATTGTAAATCCTTTTTGTTGTAGTTTCGATTTCATAATGGTGCCACCCTCCTAAGGTTTTTATTCGTTTCGACCCTATAGATTAGAATCTTAGTGTCATGTCTATAATTATAGACATAAGGGGGATATCGTCAAGTTTTAAAATCAGACGGCACTAGTTAATATTTTGGCTCAACGAGGCAATCGGCCCCATAACACTAATCGCGATGACACCGACCATTGCTCCCAAAATCACAATCATGATTGGCTCAATGATAGAGCTCAGCCCGTCAATGGTTGCCTCGACTTCTTCTTCGTAAAAGTCTGCAACCTTGACGAGGATAACGTCAATTTGCCCGGTTTCTTCGCCAATAGCCGTCATTTGCGAGACAATAGCGGGAAAGTGCGAGCTCGCAGACAGCGGCTCTGACAGCTGCTTGCCGTTTTTTACATCAAGCGCTGCAGCTTTGAGTTCTTCCTCGATAACCTTATTGCCGATGGCTCCACCCGTCACTTCTAGGGCGTCCAAAACACCAACTCCGGCAGCCATGAGCGAGGAAAACGTGCGGGCAAAGCGAGCGATGGCAATTTTCGTCACAATAGTCTTCATAACTGGAGTCTTGAGAAGAAGTGCATGAAACTGGTATTTGCCTTTTGGTGTTTTTATATAACGGATGACAGAGCCGATCACTACGGCGGCTCCACCGAGCACAATCAAAACATTGGCGCGCATAAAGTCACTAATACCGAGCAAAACCTGGGTGTATATTGGCAACTCGGCGTCTTCACCGCCCAGATCTTGCAAGATTTCCCCCAGCTGCGGCATAACAAATATCATAATCCCAAAGAAGGCTGCAATAGTAATAACGAGGATAACTGAAGGATAGGTCATGGCGCTCTTGATTTTTTTGCGCATGCTGGCATCGCCTTCAAGTTGTAGCGCCAAGCGCTTGAGTATCTCGTCTAGGATACCTCCGGCTTCACCAGCGCGCACCATGTTAACGTAGACGTCAGAGAAAACCTTTGGGTGCTTTTCGAAAGCATCTCCAAGTGATATACCACCCTCGACATCTTTAGCTATTTCACCAATTGTCCGCTTAAACTGATCGTTATCGGTTTGATCATGCAGCGTAGTAAAGGCGCGGGTGAGGGGAACTCCAGCTGACACCATAGTCGAGAGCTGCCGCGTAAAGCCAGCCAGATCACGTAATTTGACCTTCGACTCGAAAATAGTGATATCCAAGGCAGATTTCTTGGCTGGTTTGATGCTCAATGGTCGGGCGCCTTGCTTGGCTAGGGTATGGGCCAGCTCTTCTTTGGATGAGGCCTCAGCTGTCCCTTTTATCGAAGAGCCGTCCTTTTTAACTGCTGAATAGTTAAATTTCATAGGTTCAGCTAGGCCTCTGCTGTGACACGCAGGATTTCTTCGAGGCTGGTTTGCCCACGCAGCGCTTTGATAAAGCCGTCAGTCTGCATCGGTACCATGCCTTCTTTGATTGCTTGATCCTGGATGTCATCACTGGTGGCGTTCGAGACAATTAATTTTTGTATGGCTTGAGAGTTGTTGAGGACCTCATACAGACCTAAGCGGCCCTTGTAGCCGACGTTGCCGCAGCTATCGCACCCGCCGTCGTGCGGTTTCCATATCTTTTTAATGGCCGATTCAGTGGTACTGAGTTCGTTGGTGGAGTTTTTGCTTTTGCTTGGGTCTTTGCCGATGCCATCTTCGAGTGCTTTTTCTTCGAGTTCGTGAATCTGCTTCATTGTTGCGCCGTCATCGGTGCCGAATATGTCATTCATTTTCTTTTTTTCCTCAGCATCAGGTGTGGCGAGCTCACGGCAGTCGACGCAGAGTCGGCGCACAAGTCGTTGGCCAACCACCGCTCGCACAGTACTGGCGATCAAGAATGGTTCAAGCCCCATATCGAGCATACGCGGTAAACAGGTGGCGGCGTTGTTGGTGTGCAGCGTAGCGAACACCAAGTGCCCCGTCAGCGCGGCCTGCACGCCAAGCCCAGCTGTCTCTGAGTCGCGTATCTCTCCCACCATGATGATGTTTGGGTCTTGACGCAGGAGCGCCCGCAGGCCAGCTGCGAAGGTCATATTAGCTTTTGGGTTGACCTGGGTTTGATTGGCGCCAGGGATTTTATACTCGACCGGGTCTTCAATAGTCGAAATGTTGACACTTGGCTTATTGAGCTTACTTAGAACACTAAATAGGCTAGTTGATTTACCGGACCCCGTCGGGCCAGTGACAAGCGTCATGCCGTGGGGTTGTGTAATGGCTTTGTTTAGTGTTTCAAGAGAGTGGCCCCAGTAGCCAAGTTCTTCGAGAGTGATCGGCTTACCGGATTCATTCAAAATACGCATGACGACCTTTTCTCCCTCCGATATGGGTAGGGTAGATACGCGGAGTGCGTAGACAGCGCCGCTGACTTGTATCTTGAAGCGCCCGTCCTGAGGCGCGCGTCGCTCGTCGATTTTTAAGTTTGCCAGAATTTTTATGCGAGAAACCAGGGCGTTCTGAACGCGTTTCGGCAGCTTATTGGCCTCACGCAAGACGCCATCGACGCGGTAGCGTACAACCACATGGTTTTCGCGTGGCTCAATGTGAACATCACTGGCGCTGCTGCGAATTGCATATTCAATGAGTAAGTTGACAGTTTGAGCAATAGGGGAGTCTTCGGCCAAGTCGGCTTCATCGACTTCTTCCTCTTCGGGCTCGTCCATCTCCTCATCAGACACGACTTTGGTTAGCTCGTTGCCGATGTTGCCACGGTACAGGTCAATTGCTGACTGAATAACGCTGCGGGTTGCAATATGAACTTTGATTGAATCGCCGAGCTGCTTTTTCAAGAAACTCAACGCCTGAATATCATCAGGGTCTTCCATGGCTAAGAGCTTTGAGCCGTTTTCGTCGACATCAAAGAGTACGGCGGCGTATTGCCGAGCGATACGCTCAGGTATCAAGCGCAAGATTTCGCGCTTGATCTCCTTGGGGTTCAGCTCGATAAACGGCACATCAATTTCTTCGGCGTACAGCTGGGTCAGCTCTTTTTCACTGATGACCCCATCGCTGATAGCTAAATCTTGCAGCGGGCGTTTTTCAGCAGACTCTTGTTCGCGCAACGAATCCAGCTGGTCAGCCGTGACCTTTTCGGCATCAATGAGCAGTTTTTTGACGAGTTTATCTGATATACGCATACAGGTTATGCTTGATTATATAGGACATAGACGCTCTTGCTAACCCTTTTTCACTATACGTGGTTTGTTATACTGAATACTGAACAGGGGATTAATGTAGCTCAAGGAGTAGTGTTGCGTGAGTAAAAAAGCCAGCAAGTCGACCAAATCAACCGAAAAGACTGACAAGGATGCCAGCAAGAAAACCGAAGATAGCGGTAAGGCCAAGGCGTTAAACCTTGCTCTCGAGACAATCGAGAAGCAGTACGGCAAAGGCTCCATCATGAAGCTTGGCGAAGGCTACGGTGGGGATGTTGAGACCATTCCGAGCGGCAGCTTGAGCTTAGATATTGCACTCGGTGGCGGTATCCCGCGTGGTCGCATTATTGAAGTCTACGGACCAGAAAGTTCAGGCAAGACGACTCTGACACTGCACGCAATTGCCGAGGCGCAACGAGCTGGTGGCACGGCTGCGTTTATTGACGCTGAGCACGCCCTTGACCCACAGTACGCCAAGCGAATTGGCGTGAACACGGATGACTTGTTGCTTTCTCAGCCAGACAACGGAGAGCAAGCATTAGAAATAGCAGAAACGCTGGTACGCAGTAATGCGGTTGACTTAATTGTTGTTGACTCTGTTGCAGCGCTTGTGCCTCGCGCTGAGATTGAGGGCGATATGGGCGATAGCCACATGGGCTTGCAGGCACGTCTGATGAGCCAGGCTTTGCGTAAGCTAACCGGTGTTATATCTCGTAGTAAGGCTACAGTGATATTTATTAACCAAATTCGTATGAAAATTGGCGTGATGTTTGGCAATCCCGAGACAACAACTGGTGGTAACGCACTGAAGTTTTATTCGTCGGTTCGTATGGACATTCGTCGAATCTCGCAAATCAAAAAGGGTGATGAAATTGTCGGTAACCGTACCCGCGTAAAAGTCGTCAAAAACAAGATGGCGCCACCGTTCCGTAAC
This sequence comes from uncultured Candidatus Saccharibacteria bacterium, assembly GCA_964527485.1. GTDB lineage: Bacteria > Patescibacteriota > Saccharimonadia > Saccharimonadales > SLHW01 > SLHW01. Next base: position 5,635 of record CAZGPJ010000032.1, read on the forward strand.
GCTGAGTTCGACATTATGTATAACAAAGGTATTTCCCGTTCTGGCGATGTGCTTGATCTTGCGGTCACACACGGGTTTATCGAGAAATCTGGTCCGTGGTTTAGCTTTGATGAGCAAAAGTTTTCTGGACGAGAAAGCATGCGTACTTACCTGCTTGAGAACCCCAAGAAGATGGAAGATTTGGCCAAGAAAGTCCAAGCAAAAATCAAAGAAGAGGAGTAGATGGGTGACGCGGCACAACACCGTGTAAGCGCGATTAAGCAGCAGGTAAAACGTGGTGATCGCTACTCAATTTTTATCGATGATGCGTATGCCTTCAGTCTGTCAGACAGCGCTCTGCTCTCCAGTGGTTTACGCGTTGGTCAAACATTGCTCCCAGAGGCTCGTCAGGAGCTTGAGCAAAAAGCACACATCGACAAGGCGTATGACCGCAGTCTGCAGCTGATTGCTCGTCGTCCGCGCAGCACGTGGGAGGTTGAGCAGTACCTCAAGCGTAAGTCCTACGAAACGGATATTATCAAAACTATCGTGGAGCGTCTGCAGGACAAGGGCTATCTTGATGATGCCGCTTTTGCTGACACGTGGGTGCGCAATCGTCGTTTACTGAAGTCACGCAGCAAGCGCAAGCTCCGCCAAGAACTCATGCAAAAACGGGTGCCCGATCAGATTATTCGGGCGTGCTTAGACGCTGATGAAACCGATGACACAGCCGTTTTACGCGATTTGATAGAGCAAAAGCGTAAGCTGTCTCGCTATCAGGATCGTCAGAAGCTGATGCGCTACCTCAGTGGTCAAGGTTTTTCTTACGGTGATATTACCGCCGCCCTCGCAGAACGTGAAGACGACTAGCCGACCGCCGGCTTTGGTGCTCGCTGCGGTTTCACTGGTGTTAACTGTAGCGGGTCTTTGATGATGATTTTCTTGTCTGTGATTTCGATAATCTGGTTTCGGTCAACACTGAGCTGCCCCTGGCTCAGATTCTTAAGTAAGCTCTGACCGACGTAGATTTTTTTGACGTATAACGTCTCAGAGTCCAGCGCGTAGTCGAGCACTTTGCCCAGTTTTTTCTTTTTCGTGGCGACAGTTTTATCAATGAGTTGAAACTGCATTTGCATAATTTTTTGGAGACGAACCAGGTCATCTGCGTCGGTTAAGACGTCGTGATCATTCACCACAAATCCTTGTTTGATATGGTCTCGTATATCCTGCGCAAGCAGCACGACGCGCTCTTTGCTAAAGGTGTCTATACAGAAGAAGCCCTCGATCTTTAGGTTGTCAGGGTTAAAGATGGGAGACTCAGTACGCGCAATGACCCCGCCTGTTTGCAGGCTGAGAACCTCTTGTTCTGTGATTGACTTTGACAAAATAAGCATGATTACTCCCATTATAGCGCGCTCTGCCAGCACTTGACGTCTATTGGTAATGACGGGATACTAATCGACACTATATGATGACAACTGAATGCCGAACACAATCAGCCGACGCGACCGAAGGTCTAGCCGAAAAACTCGGTCAGCGTCTGCGTGGCGGTGAAACCATTGAGCTTGTCAGCGACATCGGTGGCGGCAAAACCACGTTCGTGCATGGTCTTGCTCGAGGTATTGGCAGCACGGACGCCGTTGCCAGCCCAACCTTTACGCTCAGCCGCGTGTACTCATCGAAAGACGTATCGATTCATCACTTTGATCTTTATCGTATTGATGATGCGCGGCTGTTGCAGCACGAACTACTTGAGCTACAAGACGACTCGCAGACAGTTATCGTTATTGAGTGGGCGCAGGCGGTTGAGCGCGTGCTGCCCAAACAGCGAATAACAGTCCGCTTCACGCCAGCAAGTGAGACGGAGCGCCGAATACATATAAAAGCTGACGATAGTTTGGCATATGCCGTGGAGGGATTGTGTTAATTCTGGCACTGAAGACAAATGAGCCAGACGCCGAGCTGATCTTGCTTCAAGATGAGGCGGTGATCGCCCATCACACATGGTATGCACACAAGGCTTTGTCGGATACGTTGCACCGAACAGTAGAGACGCTTTTACGGGGAGCTGCCACTGAAGAGAGTGATGTGCAGGGCTTGATAGTGCACAAAGGCCCCGGTAGCTTTACGGGGATTCGCGTTGGCGTTGCCTATATGCAAGCCTTGGCTCTTGCTCACAGCTTGCCAATTGTCGGAGTAAATGGAGATGAATGGGTGACACGAGGTGTTCACAAGCTTCAGCAGGGCGATCACGCCGATACCATCACACCTGATTACGGTTCTGAGGCCCGAACAACGTCGCCCAAAAAATAAAAGCCTCTTTGATGTATAAAAA
>CAZGPJ010000033.1:0-7799 GCA_964527485.1 uncultured Candidatus Saccharibacteria bacterium
ATTATCAGCCGACTCAATCGCTCGATTGAGCAAATAACACGCTTCATGCAGATGTTTAGTAATAATTTTCTGCAGTTTATATTCACGACGCTTTTTTCTCTGATTGCGGTGGCCATTTATAGCTGGCAGGTGGCACTACTGCTCTTTAGTTTGTATCCGATATACGTGTTCATGACATTTCGCAGTAGCCCAAAGTGGCAACGCTACCAAGAGAAGCGTAATAAACACCTGGATATTGCGAGCGGGCGCTTCGCAGAGGTTATTACCCAGATTAAAGTCGTCAAGAACTATCTTCAGCAAAAACGCGAGCTGCAGAGCTTTCGTGGGCATTTGAGTAAGGTTATCGGGCTGGCAAAACCTCAATCTCGTTACTGGCACGTCAAGGATTTCCAGCGGCGCGTGGCGCTCAACCTGATTTTCTTCGGCGTGTTCATGTTGATATTTGTTCAGGGTGCTCAAGGAGTTATCTCGCCGGGGCAAGCGGTGGCGTTGATTTTATACGCTATGCAAATCCGCATCCCGATATTTACCATTAGTTTTCTAGTCGAGAACACACAACGGGCTATCTCTGACAGTAAGGACTATTTTGAAATCATGGATAGTAAGATAGCCGAGGTAGACGAGGATGGGTCACCAGACCTGCGGCTGGAAAAAGGCTCAGTTGTATTTGATGCAGTTTCGTTTGGCTATACCGCGCATGAGCCGGTCATCAAGCAGGTCTCTTTCGAGGTAAAGCCTGGCCAGAAGGCGGCACTTGTCGGTGAGAGCGGAGAGGGCAAAACGACCATATCTAATCTCCTAATGCGTTTGTACTCACCGGATAGTGGTCGTATCGTGATTGATGATCAAGATATTGCGGCAGTCAATCGACTGTGTTTCAGGAGCCGGCGCTATTTAGCGGAACAATCCGGGAGAATATTGCCTATGCTCGTCCAGATGCATCCGATGAGGAGGTCGCTAAGGCTGCTCAGCAGGCCAACGCAGACGAGTTTATCAGCGCCTTTGAAAAAGGCTATGAGACAGAGATTGGTGAACGTGGACTAAAGTTGTCTGGTGGACAGAAACAGCGCATTGCTATCGCGCGGGCTCTTTTGAAGGATGCGCCGATACTTATTCTCGATGAGGCCACAAGTAGCCTAGATAGTCGCAGTGAAGCGCGGGTGAAGGAAGCGCTTGAGCGTCTTATGCACGGACGGACAACGATTATTATTGCGCACCGCTTGAGCACAATCCAGCACGTTGACCGGATTATTACGCTACGGAACGGGCAAGTTGATGAGATCGGCACACCGCGGAAGTTAGCTCAGAGCGGCGGGCTGTACCAGCGCTTGCTCGAATTGCAGCAGGGTACCAACCCACAAGAAGTTGCCGAGGCTCTTCGGCGCTTTGGCGTGGTGTCGGCGGGTGGCGAGGAGTAGTCCACCAATGCTATACTACGAGACATGAGAAAAGCAGCACGAGCTATAGTGTTGCATGAGGGTAAGCTGCTCGTCATGCATCGCAATAAATTTGGTCAAGAATACGATACTTTACCGGGTGGCAATGTTGAGGCCGGTGAAACCCCTGAGGATGCCGTGCGCCGTGAAGTGCGTGAAGAGACAGGCATGGAGCTTGGTTCCATGCGCCTCGTTTTTATTGAGGAATCTGGTCACCCATACGGTACTCAGTATATTTATCTGTGTGATTATGTAGACGGTGAGCCAAAGTTATCTCCCAGTAGCGAAGAGGCGGCCATCAATAAGCTTGGCAAAAACCTCTACAAGCCAATGTGGATTAATATCGCGACTCTGCCGCAGAAACCATTTTTATCGCGCACCCTAAAGGAACGACTACTGACTGCGGTCGAGGACGACTTCCCGGAAACTGCAGAAACTTTTACAACTGAATATCACGTCTAGATGCGTTATACTAAAGCGCAATACGAGGTTTTATAAGGAGGGCCGAATGGCAAAAGATCCGCAAAGAATGTTTATTATTGTAATTGTCGTGGTGTTCTTGCTGTCGACGCTGGCTTTTACTGGCGTTATCATCTTCTCGATTATTGGTGAAGATACGACAAGCCTTGAGCAAAATGCCGAACAAGCACAAATTGAAGAAGGACAGGAGAATAGCGTGCAGCCAGAAGGTCAACTACAAGGAACAACGCTCGAGGGGTTTGAGCCAATCGCTGAACCGGTTAGCGAAATAGAAATTGTGGACGTCGAAGAGGGCGATGGAGCAGAAGTACCAGAAGGCGCCTCAATAACAGCACACTACACGGGCGCATATGCGGTTAATGGTGAGATTTTTGAAAGCTCCAAAGATTCTGGTCAGCCGTTTAGTACGTCATTGGATCAGCTGATTGCTGGCTGGCAAGAAGGTATCCCAGGCATGAAAGAAGGTGGAACGCGCCGTTTGATCATCCCCGGAGAGCTCGCGTACGGTGAGGCACCGGAGGGTTACACGCCTGGTGATGGTGAGCGGCCACTTGGTACGCTCGTGTTTGATATTGAACTTATCTCAATTGACTAAAACACAACATATAGCGCTCTTGATTTATGCAAAAGCGCTATATATAATGGAGTAGTGAAAATAGCACATAAAAGTAGAGGGTAAAAACATGCCAAAAAACATAACGATATTTACAACCAACACCTGCGCATACTGCGTTATGGTCAAAAAGTGGCTTGGCGCAAAAGGCTTTGAATACGAAGAAGTAAATCTGGATAGTTCCCCCGACCGACAAAAAGAAGCACTTGAGCTTTCCGGTGCCTTGACAGTACCGGTAACTGTCGTTACCAAACAGGATGATTCGCGCGAAGTTGTCGTTGGCTATAATCTTGCAAAATTAGCTCCGGCTGTGGCTTAACAATGTCAGCTGCTGCGAAAACACCAATCTTGTATGGTGCAGCTTGGTGCGGCTATTGCCAGGCCTTACAAGGGTACTTGGAATCCCTGGGAGTCGACTACACGTACCGTGATGTTGACGAGAAATCCACCGAAACAGAGATGCTGGAAAAAACACACGGCACCTATCTTATCCCAACATTTGTTGTTGGCGATGAAGTCGTGCAAAACCCCAGTAATCAAAAAGTAAAGGAGTTGCTTAGCATGGATACAGTAGATGCTGCAGACGAGAACTCAGACGAGCCGAAAGAAATTCATGATGTTGTCATGGTTGGGGCTGGCCCAGCTGCGCTATCTGCAGCAATTTATACGACCCGCGAAGAGATTGAAACTGTCCTATACGAAAAGGGTGTTATCGGCGGCCTGGCTGCTATCACTGACTGGGTGGATAATTACCCTGGCTTCCCAAAAGGTCTAGCTGGCCTCGATTTGGCTGAGGATTTACGCAAGCAAGCGGAACGTTTCGGTGCGGACATTCGTCTCGGCGAAGTAAGCTCAATTGAAGACGAAGGTGAATTCAAGAAAATCGAGACCACAGACGGCACAGTTTATGCGCGAGCTGTGCTGATTGCTACAGGTAGTGATTATAAGAAGCTCGGTGTTCCCGGTGAGGAAACCTATTACGGTCGAGGCGTTCACTACTGTGCCACGTGTGACGGCGCATTTTACCGAGACAAGCACCTCGTCGTTGTCGGCGGCGGCAACTCTGCCGTCCAGGAAGCAGTTTTCCTGACGCGTTTTGCTACGAAGATTGATATGTTGGTACGTTCAGACAAGCTCCGCGCAAGTGAGGTACTGCAAAAAGATCTAGAAAAGCACAAAGACACGATTACGGTTCATTACAACACAACCACCGATGAGATTGTCGGCGGGGACTCCGGCGTCACAGAAGTAAAAGGAACAGACAAGACTCAGGATAAAGAGGTTATCTTTCCTACTGATGGCGTCTTTGTCTTTATTGGACTGCAGCCAAACACCGATTTTCTCAAAGACAGCTCCATTGATCTTGACGAGATTGGTATGGTCAAGACCTACGAAGGCTTTGAGACATCGATGAAAGGTGTGTTTTGTGCTGGTGATGTCCGCAGCGGGGCTACAATGCAAATTGCCAGCGCCACCGGTGAAGGAGCGACAGCTGCTCTGATGATACGCAAATACATCGAGGACCATGAACGAGAACACAGTGTCGTAGCTGCTAGCTCAAAGTAGCGCGGCGTTTCATTCTTAAGCTGAAGCATCGTAACCATGGTAGTAGTCGCCGATGATGCGTGACTCGTCTATACCATGTTGAGTATGCAGCGCTTGAACGGTTTCCTCGGTGAAGCTCTCAGGACCGGCAACATAGAACAAACCATGACTGCGCTGCTTCTGGTTCAGATTTTGCATAACCGTGGCGAGGTCGATCCTTCCCGTTGCACCCGACCACGCACACAGAGGAGGGTTACTCAGCCAAATTGTCGTGCGGTCTTGTACGTTTGAGAGCAGGTCCTGATAGCAGATGTCCTGTTGGCGTTTGCTGCCGTAGTGTATGGTGATGTCGCGCACATCGTGTGTGTCTGCTAGGTAGGTCAAGATGCTTCGTAGGGGGGCTATGCCGATGCCGGCGACCAGGAATATGAGGGGCTTATCGCGAGACAGCGGCAAGACAAAATCACCCATTGCTTGACCAATGTGGACTTTATCGCCTACCTTCAGCGAGGCAAGATGATTTTTGAAGCTACTGAGGTGTGCACCTAACTTCGTTGTGATGCAGAGCTGGCCTTCGGTTGGCGAGGATGACAAGGTAAACCACCGCTTGTCGCCACGATCATCAACCGACTTGTGCGGCAGATGCAGGGTTATGAATTGACCTGCTTGGTACTCAACGGGATTGGATGGTTCAAACCAGAAAGACACAGTTTCGGGGGCTATGGTTTGCTTGTGGGTGAGGGTTGCTTCTTGCATCAGGACTCCTTGTCTAGTCGTAAAAATTTATCGGGATAATCGGTGCATATGGCCACATCGGGGTAGAGCAGGCGCAGTAGCTTGCCGATAAAAATGTTATTTAAGGTAAATACATAGATTTTTAGGTTTGCCCGCTTACACAGAAAATACGTCAGCGGGTTCAGCAGCCAAAAATTTAGCGCTATACCATCAAGCCGCAGTATTTTTGCTAAATGGATGATGTCAAACGGTCGCGTTTGCTCGGCAGCGTAGAGCTCGTAGCGGCTGTCCAGATCTCGGTAGATCGCTAGCTCGCGCAATTTAAACGAGGCTATGGTGATGGATTGTCGCTGGAAACGCTGTAAGACCTGCATTAACGCTCGGCCACAGCCTTCATCTTTGACTTCTACAATCACATGAATGCCCTCAAGCAGCTCTAGCGCTTCACGCAGCGTCATGAGCGTCGAGCCGTCGATGAGACGGATTTCACGTATTTGTTTTAGGGTGAGGTCCCGAACTTTTTCTGAACGGTTGGCGATTCGCTGCAGGTCATTGTCGTGGCAAACAACGAGCTGGTTGTCCTTGGTTCGTCGTACGTCGAGCTCCACCGACTGTAGGCCAATATTGAGAGCTCGCACAAAACTTGTGCGGGTATTCTCAAGTTCAAGCCCAGCTGCTCCACGGTGTCCAATTATATTCATCTCCGCTAGGTAGTGTACAATATTTCTCACGAATATTACTATGTGTGCGTCGCTGCAATCTGCGCGCGTAGACGAAACATGAAGGAGAAAACATGGCAGACTTTAATAAAGTTTTAACCCCCGGAGATACCAAGCAAGGCCTTGTGAACACGGTCATTGAAATTCCTGAGGGATCATCGCTAAAAGTTGAGTGGGATCGAGATCGGGCTGTTTTTATGCTAGACCGTGTCGAACCAGCAATTTTTGCAAAACCGTGCAACTACGGGTTTATACCACAGACTCTCGATGAAGATGGTGACGAGCTTGACACACTAGTTGTCACCAAAGAGCCGTTGCCAACTGGTATCTGGCTTGAAGGCCGGGTTGTTGGGATTCTCAACTTCGAGGATGATGGAGAAATGGATCACAAGATTGTCGTGGTTCCAGCTGATGACCGGAACGAGGGCAACGCTTACCAGACACTCGACGATTTTTCTGAACAGTGGAAGAAGCAAATTGAATACCACTTCAACCATTACAAAGACTTGAAAAAACCTGGTACAACCAAGGTCCTCGGCTGGGGCAACATCGCTGACGCTAAAGGCATCATTACAAGCTGCATTGAGCGCTACAGCGATTCTCTCCCCGATTCAACAAGCTAACAGGCCGCAACGTTCGCCAAAACTTGCAAACGAGCCCATGCCCCACGTAGAATGAGTGCATTGGTAATGCTAATGCTTAAACAAAGAACAGGAGTTGAATGATGAAAACACGGGTGGCAATAAATGGATTTGGTCGCATAGGACGTTTGTCGTTTCGGATTGCGTATGAAAGAACCGATATTGAGATCGTCGCGTTGAACGATCTAACGGACACGAAGACGCTGGCACACTTACTGAAGTACGATACAAACTATGGTGAATACCATCATGAAATAAGCCACACGGAAAACTCGATCATTGTTGACAGCTCGGAAATACCTGTGTTTTCCGAAAAAGACCCAGCGCAATTACCATGGTCTGATCATAACGTCGATGTTGTTATTGAATCGACTGGTCGATTTAGGACTGAAGAGCAGGCGCGGGCGCACATTACTGCCGGGGCACAGAAAGTTGTCCTCTCAGCACCAGCAAAAGGCGGAGACATCCAGACAGTTGTTATTGGTGCAAACGAAGATACCCTTGAGGGTAGTGGCGATATTGTGAGCAACGCGAGCTGTACGACCAACAGCGCGGCTGCAATGATGGACATCATGGAACACAACTTTGGTGTTGAGAAAGCTATGCTGACAACAATCCACAGCTACACAGCTAGCCAGAACCTGCAAGACGGTCCACACAAAGACCTACGTGAAGCGCGTGCGGCAGCCCAGAATATTGTCCCAACAACCACCGGCGCGGCTATTGCCACCGCCTTGACGGTGCCAGAGCTGAAGAACAAGTTTGACGGACTGAGTATCCGCGTGCCGACATCCGTCGTCTCCCTAAGTGACGTCACCATGGTGCTAAAACGCGACACCACCAAAGAGCAGATCAACGAAGTATTTCGAAAAGCAGCGAAGGAGCCGTACTACCAAGGCATACTGGCCGTCAGTGAGGAGCCTCTCGTGAGCCACGACTATATTGGCAATAGCCACTCTGGTACTGTCGATCTCTTGCTTACCAATGTGGTCGGTGGGAACTTGGCTAAAATAGTCGTCTGGTATGACAACGAGTGGGGCTACAGCAACCGATTAGTTGAGCAGGTTGCCGATACTGGCCGATTGCTAGCGAAAGCGAAGTCCTAGGGGTATTCGACAATGCGCGTATTCATCGGCTCAGACCATAACGGCTATCAGATGAAGCAGGAGTTGATTGACTACTTGCGGCGCGCTGGCTATGAAGCGACGGATGTTGGCGACGAAAAACCAGACCCGGAAGATGATTTTCCTGTCTTCGCTCACAAGGCTGTTACAGCCATGATGACGTCAGATGAGCCTAATTCACGGAGCATACTGCTCTGTGGCAGCGGGCAAGGAATGTGCATGGCGGCTAATCGGTTTAAAGGTATTCGGGCAGCGCTTGGCTATGACCGCGAAGCAGTCCGCAGTGCGCGGAATGATGATGATGCAAACGTACTGTGCCTACCAGCGCTCACAGCAGACAAAAACCAGATCAATGTCCTAGCTGAAACTTTCTTGAACACGCCGTTTGCAGCGGCAGCACGCTTCAAGCGACGCCTGGCCCAGCTTGATGAGCTGCCTCATTCCTAGACGGTGCTTTATCAGGACTCCTCGTGATAAACTTGAGGGTAGATTATGAGAAGACATAC
>CAZGPJ010000034.1:0-7395 GCA_964527485.1 uncultured Candidatus Saccharibacteria bacterium
AGTTTTTATCATCTTGTCCATCTTTCGGTTCGTTGGGTCGAGCGCTGCTCGCACTCCAGCCTTGCGCAAATAGTCGGTCAACGCCAAGGCTTGTTGATAAACATCACCAAATACGACCACATAGACATCAGTCTGCGACTGTATATCTGGCAAGAGTTTATGCGACTCCAGGAAATTGCGCAGAGTAATGTCACCCATGCCAAATCCAATTGTTGGAATCGGTTCAACACCGAAACTCTCAAGCAACGTGTCGTAGCGGCCGCCCCCGAACAGTGAGCGATTATTGTCCGTATCCGTGTCGAAAACCTCAAAGACGACGTCGTTGTAGTAATCAAAACCGCGCGTAATTGTTGGGTCAAATAGAACGTTTCTTATATTCGTGCCCCGGCATAACTCCATCAGTTCTCGCAGTGCCAAAAGAGAATCGTGGCCGCGCAAGGCCTTCGGGATTTCGTCTAGGTCAGTACTTGTCAGTAATTCTTCGATCAAGCTACGCTTCTGCTGCGGCTCATCACTCGTGTACAATACCCCTTCAAGTTGTCGGATAAAATCTTTTTCTTCCAGCTTTGTTTTTCGGTCAATGAGCCGAAATAGATCAGCTTGCGCTTCATCACTCATCTTCAGATGATCAGCGAACACCCAGTTCATAAATGCTCGGCTATTCACGCGAATGGTATACATCGACTCATCCGCCTGGAAGGCGCGGAAAAGATCGCGAATCAATAGAAGCATCTCATGCTCGGCTGCAATACCACCTTCTCCAAACATGTCGACATTTAGTTGATAAAACTCTCGGCCACGACCACGCTGAGTTCGTTCATAGCGCCAACACTGCGGAATCGAGTACCAGCGGAGAGGATACGCTAGCTCCTGGCGTCTTCCGGCTACCATGCGCGTAATCGAGGGTGTCATTTCACTACGTAAAGTTACGCTGCGATCACCGCGATCGGTGAATGTGTATGTTTGTTCGTCGATAATTTCTTGGTTGCCTTTTTGCAGGTATAAATCTGTCGGCTCTAAGAGTGGCGCATCGTATGCCTCATAACCGTAGCGCTCAACCACATCGCGCATGACGGCAAACATATACTGTTGAATTTGCATGTCTTCGGGATAAAAGTCTCTGGCACCCTTGTAAGGCTGAGTGGATAGTTTCATGATTGCCTTCATTGTAACAAACGAGTAATCAGGACGCGCTTGCGTCATATGATGCGAGCGTCTGTCGTTGCGTGTTTACTCGTATTGCGAATATACGTATGTGGTGCCGCGGGAGAGACTCGAACTCTCACACCTCTCGATACTAGTTCCTAAAACTAGCGCGTCTACCAATTCCGCCACCGCGGCGCACCTGGCCCATACGAACGTAGCCTATTGTAGCCCGCGGTCACGTCTTAGGGCAAGAGCAATTCAGCAACGATAGAACAGCAGTCGCGCTGCAGCGTAAGCCTTGTCACGAATAAGTTGATACTCGTCGAGTCGTGGCAACTCAGTCTCGAGCGGCCACGACAACACCAGAAGTCCACGAGAAGTGACGTGTTGGGGCAAGCGCTCAATGAGCTCCGGTTGAGGATCATCATAAGGTGGGTCAGCAATCACAATATCGAAAATATGTGACTGATGAGCCCGCAGCCATGTCTTCAGTGATGCGTGTCGTAACTCAACCTTCGTAATGTTCAGCTCTGCGAGATTATGCGTGACGCAACGGAAAGCCCGGGCATCTCGCTCTACCGCAGTAACTGCATCTGCACCCCGACTCACCGCTTCGATAGCAACAGCCCCACTCCCAGAAAAAGCATCAAGGATACGTAAACCATCGATGTCGCCGAGCGCGTTAAATAGCGCGCCACGCACTTTGTCGCTCATGGGGTGAGTTCGGTGACCCTCAGGGGCGCGAAAATAGCGACCACCAAGTGAACCAGCTATCACCCTCACGAAGAAGTTTCGGGTGATTCAATACCCGCCTCGGTGCATGCGCAGTACCACGTCAGAGTAACTGTCTTTACGATTGTCGGCCCAAGAACATGTCGTACTTGATAGGCAAGCTTGGGAGTCCAGCCTGTCCGATAGTAGCACTCATACATCTCGAGTGCCGCGATTTCTCTTGCCGCACGACGAAACCACTCAACATACCCTATTTCTTGCAGCAACTCGACGTCCTCATGCTTGGGCACAGCCTCACCAAAGCCAAGTGGCGCAATGATAGTTGCGATGCCCAGCTCAAACAAGCCATGTGTTGTCATGAGACCTTTCGGGCCCCACATTTTCCAATTATTTTTGACTTTTTCGCGGGTTGTGTCGCCCGGCATTACCAACTTTTCCTTGATCGTCGTGCGCTCTAAAATTGCTTTGCCGCCACGCAGCTTGGTCAACTCTTCCTCATACGGATAATGGTGTGCTGGGGTCAGCCCATCAACCAATGCATGGGCGAGCCAAGACGCTTCAAACGCTGAGCGCTCGTGATTACTCGCCCTCAGCTGAATGACGAGCTGGCGATAATGGTCTTCAATAAGGTCGATGAGCGCCGAGTCCTGGTTATCAAACGGGCTGTAGTAATGCCATGGCTCATCTTGTGCCGGACTTTTCCGCTTAATTGCGTCTGGGCCATTTTTTCCTTCGAAACGCAGGATGTCGCGAATCGCCGGGAAATCGTCCTGAACATCAGCAAGTTTTATAAGGTGCTTCCAGGCAATTTTGTCAATTTTCTGGTGTGCCCCAATGATGCGACCGGAGTATTTTGTAATAGTTGAGCCTGAATACATGTTTTCTAGCGGCGCGCTTCCGCGCATTTTTTCCTCTGTACCAGCTATGCAAGGCTGGCGTTCGGTTGATACGTTTATTGCAAATTCGTGACTGATCGTAACGCTTGCACGCGTTTATGCAGATGTGCGTATTGTAGCAAATCCTGACCAGAGTCGATAAACTCTTGCGCAGTGTTCCTAGCAGCGGCAATAAGTTTACGATCGCTTAATGAGGCAATACGAAGATCAAGCGCACCATGCTGCTGCGTCCCGTAGATGGCGCCTGGACCGCGCAATTCGAGGTCAAGCTCTGCCAAATGAAAGCCGTCGTGCTGTTCAGCTACCGCGCGTATGCGGCGACTCGGCTTTTGACTGTCGCTCATAACCAGATAACAATAACTCTGCTCACTCGAGCGGCCGACCCGTCCGCGTAACTGGTGTATTTGCGCGAGCCCAAAGCGGTCGACGCTTTCGATTATCATCAAGGTCGCGTTGGGTACATCAACACCAACTTCAATAACTGTTGTACTTACCAGCACATCCAACTCGTGGTCTAAAAATTTTTGCATAACAGCTTGCTTTTCTTGGTGTGAAAGCTTGCCGTGCAAAAGCCCAATGCGCCAATCTGCTAAATCTTTGCTGCGCAAACGCTCATATACCTGTGTTGCCGATTGTGCCTTCAGTGCATCACTCTCTTCGATCAGTGGGCAAACAACAAACAATTGGCGCCCCTGCTTCAATTGATCTGTTACCTCCTGATACAGCTGTTTACGCGAATTTGGTGAGTGAATAGTCGTAATAACTGGCTTACGTCCGCTCGGCTTTTCAGCGAGCACAGATACATCGAGTTCGCCGTACAGCGTCAAAGCCAGGCTACGTGGAATTGGCGTTGCCGTCATATGCAAGACATGGGGCATTTGATGTGCTTTTTTTTGAATCGTGTGGCGCTGCTCAACACCGAAGCGATGTTGCTCATCGACAATAACCAGGCCAAGTGCATCCATATTCACCGGATCACTCAAAAGCGCATGTGTACCGACGATGCACATAACTTTTTTTCCCTCAATAGCCTGATAGGCTCTTTTTTTCTCAGCTGCACTCAGGCTGCCGGTTAGCAGACCAACCTGATCTGCCTGATCGACTGAAGCAAGCAAGCTGCGCATGGTCTCGGCGTGTTGCTGCGCCAGTAATTCAGTTGGCGCCATCAACGCAACCTGATAACCACGACGCATAGCCATAGCAGCAGCCATAGCAGCGACAACTGTCTTGCCGGAGCCAACGTCACCCTCGAGCAAGCGGTTCATCGGTTGGCTCTTTTCCATATCCTTATATATTTGCCAGACGGCCTTTCGTTGATCGGCTGTCAGCTCAAATGGTAGATGAGTCACAAAAGATTGCGCTGTATCCGCGTCGAAAGCAATTGCGACTGCACTATCTTGCAATAATTCGTACTTATTCAAAAGCGAAGCTAAGGTGAGCTCGAATACTTCTTCAAAGCCTAAACGGTGACGCGCTTGCTCTAAATCTTCGGCAGAATCTGGAAAATGCATCTGCTTCACTGCATCGGCGCGTGGGAGCAAGCCATTACGCATCAGCACCTGAGGCGGCAATGTCTCTGGGGTAGAAGCAATCACCTGTTGGCATTGGGCAATCAGCTTGCGCATCTGAACAGAGCTTATACCGCGCGACTCACGGTATATCGGCACAATCCGCGCTGTATGTACGGTGGTGTCACCAACCAGCTCAATAGTGGGATTTTGCAAAGAGAACCGTTGCCGTCGCAATTGAAAGTCGCCTGATAGATAATATTCCGTGCCGGGCTGAATTGCCTTGGCACGGTACGGCTGATTAAACCAAATGACACGCAGTGACCCGCTGTCATCAATAGCAGAGGCTTCAGTTATATGCAGTCCCCGACGTACGTAACGACCGCGTACTTGACTTAAAGTAGCCTGTATTGTGACCAGTCCCGGCTGCACCTCATCAATTGGGGTAATGTGCGAATAGTCTTGATAATCACGCGGGAAATAATCGAGCAGGTCGGCGACAGTCGTAATACGCATCGCTGCTAATTTACTAGCAAGGACCTCACCGACTCCTCGCACCTGCTGTATCGAATCACTACGCTTCATCTCTACGCAGTAGTATACCTATTTCACGCGGCGAACGAGTAAAAAGGTACTTGGACCAAAATACATTTTTGCCAAAAGTGGCTGCAGTACATACTCGATTTTCAGCATCAGCCACTTTGGCAAGACTGCCTTGAGTTTCGGGCTCCGTAAGTTAGATACAGACAGTGTTTTTTCTACCCGCAGGCCAGCATGCGCCAGTTGCTTGATAACGGTCTTCGGGTTGTGGTTAACGAAAGCTACCTCGTCATCACGCTGATTTTCTTTGGACCGAATATCAACCGGCTTGAGCGGCAATGGCTTGCGCTTGAAGAAATACTTGAGGCGATTACGGGCGTGGGCATAGTTTGCCACCTCCAGCACCAAATAACCATCTTTCCGTAGTGCACGAGCAATCTCAGAAAACTCTTTCGTGGGGTCTGGCAAGTGATGCATCACGCGGATCATGGTAATGAGATCAAGACTGTTGGTTTTACATTTGAGGTCGTCAGCCTGCATGCGTTTTTGTGCAATATCTGGGTAGTCCTTGAGGTAATCTTTGGCAATATCCAGCTGTGTTTGTGATGGCTCCGCCAAAGTGACGTGGCTGGCGTAGCGCTGCAGCAAAATACACAGACGACCATAACCGCCGCCAATGTCTACTGCGGCGTCAAACTGCCGGCCTCGAAGCAAACGCCTGATTGCCTGTTCTTCTGCTGCGTGTTCATAATCGCGTCCGTCCCAATAGTGCAAATAGTTATAATCTCCACTGTCGTACTGGTCAGCCTTTTTCTTTGAACGTTTCGGTTTGGTTTGGCTTTTTTTTGATGCTGTACGTGACATAACTGGCGTAGTATAGCAGGTTGCGCCTAAGATGCGAGCTCAATTAGGGCTGTATTTTTAAGAGTCTTACCTTTGCGTAACATGAGTCGACCATTGCGGAAGTTGTCGGCCTGCAGTGTTTCGTCAGTCGTGCCGACGCCATTAATATAGACAGATCCGCCGGCGAGGAGTCGGCGCGCCTCTGTCTTGGACTGCGCTAGATGTGCATCGCACAGTGCATCAACCACTGACGCACTAGGCTGCACTGTTATGGCTGAAATTTCCTGACGCATAGCGTCTAGCTCGTGTGTCTGCGCGTCAGCTATATCAGATCGGCCGGCAATATACTCTGTCACAGCAGCAGCCGTATCGCGCTCATCAGCCCCATGAACAACCTGGGTCACTTCCTCAGCGAGACGCAATTGGGCGTAGCGATCTTTCGGGTTTTTCTGATGTTCATCATAAATAGCATCAATAGCTGGCTTATCAAGCTCTGTGTATATCTTTAAGTAGTCGAGAACACCAGCATCATCGACGTTGAGCCAAAACTGGTAGAACTGCGTTGGACTGGTTTTTTGGGCATCGAGCCACACGGCGCCCTCTTCGCTCTTGCCAAACTTCTTTCCTGTACTCTTGTTAATAACGAGAGGCATACTCAACGCATGTACCTCGGCATTCTCTTTTTTCCGTAGCAATGGTACGCCTGAGAGCATATTGCCCCACTGATCCGAACCACCAATCTGCAGCTCAACACCGAAGTTTTTATATAAGTGCCAGTAATCATAACCCTGGATCAAGCTGTAGCTAAACTCGGCATAGCTAATGCCGGACCCGTCCTCGCCAATCCGCTCTTGGATATAATCTCGTTGCAACAAATCCGTCATACTATAGTGTTTGCCAACGTCTCGTAAAAACTCTAAGTAGCCGATGTCTTTGAACCAGTCGTAGTTATCGACTGGTGTGTAGTCCATGCCGGAAAACAGACGGTCAACTTGCGCTTTCACTCCTGCAACGTTTTTCTCGATTGCAGCCCGGCTCACCGTAGCTCTCTCTGCTGTCTTGCCGCCCGGGTCACCGATAAGAGAGGTTGCACCGCCAACCAACAGCACCGCTTTCCAGCCGTGTTTTCGCAAGCGACGGGCCAGCAAAAAAACTGCCAGATTACCAATAGTTAAGCTGTCGGCGGAGCAGTCGACGCCCAAATAAAAGGTGCGTGGCGTATCCAGCCAGCTGTTGTCTGAGAACGTCTTGTCTTTTATCTGGCCACGCCAGAGCAACTCTTCAGATAGTGTCATATCTACCGAGTATACAATATTCCAACAGCTGAGGGCGACATTTCTCGTTGCAGGCCAGATTTTTTTGCTATACTAGCAACTGAGCTTTTATGCTTATATGAGAGGGAGAATCCGAAGTTTCATGAGTACATCCAAACGGACGCGTAAATCACCGTCGAAAGCGAAAAGCAAGACGTCTCGTCGCAGCGGCAAGAAGAAGCAGGCAAAACAGTCGAAACATTCCTACACAACAAAGAATGGCCAGACTATCCGTGTCAATCGAACTCTGCGGGAAAAACTGCAGGCTGGCAAGGCGGAAAAAGATAAGCGCAAAGCACGACGCCTAGCCGGCATGCCCAAAAGCCGCTTTAAGCGGTTCTTTTACCGCCTGCACCCCAAACGTCTGTATGCTTACTGGTTCAGCCGTGAGGGCGCCATTATGTTCTTGCGTGTTAC
>CAZGPJ010000035.1:0-1058 GCA_964527485.1 uncultured Candidatus Saccharibacteria bacterium
ACACACAGTACTTGACAAATAAAATAAATATAAGTATAAAATATTATCATGAGTGAGATACCTAGTTTTGAAAACTGGGAAAAGAACCATTACGAAGCTGAGCGTATGCGCGTCCTACAAGAAAGCGTAGCCGAACAAGAACGGACACAAAAAGAAGTAGAAGAGATGGAGCGCATAAAGGCTCTCTTTGATAAGACGAGGCAGGTTGCTCCGTATCTTGCAGAATCGTTGACATCTACTGCTGTTCAGCCGAATATAAGAGTTCTAGACAAAGAAGAAGTTACAGAAAGCGTTGGCGGTATTTCTGGTTTATTCGGTGCGACCAAGAACCGCTTGCAAGATGTTACTGTAGGAGAAGGCTGGCTATTGTATGGATACGTCGCGGGCTATACTGGATCAGGGTATGGTCCAGACAGTGTTGAAGCAGGCATTCTATTCAGAAGTGGGGAGGTTGGATATTTAAAGGGAGAGGCTAAGCGTGGCGGTAGATATAGCGACACCAAGACCACACTATATTACGGTGAGGAGTTGCAAATTTCAGCACGAGATGATGCATTTTTCGAGGTCGACATCAGTCAACCCTACAGTAGTCGATTAGAGGTTATAGATTCTGGAGTTAAATCGTATACGGTAAGCGAGGATACAAAAGATTGGCGCAACCGTGAAAATCAGACATATAGCGAAGAACTTGTCTTGGAAGGACTATCGGTTCTAGCTTTTCGGCATAGTGTCTCAATGAAAGGTTTATAAAAGTTACCCTATAGGCTATACGCAAAATCTCAGAGAAACCTCTCTCCCCACAACTCTGGCAAGAATCAATCGGTCGAACACAAAAAACCCTGGAAGCTCAATTATTTTGACGGGTACATTAACAAAAAAAGACGTATTTTTGAGTAAGGAGAAGTTCTTAAGAAGTGTTAGAGGGTGTAGACGTATACATAAACAGCTCCCGAATTATCTCAAAAACCAATCTGCCTAAACCTGCTACCATAGACACAATGATAAAAGCAGTATTTTTTGACCTAGACGGCACATTGATCGACAGCGAGCCGTTTTGG
>CAZGPJ010000035.1:1068-7029 GCA_964527485.1 uncultured Candidatus Saccharibacteria bacterium
CTCAGATTCAATCATTTTCTGAGGTTGGCATAACCTTAACGCCCGAGCTACTCAAGCAAACGAGAGGCTTACGCGTAAACCAGGTCGTCGAGCATTGGAGTAAACAGTTCGAGATGACTGATGCTGACGCGCGTTTCCTGGAAAAGGATATATATCGGCGCATGAACGATATTATTCACCGGGAGCACGCAGTTATGCCCGGCGCTGAAGACGCAATTACGCTTGTACAAGATATGAATAAAAAGTGTGCAGTTGTATCTCAGTCATCGCTTGTCTATATACAGCGAGCAGTAGAGGAATTCGGCGTTGATACTCAATCGATATTACTGCAATCAGCTGAGAACGAAGAATATGGGAAACCTCACCCGGCAGTTTACTTGCGTGCAGTAAAAAAGCTAAAAGTCGATCCCGCTCACTGCCTAGTCGTTGAGGATTCTATCAATGGCGTGATAGCTGCAAAAGCAGCTCAAATGCGCTGTATCGCTATTCCAAATGGCGACATGAAAGATGATCCATCCTTTCAGGTCGCTGATATGATACTCGATAATTTAGCAGATTTTAATAGAGACGTTTTAGTCGATTAAATTACTGCGACATTCATTGCCGAAAGGAAGAGATTGCCTGGTGTACTTTTCAACGTTGGCTTGTTGCCTAAAAATAAAAACAGAGCGGATTCCTCCGCTCTGTTGGTTTGCCGTGACTAGAATGAACTATTCTGTTTCTGGCAACAGCACTGTGTCGATGACGTGTATGACACCGTTTGATGTTTCGATGTCTGTAGCGACAACTTGCGCGTCGTTTACGTAGACAACACCATCTTCTACACGGATGCTGACGGTTTGACCATTAACGGTCTCAATGTCTTGTCCAGCTAGCTCGACAACATCAGCTGCAAGTACTTCACCAGCCACAACGTGGTAGGTTAGTATGTCAGCGAGGTCTTCACGAGCAAGAAGCTCTTCCGCGGTTAGATCAAGCGCTTCGAGTGCGTTTGCAAAAGCTTCATCGGTTGGTGCGAACACGGTGAAAGGACCTTCACCAGATAGTGTTTCAACCAATCCGGCAGCTTCGATTGCAGCTACGAGTGTTGAGAACTGTGGGTCGCCAGATGCAACTTCCACGATGTTTTGAGCTGGCTCTGTAGCCTCTGTTTGCTGCTCACTTGTTGTTGGCTGTTCGGTCGTTTCTTCTTCGTCCTCGCCGTTGTTTGCGAAGAAGAGAAATGCGCCGATAGCGATGACCAGTACGGCAATCACAGCCCAAATAAGACCTTTATTATTGGAACTTTCGTTCATGGGGAACTCCTCCTAATTAGTATTTATATTCTATCACGATTATGTTGTTGGTTCGACGGCTACTGCTCCTCCTTGTAGCGCACGACAAACAAAATCAGTAATAGACATAATGAGTTCCTCTCTTTCTGTGCCAGAGGGGGGCGTCGGAAAATATTCCAGCAAAAAGCCGTTTATAGCGTGGGTGATCACCTTTGCTTCTTTCTCGATGGGCTGTGTCAGTTCTATCTCATGGGTATCACGGCCAAGCTGCAGCACCTCCTCAATGTGCTGATAGGCCTTGACAGGCAAGTAACCAGTACTGTGGTGAGCATATCGATTACGGTAGTGCATATAGTATTTCAAGATGAAGACGATGTCTTGACAGTTATCTATCTGAAAGGCAACGCGATCCCGCAACATCTCGCGCATGCTCGTGCGCTGAGGGAGATCTTTGCGAAGAACGCCGAGTTGACGCGAAGTGTGTTCAAAAATCTGCTGCAGTAGCTCGTCTTTGTCGTGATAATAATGGTAGGTTACGGACAAAGAAATACCTGCATCCTGTGCAAGCTGGCGCATGCTTAGACCACTGTAGCCAAACTCAGCGAATAAGCGTTTAGCGGCGCCAAATATTGCTTGTTTTGTCTCGTTCATATGCATGTATATTATATCGAACAATCGTTCTGGTCAACGTTTCTTGTTCTGATGTGCGTCGCTTGTTTCGAATGGGGTGATGTCTTCTTGAGGCGTCTAAGCTCAAGAAATAATGGCGAGGGCAAGCAGGAAATAAATCAGTAGACTAAGGATATCTTGTAGGGCGGTTGCCATGGGCCCACTACCCAAAGCTGGATCTTTGCCCGCTTTTTTGAGCACCATGGGTACGGCCGAAGCCAGCGTACAACCGATAGCATTGGCAGATAACAGGGCTAGGCCAACCACCAGTGCTACCTCGAGTGATTGGCTAATAGCGAAGGCGCCAATACCGCCGAGAAATCCAAGGATCAGACCGAGACTAATGCCGATGAGCAATTCTTTGGCAAGGTAGCTGGCAGTCTGAACTTTCGTTGTTGCAAGTGCGCGGACGGCGATCATGCTAGATTGTGCACCGACCGATCCAGCGATGTAGGCGATGACAGGAATGAAAAAGGCCAGGGCGATGGACTGCTCGAGGGTCTCTTCAAAAAAACTGGTTATCAAACCAAGCCCCATACTGATAACCAGCCCGATAATCAGCCACGGTACACGAGAACGTACAACGAGCCGTGTGCGCTGTGTGGCAATCTTTAGTATATTTGCATCTTTACTGCGCAGGCCAGCACTTAACAGGGCGTCCTCAACGTGTTCTTCGTGCATGATGTCGATGAGGCTATGTCCCGTAATCGCTCCACAAAAAAGCCCCTGTTTATCGACAACCGGTACAGCCGTTACATCGTTGTGTATGGCGATGAAAACAGCTTTTTCTTGGTCGGCATGAGGTCGGAGCGTGGCTACAGGTTGCACCATAACGCTCTCAAGCCGCGTATGCTCAGTTATATCTGCAGTTTCCGCAATGTCGACGATTCCAAGAAGTTTTTGCGCATCGTCAACCACGTAGACGGTACGCACGCTGTCCCAGTTATAGCGTGTAATGCCGCGTAGGACTTTCTGGAATGTATCACTGGGCTGGAAAACTGGCACGTTTTGTGACATGCGTGAGCCAACAGATTCTGCTGGGTAGTTTTTGTGTGTCGAAGAAGGTGTATTCATGTCTATAAGTGTATTACATATGTACGAAACGACACTACGCACTTACCTATAGGGGATCTGATTGTGTCGAGGGTTGTGTTGTATTCGCATCGTGCAACTGATTATAGGCGTGATGGTGTTTGCGGTGGTGCCGCATGAGCTCAATTGATAGACCAAGCATACTGACGCCGACGACTAGGCCGCTGATGAACGCGAGCGGTGAACCGCTGCGATCCAGACCTTGAGCGATGTTCTGCTCGCTCGCGTCGATGTAGCTCGCAACTAAACGGTGAGCCGGATAGAGCTCAGCAACTGTCTCGAACGATTCACGTGCATCACGAAAACGACGTTGTGCATAATCCTCAAGGCCCGCATTCCAAGCTTGTTGTACGCGACTATTGAGATCTAGAGTAATGTCTTGGTCGCGCAACAATTGACGCACGTCACGGATATCACGAATATAGCTCTTGGCGGCGTTCTGCGTGGTGCCGTCTTTGAAGCGATAGGTCAGCAGGCCTAAGGCTTTGCCGTCTGCGGTAACTCCTGGGCCGCCACTGTTGCCTTGCGAGGCATCGGTATCTGTTTGTAGTAGCTGCCCTTCACCCCCAGCAGCGGTTCGTACGGAGCTAATCGTGCCATTGGTGATACTGACCACGAGTTCACTGGTGTCTACCAGTTGATTTTCTGCATCATTCGGAAAGCCAAGCAGAGCCACCTCTTGTCCGGGTGATACGTCTGCTGGTGCTGCCAACTGAATCAGCGGCGCGTTATCGAGCGGAACTTTCAGAAGCGCCACATCACTCTGTGTAAAGCCTTCGGCGCTGCCACTGGCGAGGTTGAGCTGATCTTTTCCGGAGTAGCTAAAATCAACCAGTGAAGCCTTTTTTATGTCTTGCGTATTGCGGAAATTGAACAGTCCTGCGACGTCTTCTTCGGTTTCGGGTTGCAGTGGCGTCTGACCAAGCGATACCAAAATAGCCTCACGTTTGTCGCGGAAGGTTATGGTGTCATCCGGCAATTCGTAAATTTTGGCCACAATGGCGGCCAGCTCTTCTGGTTGTGTCTGCAGTCGGCTGATCTGCGTCTCATCCAGGCCGACAACATTGGTCAAGAAAGAGGACAACTCTAGCGGGTTGCTGAGCAACGTGTCGACCAAAACATCTTCTGGCTCATACACCACGACATGCCCGTTGGTGGCTATATAGCCGTCGTTAGAAATAAGGAAGCCAGAACCTGTCACGGCGCGGCACTGCTGGTCGGTGCTGGCAGCGAACTCAAAAGAAATGCTCGCGCACACCACATGATAGATTTTCGTGACGGCTGGAGACACAAGATCGGATAAGTACTGACTAGTTGACGGGCTGCTCGCTACCCAGTTATCGGATAGCTCACCAAAAAACTGTAAGCCCAAACTATTGCCGATAGTAAAAGAATCCAGCGCAGCCGCATATATGTTCGGTATCTCGGCCGAGCCAATCAGTCCCTGTAGGGATATAACGTAGGTAATGTCATCCTGCGCACCTATCCAGATAACCCGGTACAGTTCAGTTTCAATATCTGTCAGCTCTGATTCGTAGCGGTAGGTCTGTTTGCGGAAGTCCTGTCCTGCTACGGCCTCGGTTGTTTCATCTATAAAGTCGTAGGTGTCTTCGTCAAAACTACCAAGAGTCTTGCGAATAATCTCTGCGTCTGAGCCAGTAATTGAATCACTATAGGCCAATGTTAGGCTGCTACTCCGATAGCGCGGGTCGCTGGCGCCAGGTTTTGGCTCAAGCCGAACAGCCTGCAGCGGACTTGGGTCGCGTGGCAGTTCAATTGGCTCAAGTTCTGCATCTAGTGCATCGCGCGCCGATAGGCGAAAGAGATCTGTATCGGGCTGTAGGCTGTGTCCAGCGGTGGAGCGTAGATATGATGACTCGTCTACGCGTGCTTGGCGCGAAGATGTGTCTTGCTGGATCGGTGGCGCAACCGGTTGGGCCAGATAAAAAATAGCGATAAATACAACAGAGACGAGTATCAATAAAAGCGACAGGCCAGCCATCGTCACGTGGTGCACTCGGTACGGTTTTTTGTGGTGTGATTTGATGGCGTGGTGAGGAATCGGTGTGTGTTTTTTTGTCATGGCTAGATTTAACGGCTTGCATTCATGATATGCTACATAGAGCCATAAGCGCAAACCAAACAGATGTCTGTCTTGCTTTTTGCCCATGATACATAAACCAAAACACATATTCACCAGCCTAAGAAAGCCAAGCATCATGCTTACTGCTAAAGATGTTGCCGAGGCCCGCATTTACATTGCCAAGCACTGGGAGCGCTTACGTCGCTATAACCCGAAAGACAGCGATGCGTTAATTGGGCTGCCGCAGCCGTATCTCGTACCAGCCTATACAGAAGGAAATGAGTTTGACTTTAATGAGTTGTATTACTGGGACAGTTATTTTATGATCCAGGGCTTGCTCGATGAGTCGCATCAAGAACTGGTCGTCGGTATTGTCGAGAACTTGGTTTTTTTGTTTGAGAAGTACGGCGTTATACCAAACGCTTCGCGCACCTACCTGATGGGGCGCAGCCAGCCGCCGCTACTAACCTCATTTATCTGGGATGTTTACGATACCTACACGCTTGATGAAGCCTGGCTGACACGCATGATGAGGGCAGCCGAAGCAGAGTATAAAACCGTGTGGATGGGTACCGCGAAACCGCACTTTCGTCAGGTGCATCAAGGTTTGTCACGGTACTACGACATTAATATGCTGCACGACTTGGCCGAGGCCGAGAGCGGCTGGGACATGACGCCGCGCTTCAAGCGGCGAGCACTCGACTATCTGCCGGTTGACCTAAATAGCCTACTGTATAAGTACGAGACTGATTTTGCGCGTTATTACCGCCTCATTGGCGACAAGCGCACCGCTGGCACGTGGGATACGGCAGCGCGGCACCGCGCTGAGACGATGGACGCGCT
>CAZGPJ010000036.1:0-6981 GCA_964527485.1 uncultured Candidatus Saccharibacteria bacterium
TTGTGCGCCAGGCAGTTCTGGGCAAGCATCAATAGGTTCTAGCTCAGGCTCAGGTTCAGGTTCAGGTTCTGGGGCTGGCTGTTGGGGTGCTGGCTCGGGTGAACTTTCTGGCTCAGGCTCAGGTGATTCGTCTGGCTCGTCGGGCTGAACGGGCTCATAATACCAATAGGTCTGCACATATTCAGGGTTTGACATGCTCTGCATATTGTAGCTGCGCACATCAAGGGTGTGGCGCACCCCGTCATTACGGCAGTCGCGTGCGTTGTAACAATGGCTGCTACCTTGGCGCTCCCACGACTGTCCGTTCAGAACAATAGAAGCAGGGGCCGTTACTCGAGCTATTCCATCTATTTCGTCTTGGGATATTGCTACATCTGATGTGCTTGAAACGGTTGGGCGGTTAGAGGTAATCGTATGCGCTTCACTGAACGTGCCTCCTCCAGGAAAAATCGTGCCACCGCCACCTTCTGAGCCACCCTGGATGAGAGTAGAGTAGGCTTGGTAGAGTACTTCGTCTGGCTCATCGGCCTCAACGACGGTGATGTTGCCACAGTTGTAGAGGACCATAAAAGGCGTTCCATCGGCTCGCTCTCCGGCCAGTACGTCGTAGGTAGAGTATGCCCAAGTATCCCAGCTCCATAGGTAGCGCTGGTAGTATGTGCTGCCATCGATCCGAACCGAGCGCTCCCCTTCTTTGCCGTAGGGCAGGCGACCTAACGATAGAAGCTTCTTGTCATAGTCCGTTGAGCGGATAGTCTCACGCGACGCATCTTCCAGGTCGTCGCAGGTAACACCAAAATATTCGAGTGTTGTCGCAAATTCATAATTGTCTTCACGACAATGCTCCAGGGCTTCGGCTTTCGTACTAAAACCACCAGGTACAATGTCGTTATTGGAGCTTGCTAAAGAAGGCTCCGGCTGAATAATGACAGCAAAAACTTGCACAAATAGAGATATGATCATAAACAGCATACCGATCTGACGTACTCGCTCTTCTTGGTGGACTCGACGGGCATAAAAAGATACCTGGCCAATAAGGCTTGGGTTGAAGGGTAGGTTGCTAATTAATTTTTTATACATATATATTTTATAGATGCTAGTGCTTTTATTAAAGCATGAAAACGTGTGTTCAATCAATACGTGTCTCTGCTTGGCAATGGATAAAATTTACTTTATAATAGAGATCATCGCGTAAAATCAAGACGCTGACCAACCAAGAGAGGGACAAACAGAACGTGGCTAAAGAAAAACAGTATGACTCTGCTCAAATTCAGGTACTTGAAGGTCTGGAGCCTGTCCGCAAGCGGCCTGGTATGTATATCGGAGGAACCGGTCGAGACGGTCTCCATCACCTTCTAAAAGAGATTGCCGATAACTCAGTTGATGAAGCAATAGCTGGACACGCATCAAACCTTGTGGTCACTTTGCTCGAAGACGGCGGCATTCAAGTAAAAGACGACGGCCGCGGTATACCCGTTGATAAACACTCCAAGACAGGCAAGAGCGCGCTCGAGACAGTCTTAACAGTGCTGCACGCTGGTGGTAAGTTTGGTGGTGGTGGCTACAAAGTGTCCAGCGGTCTGCATGGTGTTGGCGTTAGCGTTGTAAATGCTTTGTCGAGTAAGCTGGTCGCTGAGGTACACAAAGACGGCAAGCTGTATCGTCAAGAATACGAGCGCGGCGCACCACTGACGGCTATAAAAAAGATTGGCGACACCAAGGAATCTGGCACGCAGATTACATTTTACCCAGACGATACTATTTTTGAAGAGGTGGATATCGACTATGAGTGGACAGTTGATTACCTACGCCACCAAGCGTATCTGACGAAAGGCCTACGTACTCACGTTATTGATGAACGCAGCAATCAACAATACGCTTTTTACTTTGAGGGTGGTATTCAGTCGTATGTGCGTCACCTAAACTTCGGCAAAGATGTCGTCGATGACGTAGCTTTTTATGTTGAGAAGCAAATCGAAGACTCCATGGTGGAGATATCTATCCAGTACGCTGACGCCTATACAGAGACGGTCAAGGCCTTCGCCAATAACGTCTACAATCCGGATGGCGGCACTCACTTAACTGGTTTTCGTGCGGCATTGACGCGCGTTATCAATGATTACGCCCGCAAAAACGGTCTCGTCAAAGAAAAAGAAGAAAATCTATCCGGCGAAGATACGCGGGAAGGCTTAACCGCCGTTATTCTCGTGAAGTTGCCAGACCCACAGTTTGAGGGCCAGACAAAGAATAAGCTTGGCAACCCCGAGGTTCGTGGTTATGTCGAGCAAGTTCTTAGCGAATACTTCTCTTATTATTTGGAAGAACACCCAGCAGTTGCCAAGAAGATCGTAAACAAAGCTCTGCTTGCTGCCCGAGCGCGCAAAGCTGCCCGCGCCGCCCGAGAGAATATTATTCGAAAAGGTGTTTTGGAGGGCTCAGGTCTTCCGGGGAAGCTAGCCGACTGTTCTTCGCGTGACCCGACCAACTCTGAACTCTACATTGTCGAGGGTGACTCTGCTGGCGGCTCGGCCAAGAGCGGCCGAGACAGTAGCAATCAAGCTATCTTGCCGCTGCGCGGTAAGGTTCTTAATGTCGAGCGGGCCCGCCTGGACAGGATGTTGGGCAACAATGAAATTGTGACGCTCATCAAGGCTATTGGTGTTGGTATTGGCGACCAATTCAGCATGGAGGGTTTGCGCTATCACCGTATTATCATCATGACAGACGCCGATGTAGACGGTTCTCACATTAGTACGTTGCTTTTGACGTTCTTTTTCCGCCACATGCGCGAGATTATCGAAGGCGGACATCTCTATCTTGCTAAGCCACCGCTGTACTTGCTGAAGGGCAGTGGCAATAAGAAATGGTATGCATTTAGCGACGACGAGCGTGATGGTATTGTGCAAAACCTCATCAGCGAGCGAAAAGACCGTGGAACAACGATTAATACAGACGATGATAAGCGCCGCCAAGCCGGGCTCACCGACGTCCAGCGCTATAAGGGTCTTGGTGAGATGGACGCGGAACAGCTTTGGGAGACGACGATGAACCCAGAAAACCGTGTGCTTATACAGGTACGGCTTGATGACGCAGAAAAAGCTGACGCTATCTTCAGCAAACTGATGGGTACAGAGGTAGATATGCGTAAAAGCTTTATTCAAACTCATGCAAAATTTGTGAAAGATTTGGACGTATAGACATGGACGAAAAGCAACACGACAAGCAAAATACACCAGAAGAAGACGCACAGCCAAAAGTTGAAATCATGGCAGAAATTGCTCAGAAGCATTCGCGTGATCTCGAACTTCGAACTGTTGAAGATGTCATGGAGGACAGCTACCTACGCTACTCTATGAGCGTTATCGTCTCCCGCGCCCTGCCAGATGTGCGCGACGGGCTGAAGCCAGTGCATCGACGTATTTTGTACTCAATGGAGAAAAACTCTTGGAAGCCGGGCTCAAAATACGTCAAAAGCGCCCGGATAACTGGTGATGTCATGGGTAAATATCACCCACACGGTGATGTTGCAATTTATGACTCTATGGTCCGGCTTGCTCAACCCTGGGCGACCCGTTACCTACTCGTTGACGGTCAGGGTAACTTCGGTTCTATGGACGGTGATCCACCAGCTGCTCAGCGGTATACCGAGGCACGTATGGCCAAAGCAGGACAGGCCCTGCTCGATGATATCGAGAAGGACACAGTCTCGTTCCGGGAGAATTATGACGGTTCTGAAATGGAGCCAGAGGTACTGCCAGCTAAGCTGCCAAACCTTCTTTTGAACGGCCAAATGGGAATCGCTGTCGGTATGGCGACCAACATTCCACCGCACAACGTTAATGAAGTTATTGACGCAACCGTGGCGCTCATCGATAACCCTGAAGCTTCAGCTGATGATTTACTCGAGTATATAAAGGGTCCAGACTTTCCAACGGGCGGAATCGTGTACGGAAAAGAGTCTATACGGACTGCTTTCGCGACCGGTAAAGGCGGCGTCATAGTTCGTGGCGTAGCCGATATTGAAGAGTCGAAAAAAGGTCGCCATCAGATAATTATTACTGAAATTCCGTACTCCTTGAATAAAGCCTCGCTGATAGAGAAGATGGCTGACCTAGTTCGGGATAAAAAGATTGTCGGCATTAGCGATATTCGTGATGAAAGCTCTCGGGGAACAGTACGCATTGTCATCGATCTGCGCAAGGACACCTATCCAAAGAAGATTCTCAACCAGCTCTATAAGATGACGCCACTGCAAATGGCCTTCCACTATAACATGCTCGCCCTCATTGACGGCATTCAGCCGCGCGTGCTCGGATTACACGATATTCTGCAAGAGCATATCAAACACCGTCAGGTTGTTGTTCGTCGACGCACACAGTTTGAGCTGAACAAGGCCAAGGCGCGTGCTCACGTACTTGAAGGCTTGAAGATTGCGCTTGATCACATCGATGAGGTTATCGCCACTATCCGGGGCAGTCAAACCACTGAAGAAGCGCAAAAGAATCTTATTAAGAAGTTCGAGCTGACAGAGATTCAGGCCAAAGCCATCCTAGCGATGCAGCTTCGTACGCTAGCTGGTCTGGAGCGCAAAAAGATTGAAGATGAATTGGCAGAATTGCTCAATACCATCGCCAAACTCGAAGCAATCCTCGCATCGGACAAAAAAGTTCTTGCTATCGTCAAGAAAGAGCTTCTGGACATCAAGGAGCAGTTTGGTGACGAACGACGAACCAAAGTTGTACCACAAGAGCTCGATAAACTGAGCGACGAAGACCTCATACCGGATGAGCAGGTTGCTGTAACATTAACATCAGCAAACTACATTAAGAGAAGTCCGATTGGTGAATACAAGCGGCAAAACCGAGGCGGTAAAGGCCGACGGAGTATGACAACGCGCGACGAAGACAACATCCAACATATGGTTAGCGCAAGCACGCATGACTATCTGCTCTTCTTCACAAATACTGGTCGTGTTTTCCGGCTGAAGACCTACGAAGTGCCGACGGCCAGCCTAAGCGCAAAGGGGGTTGCGCTCGTAAACCTATTGCAACTCCAGCCAGACGAAGTGGTCAGCTCTATCATCAATATCAGCAAACTACAAAACGCCAAGCATTTGCTGATGTGCACAGTAAACGGAGTCGTCAAGAAGACATTGTTTGATCAGTATAAGAACGTTCGCAGCAGTGGGCTTATTGCGATCAATCTTGATAAAGGCGACGAGTTGCGCTGGATTCGCATGACGACCGGAGATAACGAGGTCGTTATAACAACTCAGGCGGGGCAGGCGATTCGCTTCCATGAGAGTGACGTGCGCGCAATGGGCCGAACTGCTCGGGGTGTTCGCGGTATCCGCCTGCGTAAGGACGACAGAGTCATTGGCATGGACATTGTTGAAGAGAATAGCAACATCTTTGTCATCAGTGAAAAAGGCTACGGCAAACGAACAAAGATTTCTCAATTTACTGCGCACAAACGGGGCGGAGTCGGTATTCGCTCAGCAGTCGTCAACAAAAAGACCGGCCTTCTTGTAGGAGTGAAGTCGCTCACTAATGAGCAGCAAGAGGTGATTATCATTTCCAAGCATGGTCAGACAGTGCGGCTCGGACTGAAAGATATTCCGAGTATAAGTCGTGCCACGCAAGGCGTCCGGATTATGCGACTCAATGACGATGATACGGTCGTATCATTAGCGCTGGTGAATAAAGCGACTGATATTGAGCCTGAAGCATAAGCTTCATGTGAGCAAGAGGTTGTAGGATTTATATTTTTTTAAAGTGGACACTTTAGCCGCAGAAGAGCAAAGTTCGCGGCTGCGCGTTAAAACCTTCATTATGAGTAAGTTTCACGATAAAGCAGCTGCCTGCCTTTTAAAAAGTGTATAAGAATTAATTTTTGGGCAAGAAGTTCCAATTAATTGCTAACCATGCACTTAAGCTCTGCTCAGCCATAAATACTAAGTGACAATCCCTGCTCAGCAAAGACGGGCCAGCTCGTCTTTGCAAGAAGGGCATATACACGGTGTGCGGACAGTCTGCGGGGCGCTATCTGGCGTATATTCTTCAAATGACCGATATTACGCTGCAAATAGACTGATCCTAAGCAACAATTGACCCAAGCCCAACATTGAACCTCGAGATGGAGAGGTATCCAAGTGGCTGAAATGGGGCGGCGACTAGCTAAATCCTTAGGCGGCAAGTTGCCGCAAAGGCTCGGATCTCTCTCCGCCATTAGTAGAGAAGAGTTCATGGCTGAAAAAAGCTATAACCTCTTCTTTTTTGATAGAGAAAGGATACGAGCCCGTTTATAGCATGCTCATTTGAGCGGCGGTGCTAAGCCATCATCACTCAATGGGTGTAATTCGTATTTCTACGCCATGAAAGCTATGCCACTGATCATCAATAAATACTTGAGCGCTGCAAGCATCATTAGGTGACCCTGAAGGGCACGTAGTTGTATCACCAGTGGCGATAAATGAATCCTCCCAATGATCAAGGTGTCTAATGACAATTAAATCCGTATCTGCACTTGGGGCAAAATCATCTATTGTGACTGTCTCCTGTGTGCACGCCGTATACTCTGGGGTGCCGGCTACTGGTGCGGGAGCACTACACTCAGGTACGTCATCAGTCGGTCTCGTTCGAAATGTAACCTCTCCTGTACTGCTATTTATACCCTCCAGAAATCCACGTTCTTGAAGCTGTGCTGGCGACTCTATCACCTGTGGGTCTGCATGGCGAGTTTCAGTGACAGTAAATTCAAGCCGGTATCTACACGCAGCCGAAAGCCCGGAAGCCGATATGTCGACGTCAAACTCAGAATGAAAGCCAGTTAGGTCGGGGTTTGTGGCAAGCAACCACTGCTCTTTTCCAATTGTTGTCATTGTAAAATCAGCCTCTGGAATAGTGTGTAATACTCCTGTACAGCTCGGCGAAGGCGAAGGCGAAGGCGAAGGCGAAGGCGAAGGCGAAGGCGAAGGCGAAG
>CAZGPJ010000037.1:0-6920 GCA_964527485.1 uncultured Candidatus Saccharibacteria bacterium
AGCATCAGTACCAACAATTACTTGTAAACCAACTTCTTCATCGATAATGCCCTGTGTACGACTGACGGCTTGGACGCGTTTGCGGATGTCGTAAAGCTCGGCACTCCTGAGCTTGGTTCCCTCTAGGGCATACGACAGCCAGCCGCCAATGTCGGAGTCATCGCGAAAATAGTAACGAGCTTCGGCAGTCGAACCATCAGCGTGCTTACGTAGAGCATTGGTGAGGGCTGGGTGTACGTCGCTAGAGAGCAAGTTCATGTCGCTAAAATGTTGGTAATCCCCGTCTTTGCTGGGGAAGATGAGGCTGGCTATGGTTTTGCGGAATTCTGTATGGGGCACCGTTATACCAGTTACTGTGTCGAGTTCTTCGTTATAGAACTCGCCTGTGACAGAGCCACTTGTTCGGGCGTCGATGTGAAAACGGGCTGTCGGTGGAAGTTCCTGATCAGGGTCAGGGCCTATGCCCTCTTGGGTGTAGACGCGTAAGCTCAGGGTTGGTGAGAGTGGGTCGTAAACTGATGTTTCTGTAGTGACGGTAATGTCGCTGATAGTACGTGTCAGTAAAGAGTTGGCGAGTAATTCCGGTAGGTGTAACTCCTGAACGTTCTCGGCGTGGAAGTTGAATTCATATTTGGCAATATCAGGTTCACGGTCGACGTTTAGTGCAGGTATGAGTTCGATGGTTTGCTCGATCAAGTTATTGGTACTCAATATAAAGTCGGTGTCGACTTCTTGCTTTTTTTGATTTTGGGCAAAAGAGTTACCGCCAAACTCAGATCGGCCAGACATTTCCATACCATATATTATACAACCGTACGCAATAAAAGTAAATATGTGTCATCGGCACATCTTATTTCTTATCTACATTTTTTGTAATTTTGTAGTATTATTTATGTAATCACTAGCGTAATGACAAGGAGTCTTAAAAATGGCAAAAGTAAACAAAAAACAACAACAGGCGAAAGCCATGAGGATATGGGGCCTGACACGCATATCACTTGGGTTTGTGTTCTTGTGGGCCTTCGTAGATAAATTATTCGGTCTTGGTTTTGCGACCTGTCGGGATGCATCAACTAACGCTGTTAACGTTATGTGTGATTCAGCCTGGCTCGCCGGTGGTTCACCCACCAATGGTTTTTTGAATTTTGGCACGTCTGGGCCATTTGCTGACTTCTATCAATCCCTTGCAGGCAATACATTTATTGACTGGCTATTCATGATAGGCCTTCTTGGCATCGGGCTAGCACTGATACTCGGTATTGGTATGCGCATAGCTGTATACTCAGGCGCATTGATGATGATACTCATGTACACAGCTGCTTTACCTGCGACCAACAACCCGATTATTGATGACCACATTGTCTATGCACTCGTACTATTTGGCCTGTTGGCTCAAAACAGTGAACAACGATATGGCTTTGGCGCACAATGGGCAAAACAACCGATTGTTAAAAAATATCCTTGGCTGCAATAATTCCCCGTTCCTATGCAGCAGACAAATGTCGTCTATCTACCCGGAGCGAGCGAAGAAGATAACCGCGAATGGGTAGATAGACTAGCTGGATCTTTTTCAGATTTTTTCGCTCATTCCTACGTTCAGCATTATAGCCACTGGGAGGATGGAGGTGATCTTGATATTGCCTTGGAGCTCAAAACTCTGGCGGAATCAATCAGCGACATGGAAACGTACGGGGTTATTGCCAAGTCTGCTGGTAGCTTGGTTGCTCTACGTGGTATGTACGAGGGTCAACTTCAGCCAAGCTATTTGGTCTGTATGGGCTTCCCGTTGGCCGTGGTACATTCTGGGGATCTGCCGATAGCTCGGTGGCTCACCCATACTGATGTCCCAATTGTCGTCATCCAAAATAGCGACGACCCCATTGGTAGCTTTGACGAGGTCAGTACGTGGATAAACAAACACAACAAACGTGTGGTCTTTGTACCACTGCCGGGTGAGACTCATACGTACGATGATTTTGCGGCGATTGAAGAAGTTGTGCGTCGGATCTCAGAGCAACTGCTATAATGCGCAGACACACGCAGCACTATGATAGATTGTAAAAAAGAACGGATGGTAGACGTATGAAAAAACTCGCAACAGTCGGATTAATTATATTAGCCCTTATCGTGGGAGTCGGCGCTGCTTATTTTGCAAATCAGTCAAACACGACAACAAATACACAAGAATCGGAAGAGCCAGCAGGCGAAGAAGCGGCAGCACCAGCCCTCGGTGACGTTGACAGCGACACACGCTCCTTAGACGAAGAAATCGCCTCGAATGCAGAGCAAACCGTTACTTTTTCTGACGAGGGCTTTCAGCCTGAAGAGTTGCGCGTTGCGGCAGGGACAACAGTGACATTTGAAAATGCAAGCTCCCGTGATATTTGGGTCGCTTCAGATTCGCACCCAGCCCACACGGATCTACCAGAGTTTGATGCTCAGCGCGGATATGCGCCGGGAGAATCTTATAGCTATACCTTTGATGAGGTCGGAGAATGGGGTTATCACGATCACCTGCGATCATTCGATACGGGAATTGTCATAGTTGAATAGGTCCAGTGCCCTTCCTCCAGTCGCTGCTATACTTGTGTTATGAAACTGTACCTGTCTTCATATAGGATCCCTGTGCCACAGGCTTTATATGACTTGGTTGGCAAGCATTCAGTCGATATACGAACTGCCCTTATACCCAACGCCAAGGATTACTACAGCTTGCGTGCGCAAAGCTACAAAATAGACCAGATACGTGATTATCAGCGCAGTATCGGCATGAAAGCAGCAGATATTGTTGATTTGCGTGATCACCGCGACCAAGATGTGCTCCGGCGCCAGTTGTTGAAGTATGACTTAATTTGGGCAGTTGGTGGCAATACATTTTGCCTTCGTCAAGAAATGCGCCGCAGTGGATTTGACGAGATTTTGCCGCATCTATTGTCCAAGGGTGTTGTGTATGGCGGTGATAGTGCTGGGGCATTGGTCGTTGGACGCTCACTCCGCGGCATTGAGTCTGTCGACATACCAGAATTTACGGAAGAGGCTATATACGATGGAGTTGGCATCATTAACAAAGTCCTACTTCCCCACGCCGACAACGACTATTTTGCAGAGGCGAACCAGCGAACACGTGAATTATTTGAGCCTGATGACCTCATTGAGCTAACAGATGCGCAAGCGCTTGTCATAGACGGCGATGAACGAACCCTCGTGACAGCAGATGTTGTCACTAATCAATCTTAGAGAGACAAAAATTCTGCTAACAGGAATGTAGCGTAGACAAGCAGCAGAATAATACCTTCTCGTCTATGCATGACGTGCTTGTTGCGTAAGAAGATATAGACCAGAAGTATGGCTCCGATAGTCAGGATAAAAGTTATGGCGTACGGGCGAATGCTATCGATGTAAATGGGCTCAATAAGCGCGACGGTGCCGAGTACTAACGTGGCGTTAATAGTGATAGCTCCAAATAAATTACCGACCGAAACGGCAGATTTGCCGCTACGAGCAGCGCGTAGGCCAATAGTCAGTTCGGGCAGGCTTGTGCCAATAGCGACGACGAATAGGCCAATAATAAACTCCGAGACGCCAACGGCTTCCGAAAGCCGCGTTACGGAAAACACGATCAAATAGGCTGAGCCAATGAGAGTCAAGCTAGAGAGGGCGAACGTCACGATCCGCGCAACGAACTGTTTCTTTGACGACGCGGTGTGCTGAACATGTTGCTCCATGGTTGGCTTGAAGGTCTTTTTCTCGGCGAAGACATCTTTGTTCCGGGCGATGAGAACAATTCGTATCAGGAACAAGATGAGTAGGATCACGCCGTCTACGCGGGACAGGTCACCGTCAAGAAGGAGAGCGAACGGCATTGTAACCAGGGCGAGGTTGGTCAAACGTGTGCCAGCAAACTGGTTATAATCACGCATCTCAATACCTTTGCCGATAAGTGTAATCAAACCCAAAACTAACGTAATATTAACGAGGTTGGTGCCCAAAACGTCGCCAAGTGACAGCTCGGGGATGCCACTGATGGCTGCATTGACACCAACGGTGAGTTCAGACAGTGACGTTGCCAGTGAAAGTAATAGAAAAGACAATATGAATTCTGACAACCCGATGTAGCGCGAGATAGCCGAAAGCGATTTGATCACGAAATAGCTGGCCTTGACCAAGAGAAATATACCAAGCCCGAGCAGGAGGACGTTTCCGAAAATATTCATATGTGTCTCATGATAGCACCCACGTGCCGCCTTTTAATACACAAGAATGCAGGCAGTACGTTAAAATAGGCTGTATGAAAGTACTTATTTTTGGCGCCAATGGAAAAATTGGCCGAGTTCTAACAGAGCGCGCTCTGCAGCGTCACCACCAGGTAACAGGATTTGTTTATGGTCAAGCCCCTAACGAAGCTCCTCGCGAGCGGCTTACCTATATTCAAGGTGATGCCACGGACGCTAAAGCTGTAGAGAAGGCCATGCCTGGGCATGATGCAGTTATCAGCGTTCTAGGTCATGGCCGGAAGACTGCAGTAGAAATGCAATCGCAGGCAATGCGTGTTATTACGGCGTCAATGCAAAAGCACGATGTAGCTCGGATTGTCAGCCTAACTGGCGCGGGTGTGTTTACAGAAGGAGACTCTCCGAGCCTGTTGGATCGCTTGTTTGTATCTGGTTTACTTTTTCTGGACCCCAAACGTATTCAAGACGGTATTAAGCATTGTGAAGCATTAAAAGA
Organism: uncultured Candidatus Saccharibacteria bacterium; assembly: GCA_964527485.1. Taxonomy (GTDB): domain Bacteria; phylum Patescibacteriota; class Saccharimonadia; order Saccharimonadales; family SLHW01; genus SLHW01. The sequence continues at coordinate 4,729 of CAZGPJ010000037.1, forward strand.
TAGCCAGGCTGACTGGGTTGTCCTGCGTACGCCGAAGCACCGAACGACAAAGAACCCGAAACCGTACCGTCTCGTGCCATCAGTTGCCGGTGCTCGTATGAGCGTAGCTCGTCACAATATCGCTGAAGCACTACTGGACTTAGCTGAAGCAGAGACAGTTGATGTGCGTATGCCGGTGCTGGATCGCTAATCCATGAAGAAGAAAAACGACAATTCGCAAAAAACACAAACACAGAACGAGCGCGAACGGCTAGCTCGGCTGGGCAATACTTCATATCAGCCACAAAAAAAAGTACCTGAGCCGACGCTAGAAAGATATCCGGTTGGCTGGAAGCGATGGTTTATACGTAGCCTGCTCAGCGTTATAGCTTTCCTTGGAGTGCTGCTCGTTGGTATTATGGTTTGGAATATTCGCAACTTTAATGAATTTAGCGCTGAGGTGTTTGGTTCGAGCTCTGTTTTAGATATGTTCCCAACACAAGCGCTGACCACGGATGAAGCTGGTCGAACCAACATACTCATTCTGGGTACAGCAAGTGATCGGCCAGGCCACGGTGGCAGCGATCTCACGGATACGATTTTACTGGTGAGCCTTGATGCGTCTGACGACGGCTACATGTTGAGTATCCCCCGAGATTTATACGTGTCCATTCCTGGATATTCCCAGGCGCGGATAAATGAGGTTTACGCTAGGGGCGAAAGAAATGATTTCCGCGAGCCAGGCTATGCCAATGGTGGCAGCGGTTTGATGCAAAAAACCATAGAAAACACAATCGGTATACAAACGCACTACCACGCCGTCGTCTCCTTTCAGGCAGTTGAGCGAATAGTTGACGCCCTTGACGGTGTTACAGTAACCATTGATAGCCCAGACGAGCGCGGGCTTTATGATCCAAACTTTCGTGAATTTGAGGGCGGGCCGCTGCGACTAAAAAATGGCCCCCAGGAAATTGACGGCCAAACTGCCCTGCGTCTATCACGAGCGCGCGGCTCGACAGGAGAAGCATATGGCTTCCCTGACTCTGACTTTGATAGAACACGCAACCAACAAGAGGTGTTACGCGCGATACTAGCCGAGCTGGATTGGCGTGTCGTACTTGATCCGCGACTCAATCAGCGCCTATTTGACGCCGTCGCCAGCACGACACAAACTGACATTGAGATAAATGAGCTGTTGCCACTGTACCGAGCGATTAGCCCTTCGTCGCTCGATCAGCTCAAGTCACATACACTACGCGATATTGATGGCCAAAATCTACTCACCAGCTACACCTCGCCATCCGGTGCTGCCGTTTTGATACCGAACAGCGGTATTGATAACTTTACTGACGTGCGCCAAGCTCTCGATACCATCCACCGATAGGTCGATGACAAGCCTATACAAATTTAGTGCCGACTGCTAAGATTATTCTAAACATAATCAGTATAAGGATATGTATGGATTTACACATGGTACTGGTCGCATTGCACGCAATCGGTTTTGCGTTCGGCGTTGGTGGGGCGACGAGCAGTGATTTAGTTTTTCTGCGATCAATAAAAAATGGCAAAGTGTCACGGGATCAGTATGATTTGATCAAGACGCTTTCTACGATTGTCTGGACAAGTGTTGTCGTGCTGCTCGTTAGCGGAGTAGCACTTATGGCCTTGCAGCAGTACGAAATTGGTGAAGTCCCCCGCTACCAGTGGAGCTGGTTTCAGCTGAAGGTACTAGCTTTTGCTTTTGTTGTTGCCAACGGCGTTGTTTTTCACTTTGGCGTGTTCCCGATCGTTCGTAAGTCTATCGGCAAATCTTTTCGGACCTCTAAAATGAAACGTCGCTATCCCTTGTTTGCCATTACTGGTGCGGTTTCAATCGTGTCTTGGTACACAGCGTTTTTCATGGTGGCATTTGGCCGATTCTTTATTGATTTTTCTTTTATCGCTCTCCTGTCTGGCTATTTGACCGCCATTGGTGCTGGTGCCATCGGGGCATATACCGTTATTTGGCTATTTGGTGAAGGTAAGAGCACTATTGTTGATACGATCAAGCGTATCTTCATTCAGGTTGGTCTATTTTTCGCACTGTTCGTACTGCTTTTTGGAGCATATATCTTACTAGCGGGGTGAGTATTTATTTATAGCTGATCTCGCACGAAGAAGGTCTTAATGCTTGGTTTGCTTGCAAAAAAGTCGTGCTGATACTAAGCTTATGG
>CAZGPJ010000038.1:0-6270 GCA_964527485.1 uncultured Candidatus Saccharibacteria bacterium
CGAGAAACGGCTCTAACGATACTACGTTCGAGATTAGCCCAGCTACAGCAACAGCAGCATGTTGAAAAAATTGAAGAGCTAAAGGGCCCAAACACTTCAGCCGAGTGGGGCAACCAGATTCGTAGCTACGTTCTTCACCCGTATAAGCAGGTCAAAGATGTGCGGACCAAGCATGAATCCAGCGACCCAGACAAAGTTTTAGACGGGGCAATTGATTCGTTCATCGAAGCCTATTTGGACCATACAATTGCTGAATAATACAATTATTATAATAAAATTATAATTTTATTATAATATTTAAAGATGAAAATTTGATACATATGATGATGAAATATCAGGCCTACGGCCGATAATGGCTTTTTCGTGCATTCGCCACCCGTTTCCGTGTATAATACACTACGCTTATGATTTTATTAGACAGAGTTACCAAAAACTACGGTCGCGACGTTATCGCACTTGATCGAATATCGCTCCACGTGGAACCAGATGAATTCGTGATTATTATCGGCAGTTCAGGGGCAGGCAAGTCGACCTTACTAAAGCTCTTGACCCGAGAAGAAAAGCAGAGCAGTGGCAAAATTGTCATTGGCAATATTGATTATGACAAATTAAAAGACAAAGAGATCCCGCTGCTGCGCCGGAAAATTGGCGTGGTTTTCCAGGATTTTAAGTTGCTGCCAAACCGCAATGTTTTTGAAAACGTTGCTTTTGCGCTAGAAATTGTTGGCTATTCCAACAAAGAGATTAAAGAAACCGTGCCAAAGGTGCTGCGTGTGGTTGGCCTTGAAGGCAAAGAAAAGCGTATGCCGGCAGCTCTGTCCGGCGGTGAGCGGCAACGTGTGGCGATTGCGCGGGCTATCGTGCGGCAGCCCAAGATTCTGATTGCCGACGAGCCAACCGGCAACCTTGACCCTAAGCATGCCTGGGACATCATGCGTATCTTAGAAAAGATTAACCGCTTTGGCACCACAGTTCTCCTCACAACGCACAACCAAGAGATTGTCAATAAGTTAAAGCGACGCGTCGTCACCATTGACGACGGTCGCCTGACCAGTGATAAAAAGCACGGGGATTACGGTAAATGAAAAAAGATCACAACATAAAGCGTAGAATCATTACGATTATGCGACTAACATCCACCGGCGCGGTGAATGTTTTTCGTAATGCCTGGCTGAGCTTGGCGGCGATGGCGGTCATGTTCGTCGCTTTGAGCGTGCTGTTGTTTTCAATCATGCTCAATATAACCTCCAGCAATGCCATAACGGAGATATCGCGTAGCCTGAAGGTGTCGATATATTTGGAGGATGACATATCCGAGGATGAGCGGTTTTCTCTTGAAGATGAGCTGGCCTCTAGCGAGTACGTCGCCGACATCGAGTACATATCCAAAGAGGAGGCTCGGCAGCGCTTTACCGAGAGTTTTCAGGAGGACGAGGCTTTGCTAGAGGGTCTATCACTTGTCGGCGGCGACTCCTTGCCAGCATCCTATGAGGTCAGCGCCTCAACCCTAGACGACTTCGACAAAGTTGAGGAAATAGCTCTGCGTGAAGATTTTGACGATTTTATTGAGGGGATAACCCTTGGCCGGACAGACGCTCGTCGCACTATTGAGAGCGCGGCTTCGATACAACAGTACATAACCGCTGGTAGTGTCTTGGCTGTAGCAATCTTTACGGTGCTTTCGGTGTTGATTATTTTTAACACCATCCGGATAGCCATCTTTACGCGCAGCGAAGAGATAAAAAACATGAAATTGATTGGTGCGACGCCGTGGTATATCCGTGGTCCGTTTTTGGTAGAGGCTTCGATATACGGCATTATTGCCGGCTTGTTAGCAGTGGCGGCGGTTTACAGTTTTGTCTACTCCGTGGGCCCAACGTTGACCGCCCAAGAAGAGTTAAGGGGGAGTTACGAGTTGTTAACAGAACCCAGTACGATTGTCATTGCCACGTTGACCACTGTGGTGGCTGGCATCGTCGTTGGCTCGCTCTCAAGCCTACTAGCAATGAGCAAGCACCTACGCCTGCGACACTGGTAAATAAATACTCCATCGAGGTGGTTGATCCGGAAAGAGCTTGTGTTTTTCCGGGGTGTTTCCTATACTAAAAACTGACGATAAAAAACCAAAACACATGAACCAAAAACCACACACACATCGTCGGATAGTACACGTACTGGGCTGGTATAGCGCCGCGGTACTTTTAACCGTGGGGTTGCTGAGTAATCCGCTGCAGCAGATATTCGCCCAGACGGTGCAAGATTTGCGCAGTGAGGCCTCAACGCTGCAAGAAGAAATCCGTGAAACCAACCGAGAGGCCGAGCGACTGGACGAGCAGGCAACAAGCCTGGAAGAAGCCATCGAAAAACTCGATGAACAGATTGAAGATTCAGAGAAGCGGATCAAGACACTAACCAAGCGAGTAGATGCACTTCAGGCAGATTTGGACGAGGCGCAAGCCGAGCTGGACCGGCAAAAAGCACTACTGCGTGCCAATATGCGCGCTTTGTATAAGCGGTCTGATGTGACGACATTTGAGCTGATGGCCTCGAGCGACAGCTTTTCAGAATATATTGACGAGCAAGAGTATCTAGAGCGGCTAAAGTATTCTATACAAGAGTCGACGGAGGTTGTTCTTGATATTCGACTCGAAATCCAGGCGCAGCGTGACGAGCAAAGCAGTTTGCTGGATCAACAAGAGTCGGTCAAACAATCATTGGCTGATACAAAAGAAGAACGACAGGTCCTTTTGGACGAAACCAAAGACGAAGAAAAGCGTCTGCGCGAGTATAGCCAAGGGCTGATGGAGCGTCAGCGCGAAATAAATCAAGAATTATTACGTATGAGCCGGGTTGAACGTGTCGGCGGCTCTGGCGGCTACCCATGGGCAGAGGCGCAGTGTGCCTACACCGATATTTCCAATGGTCCGTGTCGCCACCCAACCAATAGCCTGGGCGATTATGAATGGTACGTCGATGGCAACAAGGATGATCGGCGCGACCCGTGGGGATATTATTACCGCAACTGTACCTCCTACGTTGCCTGGAAGAGTGCCCAGTTTGGCTTTGAGCTGGATCTTGATGGCCCAGATCGCCGCAGCCTTGGCGACGGCGGCTCCTGGGCAGACAATGCATCGCGCTATGATGGGTTGAGTACGGGTACTCAGGCTCGCCCTGGCTCATTTGCTGTGTTTCAGATTGGCAACTTTGGCCACGTCGCCTTCGTCGAGAAGGTGCGCGGCAACGAAATATTGGTAAGTGAGTACAATTTAGTCGCAGATGGGGTATACTCTGAACGATGGGTTTCCGTACATCAGCCAACGTCCTACGTCTACACCCCATTTACGCAATAAAAACCGGCACAAACGTTTTCTTACTAAAACACCACAGATAACAACAGGGGAGGGTATTCCGGTTGAGTTTTTTACGCACGAGCGCTATACTAAGAGTGTCTAGTAAAAACAAAAAACACCCACAAAAAACAATGATTTCACCAAACGCAGCATCTACTATGTTTCTTCGCCGGCTCGCGCTACTCGTGTTAGCAGGCTTTCTTTTGAGTGTTGGTACATCTATTGTCCCGTTTAATCAGTCGAGTGAGGCTCAGAGTGTCGAAGAGCTGCGCAATAAGTCTGAGCAGCTGGAGCGGGAAATTCAAGAGAACCAAGAAAAAGCAGAAGATCACCACGCCGAGGCAGAGTCGCTCCGCGAAATGATTACCGAACTTGATGAGGATATTGTTTTTGCCAACCGCCAGGTTGAGCTGACAACGCTAAAGATTGAAGAACTGCAAAATGACCTCGATGATGCCCAGAAAGAGCTCGAGCGCCAAAAAGGCTTATTGAAGGCCAGTATGCGTGCGCTATATAAGCGGGGTGGCGCCTCGACAGTTGAAATGCTGGTGGCTAGCGACAGCTTCTCCGAGTTTATTGACGAACAAGAGTATTTGGACCGACTAAAAAGCGCCATCCAAGACTCCACAAACGAGGTGATTGAGCTGCGTGCACAAATTGAAGAGCAGCAAGACGAGCAAAAAGAACTCCTCAAGCAACAGCAGGCAACCAAGCGGCAGTTAGACCAGACCAAGCAGGCACGAGGGGACCTGCTGCGCAGAACGGAAGGCGAAGAAGCTAAGTATCGTCAGCTGGTTGAGTCACGCAAAGAAGACTTGCAAAAGGCCGAGAAGGCACTTGCCCGTCGGCTAGCAGCTGGTTCTTTTGCCAGCCTTGGACCAATCGGGGCTGGTGAGCAGATTGGCCGAGTCGGGAACACTGGCTTCTCGACTGGCCCGCATCTGCACTTTGAAGTGCGTAATTCATCCGGTCAGGTCACAAACCCATGGACACTTTTGAACGATGGCTGGCTGTGGCCAGTCCCGGGGTCGTCAGGAATTAACCAAGACTATGGCGTCGCCAACGGCTGGTACGCCAGCGGCTACCACACGGGTATCGACATGGGCTATGCAGGACTGCCCATCATCGCACCGTCTGCCGGTAACGTGATTGTTCGTGGCTGCTCGTCTGACTCCGCTTTCTTTAACTATTCACCAGCCTACGGCTATGTTGTGGTTATCCAGCATATCAATGGCTACTTTAGCGTATATGGTCATATGACGCCGCCAAGCGGTGGTGAATTCGCTCACTGTAGTACTGCGTACGGATTCTAGTCCAGTAGACACACCTCTTTTTGGGAAGACGTTTGTGTATTCGTAGCGGCCGCGTGCAAGCCTACGACACTCAGATTATTCAGGCAATGAAGATAAAGATAAATCAATGCGTAGGCTGAAGCAGTAGCGTGTATAATACGACATCTGAAGGGGATACACACACTATGGAAAACATGCCAGATCAGCCCATCAATAATGGGCAACCACAGGGGCCAAGTTGGCGCTCAATCCTGCTGTCTTTGACGATTTTTATCTTCGGGGTGGCAATCGGTTTCAATTTAGACAATACGGTCATTACGGATCGGTCTGGCGACGTCGCGCAGACAGAACTGCCGCAAGAACTTGACTATGACGAAGTAGACGAAGTCTATCGCACGTTGCGCGAAAAGTACGACGGTGAACTGACGCTGGATGAGATTATGAACGGGCTGAAGCAAGGCTTGGCACGAGCCACCGGTGACCCGTTCACCGAATATCTCGATGTTGAATCAGCACAATCATTTGAGGATGATCTTGAGGGCAGCTTTAGCGGCATTGGTGCCGAGTTGGGGCGTGATGAGGACGCTATTATTGTGATTGCTCCACTGAGCGGCTATCCGGCCGAAGAAGCGGGGTTACAGCCGCAGGACATTATTGTTGAGATTGACGGCGAGTCAGCCCGAGGCTTGACGATTAATGAGGCAGTCGAGAAAATACGCGGCCCAGTTGGCGAGGACGTAACCCTAACAATTGCCCGCGACTTTGAACGAATAGAGGTCACCATAACGCGTGCTGATATATCGATACCGAGTGTCGAGTACGAGGTACGTGACGATAACCTGGGCTACATCAAGGTCTCCCGTTTCGGTGAGGATACGGTTGGCCTGGTTCGACGCGCTCTGAACGATTTCACGACCCTACCGGTAGACGGTATTATATTGGACCTGCGTAATAACCCAGGTGGCTTATTGAACGGCTCGATTGAGCTGTCAGACCTATGGCTACCCGCAGGCACGTTAGTGCTCGAGCAGCGAAGTGGCGGTGAAGTCGATGAGCGGTTCGAGGCGCGCACCGGCTCTATAACTGGGGATATTCCCACAGTTGTACTGATAAACGGCGGGAGCGCGAGCGCCAGCGAGATTGTCGCCGGCGCGCTACAAGACAACGAGGCAGCCACGGTTATTGGCGAAACCTCGTTTGGCAAAGGTAGCGTACAGCAACTGGCCAAGCTACGATCTGGCGGCATCCTGAAAGTAACGGTCGGTCGCTGGTTTACGCCAAACGGCCTGAACATTGACCAAGAGGGAATCGAACCAGACACAACCGTCGAGCGCACCAGCGAAGACTTCCAGTCTGGTCGTGACCCACAGCTTGAAGCCGCCCAAGACTTCCTCCAGTAGTTGGGGCGCCAAATCACCCTCCAGGAATCACGCACTCGCACCGATCACAGAAGGACAGCGTATCGCCGAGGGCAAGATTATTGGGGCTGAGTACATTTTGTAAACAACAATACTTATCCTTAACCAAAACGTAACCGACCGTGGCGTCACTGGATAGATGCTTGCCTTATGCGTCAGGAATCGGTAGCATACATGTAATAACAGGAGAGGATGTACACGGTGGCCAAG
>CAZGPJ010000039.1:0-5714 GCA_964527485.1 uncultured Candidatus Saccharibacteria bacterium
TGGTTGTCGGAATAATATCGGTCATCATGATTATCGTTGGTGGCTTGAAGTACATCCTCTCTGCTGGTGATGCTTCAAACGTCACAAGTGCCAAGAATACCATTCTCTACGCTGTAGTCGGTCTGGTGATTGTAGCCTTTGCGCAAGTCATTGTCCGTTTTGTATTAACCTCAATTGAATAAGGAAAAAGAAGAAATGTTAGAAGCAATACGAAACCAGATGCAAAATCACAAAACATGGGCAGCTATTGCACTGAGCTTTCTTTTCATTGTTCCTGTGGTTGCTATGGCTCCCTTGCCCGCTTCAGCGCAGATTGATTCTGTGCGTGATGGGATAAACAAAACAGGTGATGATTTAGCACCAAATGAGGCCGAGGCACAGGTAGATTCTCTTGTTGTGACAATAATCAACATCTTCTCCCTCGTTGTTGGCGTCATCTCGGTCATCATGATTATCGTTGGTGGCCTGAAGTACATCCTCTCTGCTGGTGATGCATCAAATGTTACTAGCGCGAAGAACACCATTCTCTACGCGGTTGTCGGCCTCGTTATTGTGGCGTTTGCGCAAGTGATTGTGGCGTTCGTTATCGATACCGCTGTGTGATTTGATCGTCGCAGCGGCCGTAAAAGAGCAGCGAATATTGACGCTAGACCTGTTTCGCTGTATAAATTAGAGGTAATGAAAGGAAATGATAAAACAATGGTACAAAAAATTCGTTCAATCACACTCGCACTGATACTAACCGTCGGGCTGCTAACCCCGCTAGCAGTGGCAAACGGGGTTTCTGCACAAGACTTACTCCAAGAGGAGGGCGGTATATCGGGAAACCTTGACTCAGGGGCATTTTCAACAGATCCGTCGGCTGATTCAGATCCAGAATCAACAGAAGAGCAAGTTCAGGGAATTATTACCACGACAATCAACGTATTCTCGCTTGTCGTTGGTGTTATCTCGGTCATCATGATTATTATCGGCGGCCTGAAGTACATTACTTCTGGTGGCGATTCAGGAAACGTAACTGGCGCCAAGAACACCATCCTCTACGCCGTCATTGGCCTAGTAGTTGTAGCTCTTGCTCAAGTGATTGTGCGCTTCGTGCTCACTACCACGACAGGAACTTAGCCCGCAGCCCAAGCCGACACCCACCTTGCCTGCCGGCAAACGTTTACCGAAATATAACGACTCACCGAAACGTGAGTCGTTTTTTTATGCGTGATGCATTTTCGACATATAGAAAACGCGCACTTGTTTTGGTGCGCGTTTTCTCGTGAAGAGCTACAGAGCCTCGTGTGTGCTATTTGATTTCGATTTTCTTTACGGTGTCTTGCTTGACCTTCGTAAAGCTAATCGTGAGGACGCCATCTTTGAGAACTGCGTCGATCTCTTCTTCTTTTACGGGTACTGGCAAGGCAATACTACGGCTAAATTCACCCCAATAACATTCCTGCACGAAGTAGTTCTCTACCCCATCTTCTGTACCGGCGGATAACGTACCACGGATGCTCAGTGTGTTGTCAGCAATGCTTACGTCGAGCTCTTGCTTGTTTACGCCTGCAGTTCGAGCTTTGACGATAAGCTGTTCTTTGGTTTCATAAACATCTACAGCCAGCTGACCAGGAACGGTTTCGTCTTCATCCCACTCATCGTTTGTTGTACTTCCTGCTTGATCGTCTTGTGATGTTTCGACTGGCGCCATTCCTTCGTCATCCAGAAACGCTGCCGTAAGTTCATCTTCCATCAATAGGTCTTCGTCGCGATTTTTGCGCGCCATACGTCTTACCCTCCACTTGTAGAATTTATTTTCTGAGGTTTGCAATTTTTGTTACTAATAAGTATAGCTTATCTTGTAAGATAAGGGCAACAGTTTGGCTCTATATTTACAACAGTACTAATGACAACATGCAAGTAATAGAAAGATTCATCGCAACCATCGCCCCGCACCACTGTCTCGTGTGCCAGCGCAAAGGAACACTTCTGTGCGCGTGGTGTTTGCCGTCTGCGCATGAGCCAATTCCAGAGCGTTGCTTTCTCTGCCTGCGCTTGAGTGATGAGAGTGAAACGTGCCAACGCTGTAAATCACGCTGGAGCGCCCCACGCCAGGTTTGGATTACTAGTCTATACAACGGAGTTCCGCAGCGCTTGGCCGAGGGAGCAAAGTTTTATCGACAACGTGTCGCGGCAACCACCATGGCTCGTCTGATGCAGCAACACCTCCCCTACTTGCCTGGTCACGCTGTTGTTTCGCATATACCAACGGCGCCCCAGCGAAAGCGGCAGCGTGGCTACGACCACGCGCAGTTGATTGCTCGAGATTTAGCGCGTCGTCTTGATCGTCGCTACTCTCCCCTTCTGAATCGAATTACCAATACGCGGCAAGTTGGCTCTGGTCGAACCGCTCGATTGCAGCAGCTTGAAGACGCATTTGTTCCCAGGAAGAGCCGTATCGACACTTCAACGCCAATCGTGCTCGTTGATGACGTCTGTACAACGGGCGGGACGCTCATCGCTGCGACCAAAAAGCTGCGGCAGGCTGGTTATACAAATGTGTACGCAGCTGTTTTTGCGCAGAAAGAGTAAGTGCTTAAACCCGACACACTGGAGTCTGTCGGGTTTAATTGGACGGATAGAGGGCCCTTCTTAGGAAACCTTTACGTCTCTTTTTTAGTTTTCACAGAGTCCTTTTACTTATTGACAGAGCATATTAAATATGCGAATATTTAGCTCAGTTAAGCCATAAACAAAAACAATTAAAGCAAAAAATAATGCCCAATACGCAAAAACATGTAGTCATCCTTGGAGCCGGTACCGCTGGAACCATGGTTGCTAATCATTTGGCGAAGAAGAGCGATTACACCGTTACGATAATCGACCAATACGAGCAACACTATTACCAACCAGGCTTTCTGTTTGTACCGTTTGGCACATATCACCCAAAGGACATCATTAAGCCAAAATCTCAGTTTATTCCAAAGTCGGCGGAATATATTCAAGAAAAGGTTGACCGAATTGATGCTGAAAACAACGCTGTTACCCTCGACAATAGAGACAAAATTTCTTACGACCTGCTCGTGGTTGCGACCGGAGCTAAAATTAACCCGAAAGAAACTCCTGGCATGGCTGAAGCAGAGTGGCACAAGTCAATCTTTGACTTCTATACCATTGAAGGCGCAACGGGACTACGTGACTTTCTCAAGGGGTGGAAGGGTGGCACTATGGCAATCCATATTACCGAGATGCCAATCAAGTGCCCTGTTGCGCCGCTTGAGTTTACATTCCTCGCAGATGCCTTTTTCAAAAAACAGGGCATCCGCGATAAGGTGAATCTTAAGTTTGTCACACCATTGAGTGGGGCCTTTACAAAGCCAACCGCTTCAAGTAAACTCGGATACCTTCTCGAGGAAAAGAATATTGAAGTGACGCCTGACTTTGCTGTTGAGCGCATCGACCCAGACAAGAAAAAACTGGTCAGCTATGACGAGAAAGAAGTTGATTACGATGTATTGGTTACTGTACCAACCAACATGGGTGATGAATTGCTCGAGCGCTCTGGCCTCGGCGATGACCTCAACTTTTTGCCTGTCGATAACCATACATTACAGTCAACTACGCACGAAAACATCTTTGGTATCGGCGACGCTACAAATGTACCAGCCTCAAAAGCAGGATCGGTTGCTCATTTTGAAGCCGACACACTTGTTGAAAACATTGAGCGTTTCTTCGAAGGCAAAGAAATGCTTGAAGGTTTTGATGGTCACGCAAACTGTTTTGTTGAAACTGGTGGCGGCAAAGCCATGCTGATTGACTTTAACTATAATCAAGAACCTGTCACTGGTCGCTTCCCGCTCCCTGTTGTTGGTCCCATGGGTCTTCTCAAAGAAGGCCGCATCAATCACTTTGGTAAACTGATGTTCCGTTGGATTTATTGGAATATGTTACTCAAAGCACGTCCAATTCCACTTATTCCTGCGCGCATGAGCTTGGCCGGCAAGAATATTGAAAAGAAAAAATAACAAAAAAGAAAGGTATCAATCATGGCAGACGTTAAACGCAATGAAGAAGGCTTCCTCACCGATGCGAGTGAATGGAGTGAAGATGTCGCTAAAGAGATTGCAGAAGAATTAAACATTGAGCTTACTGACAAGCATTGGGAAGTTATCAACTACCTCAGAGGACAACACGACCAAGGTATTGAAATGTCAATTCGCAAGCTTGGCAAGTCGGGTATCGTCGACATAAAAGGGTTTTATAAGCTCTTTCCCGGCGGTCCGTTAAAGAACGCATCAAAGATTGCCGGACTTCCACGGCCCACAAGTTGCGTGTAGAAAGAAAAGGAGTTATGTCATGACAGAAACAGAAAAATATCCTAAAAAAGTCCTCATAGTTTGCTCAAAAGGCTCATTGGTTGATGTCTATCCATCACTTGTGATGGCTAATGGTGCACTTATGGAAGGCATGGAGGCAGAACTCTTCTTTACTTTCTTCGGTCTTGACGCGGTTCGCAAGTCTACCCAAGCAAAACTTAAGATGACACCTGTCGGTAACCCTGCTATGCGTCTGCCAGGCTCGACCCTGCCCTTCCCAAATATTGTAGGCATCGTACCTGGTGCCTCAAGTATGGCAACGGCGATGATGAAAAATACGATTGAGAAACTGGATATCCCAACCACAACAGAGTTTATGGACATGATTGTTGCTGGCGGCGGAAAACTATATGGCTGTAAAATGGCTATGGATATGTTTGGTCTCACAAAAGAAGATCTCCGCGATGACGTAGAGGCCGTTCTGACGGTTGGTGAATTCTATGGTCGAGCCGATAAGGATACGCAGATAATCTTTACCTAGAAATAAATAACTTCATCTCTGTTATTGCTGCTATGCCTGAGGTTAACTATTATCTCTATGCTTCCCTAGGTCTAAAAGTTTATGTTAGCCCGGCTCGAATCCGGTCACCACCTAAGTGTGGATATTTGATTAACGCGTAAACGTGCAAAATCTTATACCCCGCTCACCTTTTGTATTGTTTCAGAGCTTTATTGTTGGCGGAGAGAGGGATATCGGCCTCGCCTCTCCCGTTCAAACTTACTCGTCCGCCTCAGGCGGACTGCGCGTCAGTTTGCGTCACCGAAAACCTCGGTTCGTATTTTATAAATCAGAGAGGGACATCGCTCCGCTTTTCCGCTCAGCCATGCTCGATGCGAGCATCTGTGCGTAGCCTCAACTCCACCGTACCTATCCGCCAACTGGCGGATGCGGGTTCGCATCCTTTCTCTATCAAAAGAGAAACGGCCATACCATAAAGGTATGACCGCTCCTCTCCTGGCGGAGAGAGAGGGATGACGTCGTGGATTTTCACCTCATGCTCGGAATACATTCCTGCGCGTGAAGCTCAATCCCCGAACCCTCGCTCTGTATTTTGCTACGGCAAAATACGCTCGGGCTCGAAGCCCTCTGCCAAATAAAAAAGACTAGCAAAAGCCAGTCTTCTTTATTTGGCGGAGAGAGAGGGATGAACGCTCAATGATAGACTACGCCTTTGGCGTATTCCATCATCTCGCTATTTGTTATCAAGCAGTAGCTTGACAATAATCGAACCTGAGAACCGAATCACTCGCTTTCTTCACAAGAAAGCTAAACCCGACCACAAGGGTCGGGTCTATCTTCCTGGCGGAGAGAGAGGGATTCGAACCCTCGCGGGAGCTTGCGCCCCCCTACAG
>CAZGPJ010000040.1:0-5461 GCA_964527485.1 uncultured Candidatus Saccharibacteria bacterium
TAATTGCGAGTGAGCGGCCTTCAATAAGCTGCTGTAGTAGTTCTTCCATTTTTTCTCCCTCGTGATTTGGTAAAAGTTTATTATATTATAGCAATATTACCAACAATTTCCCTCTTAATACTAAATACTATAGTCAAATCATGGTTTTGCGCTGATAGAACGTTATACTAAGGCGGCAAACAGGAGAATACACAGTGACATTCAGCGATTATCAAACAGAAGCATTGAAAACAGCGAGTGATAACAAGCAGCTGGAGTTTTACCATCGTGTGCTCGGCTTGGTGGGTGAATCTGGTGAAATCGCCGAGAAGGTAAAGAAATTAATCAGGGACCAAGACGGTGACTTGGCGGCTCTAGACCGAGACGATATGACCAAAGAGCTTGGTGATGTATTGTGGTACATCGCCACCATTGCTGACTATCTGGATATCCCGCTCGAATCTGTCGCCAAAACCAATGTTGCCAAGCTGGCTGACCGTCAAAAACGTGATGTTCTGCGTGGCAGCGGCGATAACCGTTAGGCGAACTCGCGGCGCAGCCATTCATCAAGGGAGCCACCACCGCCAGCTGACAAACAAAGGACCAAATCTCCGTCTTTTACGTGGTCCTGAATGTGAGCTCGTAGCGTGTCATCGAGTTGCGTCGGCTCAACGGGGATTTCTGAGTCAATGAGCTGAGCGAGTTTTTCTGGTGTCAGGTCTTCGAGGCTTTCATCTTCGCGGGCGCGGTAACTGGGAACGATATAGAGCCGCTTTACGCCATCAAATAGCCAGCGAAGTTCGCCTCGAATAAAGTGCTGCCGGGTGTTGTGTAGGCCTTCATACACCACGACAACCTTCTCGCTGATTTCCTGAGCGGTTTGCAGTGCGCCACGGATTTTCTCTGGTGTGTGGGCGTAGTCCGAGTATACACTGTCACTTATCCGCTCAAAGCGGCGGCTGACGCCAGGAAATGCGTTAAGAATATCCGTCAGCTCTTGAGCGGTGTGATCATCGAGTAGGCGAGAAAGCGCCTGCGCCACCACAGCAGCATTCTGGCGGTTGACTTTTCCGGTCAGTGTACTGCCTAGGTCGCTCGCCTCGTCGAGGAGCGTTATTGTGTCATGAGCATCTAGGTCGAGTCGCTCGGCGTCTTGTTGCCATGTAGCGGTACGTGAGCTCTGCGTAATAAATTGTTGAAACGCCTGATAATAACTCTCACGCGTTGGGTAGATGTCTGGATGGTCCCAGTCAATACCGGTAATCATACTCAGTACTGGGTGGAAAGCAAGGAAGTTTTTGTCATATTCGTCTGCCTCATAAACAAAGTATCTGGCGGATGGGTCGAACTGACCCATTGGGCCGAAGGGAAGCTTGGCGCCAACCGAATAACTTAGTGGAAGCCCTAATTGTTGCATCGTCCACACGGTCATGGCGGTTGTCGTGGTTTTGCCGTGGGTACCGGCAATAGCGATCATCTGCTGATTCTGTTGCTTGAGAAATTCAGCTAGAAACTCATCTCGCTTACTGGTGCGTATCCCGTGCGCCTCGCAGAAGGCCAGCTCGGGGCTATCTTCATTTTCCATGGCGACAGCCGAAGAATAGACCAGCCAGTCGATGGGCGTGCGAGCGTGGACAGCAGCAATACGCGCTTCGTCCTGACCGATTGTAATCGAACTAATTCCGTGGCTACGCAAGTAGTCAATGTAGTCAGAATCCTGCTTATCAGAACCCGATACGCTGTAGCCAGCTTGTTTGGCAATAAGGGCAAGTGGACCGATGGCTGTTCCGCCAATGCCGCTAAAGAATACGTGCATGTCTCTATGGTACACTGATTGTGAAGCAATACGTAAAAACAAAAACACATGATACGAACTCTGATAGACAAGTTTCTGCGGCGCCGTCATTTCTGGCGCCATGCCACCTTTGATGAGCTGAGCCAAATCTACATTAGTAGTTTCTTCCGCACGATGGCTTTTAGCCTCGTTGGTATATTTATACCGCTTTACCTTTTTGACTTAGAGTATTCAATCGCAGCTATTTTTGGATTTCACATTGCCTATTTTGTGGCGCGGGTTATCTTGCACCTGCCAGCTGGATTGGCGGTCGCTCGGATTGGCCCAAAGCACACCATGATTGCGAGTTTTCTGCTGCAGCTCGTATCTTCGATTACATTCTTAACCTTGCCGTATATTGCCTGGCCGCTGTGGGCCGTTGCAGCCATTTGGGCAGCTGCCAATAATTTGTTTTTTACGGCTTACCACGTTGATTTTTCTAAGGTCAAGCACGCCGAGCATAGCGGTAAAGAAATGGGCTTTGCCAACATAGTCCAGCGAATTGGCGGTGCGATTGGTCCGGTAGTTGGCGGATTCGTGGCAACGCTGTTCGGTCCGCAGTATATCTTCTTGGTTATGATTGTGTTGCTCATATTGGCGCTTGCACCGTTACTGACCAGCGCTGAGCCGGTGCGTACGCGTCAGCACATTCGTTTTCGTAATATTCGTCTCCGTTCGATTAAGCGTGACATCGTCTCTTATGCGGGCTTAACGATTACTCATCAAATCTCGGTATCTTTGTGGCCGCTGTATTTAGGGATCTTTGCTCTTGGCGCTAACGCCTACTTAAAGCTAGGTACTCTCAGCTCGGTTGGCTTCATCGTGTCTCTTTTTACAGCTTTCGCCATTGGTCATTTAGTTGACAAGAGGCGAGGCAGAGAGCTGCTGCGTATCTCAGCAGTAACTGATATGTTCATTCAGTTTATGAAACCATTTGTGCAGTCGCTACCGTTTGCCTTCGCTGTGAATACGGCTGGTGAATCTACGGCTGTATCCATGCGTATCGCTTACCAGAAGGGTATGTATGACGCAGCGGACGATCAGCCGGGCAATCGTATCGTATATATTTCTCTGATGGAGACGGTCGGGGCAATTGTGAAAGCTGTGGTCTGGACGGTGTTGCTTGGTCTTGGCTATCTCATTGGGTTCGAGCTGGCCATCGCTGCTGGTTTTGTAGTTGCAGGATTGGCTAACCTTCTGACTGTGACGGAACGGTTTAAGGGCTTATAATACAGACTATGCACAAGCGCTTGCTGCATCACTATGAAAAAAGACTACGCCCGATATCTGGGTGGTATCTGCTCATCGCGACAGTATTCTTCCTCAGTCTTGCAGCCTTTGCGCTGCGGCAAAACAACTTGCAGATGATCGAGCTGCGCGACCAGGTATTTCAAGCAGACGAAGAGGGTGAAGGGGTTGAAGAAGCTTTGCGTGAGCTGCGCTCTCATGTCCATTCACACATGAATGCTGATTTAACCGCCACAGACAACGCTATTCATCCGCCAATTCAGCTACAGTACACCTACGAGCGCTTGTTGGCTGAAGAGCGTGCGCAAATTGAGGCAGCAAACCGGTCAGTCTACGCAGAGGCAGAGCGAATATGTGAAGAGCGATTTCCTGCTGGCCGACTTGCGAATGGCCGCGTGCAGTGCGTCGAGCAGTACCTACTCGAGAATGGTGTGCAGCCAGCTGAGGTCCCCAAAGAGCTGTACCAATTTGATTTTGTCTCACCGCGTTGGTCGCCTGATGTGGCTGGCTGGAGCCTTTTGCTCGGTGGCGTGTTTGGTTTCTTGCTACTGATTCGCACCGCTGTCGCTGTTTGGTTTCGTTACCGACTGAATAACTAGGATATAGATATAGAAAAACCCCGGATAAGATCCGGGGTTTTCATAAGGCGAAGTTTCTTTCGGCTATTGCTCGAGGTCGAAGTCGTCCTCACCAACTGTTGCGTCGGTGTCGTTTGGTGCATTGCTGCCAGCTGGTGCAGTTTGTTGCTGACCTGCTGCGCCTGCCCCTTGACCTTCATCACAGTCTTGTCCGTCAGGGTTCTCTTCACGGTAGGCGGCAATCGCTTCCGTCACATCGCCATCGCTTTTGAGGTTTTCCCAGAAGACAACCTGATCACGGTTGATGAGCATTTCGTCTTGCGGACCGTGCAGCTCACATCCGAGCTTGACCAGGGAAATGTCATCGCCCTGTGGCACCTGCGCTTGTTCGCCTTCAGCCGGTTGAACCTGTTGGTTAACACGCAGGTAGTAGATATCTGCAAGCCGCATGTACTTGTTGTTCAAGTCAGTTGCTTGACCGAAGTATACCTGCCCCCCATTCAAGAACACGGCTTGATAGGCGTCGTCATCTATATAGCGCGCTTCGTTGCGGTTATCGCTACCACCGACAGCCATGTATACAATAAGAGCAATCACTAACACAGTCGCTGAAAACAGCAGTGCAATCGAGGCAAATTTCATATTAAAAACCTTACCTGTGCCTTTGTCTCCGCTTTTCCTTTTATCGCTGCCGAACGACGATCCGCCAGTGTTTGCGTTTACTCCAGGGTTTGGAGCTGCTGGGTGAGGCTGCTGCGGCGTACCTGCGTTTGCTGCGCCTTGTTGCGGCTGTCTTGCACCGCGATTCGAGTGTAAATCCATAATTCTGTAACCACCTTTACCTTTTTCTTTATACATCGTTCATTGTAATGCATAAGCGTGTTTGCGTGCAACCACTTCTCAGGGGCCGGTTTATATTATTGATTGTCGCCTCTGTATAACACCTTGAGAGAAGTAGATTTTACGACGACCCCTTGACAGGGCTGAGCATCTGGGCGTATGGTAGAGACACTATTAGTTAAGAGAGAGGGAGAAGTCAAACCATGGCTTACAAGCACACAAACTCAAAGGGTGTTACATACTACTTGAACTCAAAAGAAGTCACACTCCGTGGTGGCAAACTGCAGACAATTTATTACTTCAGCAAGGATGAGCGCCCAGAAACCGCTACTGACCTACCTGACGGAATGGAAGTAAACGAAAACCCACGCAACGGCTTCTTGACCGTAAAGCGTAAATAATTTTCGCCCGTCCGCGGGACCGACGAACAAACTACCCTGTCGCTGTTATGCACAGGGTAGTTTTCTTTTTATACAGTCAATGAACCCAGACTTTAGTATAATTATGCATGAATGAAGAATAACGAGGATATTTTAGTCGTTGAGGATTTGCGTAAGGTTTATGATGGCACTGCTGTTGTTGACGGCGTGAGTTTTCGCGTCAAGCGCGGTGAAGTATTTGGCATACTCGGACCTAACGGCGCCGGGAAAACCACGACGCTGGAAATGATAGAGGCGATGCGTCAGATTGACGGTGGCTCAGCAACCCTAGGTGGCATCGATGTTGCCAGCAGTCCGCAGAAGATCAAACAGGTTATTGGCGTGCAGCCACAAACGCCGTCTTTTGAAGAGAAGATGAAGCTTACAGAAATCCTTGAATTTTTTGCCTCGACGTATGGCAAAAAGGTCGATGCTCTGGCGCTGCTTGATGATATGCAGTTACGTGAGAAGGCAGACGCTTATCCAGAGAACTTATCTGGTGGCCAGCGCCAGCGCTTCTCGATTGCCGCAGCCCTTGTTAATCAGCCGGCAGTTCTTTTTTT
>CAZGPJ010000041.1:0-5384 GCA_964527485.1 uncultured Candidatus Saccharibacteria bacterium
CTTCATCGCCGATCTCGAGCTTATCAAGATGATACAACGGTCCAAGGGGCTGTCGATAGGTAAAACGGTGACCCGCAAGGACAATGTTACCTTCCCCATTTGGCTCAGCTGACTGTGGGCGTAACCAGACGCCGCCGTCGTCAATAACTCCTAGTGAATTACCGGTTACAATGGCTTCATCTACAAGAATATCTGGTATAAGAAGCCGGTTATCGGTTGGTGCATCAAACTGGGGGGCTGCCTGCAGTTGGTCTGCGATACGTCCTCGGTTAGCTGGGTCACGCTGGCGCACCCAGTGAGTAACTGGTGCTAAAAATGGCAACATCAGCGCATACACAGCGATAACAATAATCAATACAGCGAGCGCATTATTTATCTGGCGGTGGAGACGTTGACTCATGCTCTCAAGTATACACCAGATGCACAGTCAGCGAGACTAGACTATGGCCAAATTTTATTTTTAATTGTATAATATAAAAATTATGAGGCAAGTTTCATTTTGGATTTTTCATATTCTTCTGTTGCTTGGGGTGATTCTTGCTGTCTCGTCTTTATTGCAGCCCCTGAGTTATCAAACGCACGCAGACACACCGCGACAAACAAGGGTGTTAGCCGATTCCTCGTTTCGTTTTACGATGAGCGATCCGTCGGCTCCTGACGCAAACCAGATACTTGAGCAAGTAAACGTAGCCCGACGAGAGGCTGGGTCTGAGCCGCTTCGGGCAAACCGCGAGCTGGAGCAGGTTGCCCAAGAGCGCGCACAAGATATGCTTGACTTGGATTATTACGCGCACGCAAATCCAGTAGACGGCAGCCTCTTTTCTGACATACTTCTGCGCGACGAGATTACGTATCAGTCTGCCTGCGAAAACCTCAATATGGCGTTCTATATGCAGACAGAAGCTCTGGTCGACGACTGGCTACGTAGTACCTCCGGGCACCGTGAGTGCTTGCTGAACCCTACGATGAGCCAGGCCGGCTACACAACCTTCAGGCTACCGCTAGACAGCGGTGAGTACGCCTATGTTGTGGTTGCAGTGCACATGCAACGTTAAAGAATTAGTGTGCTAAGAATATATACCGCAATGACAACAGTAAGTAGCGCCCAAGCCACCGATATGTAGGGCTGTTTTTTCTTGCGGCTTACCAGAAAGCCGTAGGTACCGATCCATAACCAGATACCAAGCACCAAGATTGTCATGACGAGCTGCATGTGCTCAGTATAACAACTTACTTATGCTTTTCCGAACAATCAGTAGTTGAATTCCTCGAAGTAGAGTTGTTTATCGAGGCCAAGTTCTTTGGCTTGGGCTTCGTACGCATTGAGCATTGGCGGCGGTCCGCACATATAGATGGCATAGTCGTCGAGTGGACCAAGCTGCTCGGTAACTGCTTTGAGCGAAACAATACCAAACTTTTCTTGATCAAGGCAGGTGTAGCTAAAGGCCTTGTGCGTCTTCTCGATCAAGTCGAGCTCATGACGGTCGACTGCTTCTTCGGTGGTTCGGGCAAAATGCAGCATGGTTATCTCTGGTGTTTGTTGGCTTGAATGCCGCAAGCTGTGAGCTTTGCTGAGGAAAGGAGTAATACCGATACCACCAGCAATCCAAAGCTGCTTGGGGTGCTTTTTATCATTGAAGGTGAAGCCCCCAAAGGGACCTTTCACGCGGGCCAAGGTGCCGACGTTTAAGTCTTTCAGGGCAATCGTGTGGTCACCTAGCTGCTTAATGATTAGTCGCAGGGTTGAGTCTTTGTTGCTCGAGGCGATAGAGAAAGGATGATACACGTCAAAGCCAAACTGCTCAAACGAAATATAAATAAACTGCCCAGGTGCAAAGTTGAGCATGCGGTAGCGGGGGCGCATTTCGATGTCGATGATATCGCCTGGTAGATTCTCGACCTTGCTGACTTTATACGATAA
Organism: uncultured Candidatus Saccharibacteria bacterium; assembly: GCA_964527485.1. GTDB lineage: Bacteria > Patescibacteriota > Saccharimonadia > Saccharimonadales > SLHW01 > SLHW01. The sequence goes on from CAZGPJ010000041.1 coordinate 1,922, forward strand.
GTACGGGTGGAGTGCGTCGGCGAGGAGTGAGTAGTGAATAAATGTGAGGCTGGCGATGACCGTGAGAATAAACATGTACCACCACATGAAGGCATTTTCTGAGAGAACACTGCCCGACATAAAAGCGTGCGTTGCGCCCATGATGAAAAGCACACCCAACCAACGGTGTACCGTGATAAAGGTTTCGTGTTTGACGCGCGCAAAGATTGACCAAATAACGAGGAAGACAAGCGCGTACAGCGCGATTCGCCCCAGTAGAACACCCATGCCGCTGTAGCCGATGTAGTGGTCTAGCAAGTTGGCGGTGCCTTCTCGTGCAATACTGGAAATCGTGTATCCAAGCGGGTGCATCAGCAGTAGCGCGACGCTCGCTGTAGCGAAAAAGCGGTGAGCAATATAGACTTTATCAAGCCCACGAAACCAGGTATCGAGGATTTTATATCGACCGCTTAATATCAGAGACAGGGCGAACATACTCATGCCAGAAAAAGCAGCAATCTTCTCCATGCCAATACCTGTCAACTCGAGCGCGCCAACACCATTGAAGTCATAGCCAATCAGCCACGCAACAGACGGAATGGCAATTATAATAAAGCTCATGACGAGGCCAGGTGTGATTTGAATGTTCTTGTCTATATCCATAATGAGAGCGTCTTGTGTAAAGTATAGCAACTAATGGATAGAGACGTAAGTGTTTATTCATAAGCAGCTTCGATGCTATACTGGCTCTCAATGAATAGTATTTTTCTTAATCTACATATAGCTGGATCGCTCGTCTTCATTGCATATATGCTTCGCGCTCTCTGGCAGCTGGCTTTTGCCACGGGCTCAACGCGGCGCAACACAGCCTGGGCAGTCGGCATCGGTTCATTTCAGGTGGTGACTGGCTTGGCTCTATCTCTGGTTAATCCGGCGGTTACTATCCTTGCCGTTTGCATGCGTGGGCTCTTCTTGGTGGTTGCCTTGGCTATGATCACTCGTGCCGTGCAGTGGCGAGTGGGTCATCAGACCAAAGCGACGTACTAGCACCTAAGCGGAGGATATGCATCATATGAAGCACCCGTCACTCAAGGCCCTCTTTTTAAACGGTAGCCTCAAGCCCTCCGCTGCGCTGAGCCATACCGACGGACTCATACACAAAAGTCAGGCAATTATGGAAGACGAAGGCGTATCCACTGAGGTGCTCCGTCTCGCCGATTATGATATTGCTCCAGGGGTGTATCCAGACATGACGAAACATGGCTTTGAGCGTGATGCCTGGCCAGATATACAAGAAAAGGTTATGCAAGCGGATATTTTGCTGTTATGTGGTCCAATCTGGCTCGGCGATAACAGCTCGGAAACACGAAAGGCGGTTGAGCGGTTGTATGCATCCTCCAGCGAGCTGAACGAGCACGGTCAATCTGCCTATTATGGGAGAGTTGGTGGCTGCTTAATCACGGGCAATGAAGACGGTGTCAAGCACTGCGCTATGAGCTTGCTCTATAGTTTGCAGCACATTGGCTACACGATTCCTCCTCAGGCTGACGCCGGCTGGATTGGTGCGATTGGCCCTGGTCCCAGTTACCTTGATGAGGGCTCGGGTGGTCCGGAAAGCGATTTTACTAATCGTAACCTGCGGATTATGACCTGGAACCTTATACACCTTGCGCGCCTACTCAAACAAAACCACGGTTTGCCAGCGCACGGAAACCGGCGCGATGAGCCATCAACTGAGACATCCGAAAACCCCGAATACCGCTAAATAGTAGGCACAATTACTGCAACACTCGCAGTGAGCGCTCAGAGCATTGAGCGGATGTCGTCGGTAGCTGTCGGAAATGCCAGGATTGGTGTTTTGAGCTGCTCCACCGTCATGCCGTGTTCAATTGCCAGCGCCAGAAGATTAATGCTATCCGCAGCGTGGTCGCCGATGATGTGGGCTCCGATTATTTTGTTGGTTGTTGATTCGACAAGGATTTTACTCATGGCGTGCGGCTGGTTGAGTCTTTTGCTGTCGAACCATCCGCTTATGTCGTTGGTGCGAACGTCAAAGTCTATTCCCTGCTCTGCCGCCTCTTCTTCAAGGTAGCCAGCCTTACCGGCGGATGGCGTAGTGAAGATAATGCTTGGGGTTGAGTGGTAGCTTGGCTGCGCCCGTTTCTCGCCAAGTAGATTATCGCCGACAATGCCTCCCTGGACACCGGCCACCGGAGATAGGGGTGGGCCAGCGTCGGCAGCGTCTCCGGCGGCGTAGACATTCGGGTTGCTGGTGCTCTGTAGATATTCATTGACGCGGACGCCGCGACGTAGATCGTGCTCAACATGTGTCGCCTCGAGGTTTAAGTCAGCAATTGCCGGTGGGCGACCAGCGCCGTTTACGACAGCATCAGCAGTGTATTCAGTGCCGTTGTTATCCGTGACGGTAAAGCTACCATCATCTTTTTGTATCACCCGCTCTGCGCCAGCTTGGAGCGCAACGCGGATGCCAGCTGCTTCACTGGCACGCAATAAGGTTTTGATGATATCGGCGTCAAACATTGGTAGCGGTCGGTCATCAATATGCAAGATAGTTACTTCACTACCGAAGCGTGCCGCAATATGAGCCAGCTCGAATGACACGTAGCCACCGCCGACAAAGACAATTCGTTTTGGTAGTGTGTCCAGCTCAAGAAAATCGTCGCTGGTTAACATAAGCTCATTGCCATCAAACGGCAGTTTGGCTGGCTTGGCACCAACAGCGATGTAGACTTTGTCGGCTGACACCTCTTCCCCGTTGACTTCCAGTTGTCGGTCTCCGGTGAAGTGCGGCGCGCCTTCGTAGATATCGATACCTGCGTCAATTAAGCTGTTCTTAACATTATCCGGAAACGGGTCAGTGAAGCTCCGTTTGAAGGCGATTGTTTTTTGCCAATCGAGCTGTGGTTCATCGGTAAAGATGCCAAGCTCGCGTAGGCGGTGGGCTGTATCGGCTACCTCGGCCGTGCCGGCGAGTACCTTTTTGGGGATACAACCGCGTACGGCGCAGGTGCCACCGAATGGACCATCATTGATGACGGCAACGTTCCAGCCGGCACCCTTCGCTTTGTGAGCAGCCTGGTTACCGGCGCTGCCAGATCCCAGTACGATCAAATCATAATTTTTCATAAAACCTCCGTGTGTTCGTGTTTTCTTCATGTGAGTGTGTCTATTCGACGACAACCTTGCCTGGGTAAAAGGCAACGTAGTTGGCAAAATCAGTCCCCACTCGTTCGCGTGCCATCTCAGAAACGTTTGGGTAGTACCAGGCGGCATTTTCTAGTTTGTCACCATCTACCTCGACCGAGTAATAGTTGGCCTCGCCCTTCCACGGGCACCTGGTCCGCGACTCGGTCTGCGTGAGCAGGTCCCAGCGGACGGAGTCGGCGGGGAAGTAGTGGTTGCCCTCCACAATCACGGTTGCATCGCTCTCGGCGAGGACGGTGCCGTTGAAGGTCGCGCGCAT
>CAZGPJ010000042.1:0-5130 GCA_964527485.1 uncultured Candidatus Saccharibacteria bacterium
CGCCTTTTACGATGACTGCTCCAATCTCAAACGATGAGTTAAATGAAACGTAAGTCTCATCGGTAACTGTTACGTTCATCCCAGTTGGAAAGTCGTCGTCAAACGCACCATTTTCGTAGTCGTTTTTGGGCACGGTGTTATCGTAGTAGCCAGAATCACCAAAGAAAGCAGTTCCAACCTCGGCGCACGTTCGATTGCCGCCACTACTTTCACCCTCTATAATATAAGGAACTACACTCTCGCTAGATGCCGGATTACTGGCTGTGCCGACTACATCAGCCACAACTGACTCCGCCAGCATCGCCAGCGGCACAAACATTTGGGTGAATACGAAAACAAGCGCGACGAAGATATTCCGTGAGCGCTTGAGTGTGTCTAATAAATTGATGTAGCTAACCGTATTCATGACGAATCTCCTTTATTATAAGATTCAATCATGGTTCGGGTTCGCTATTGGCTCCACCATCTTCAAGCGACCAATTTTGCGAAGATGGCTTCAGTGCCTCCCATGAAACGAAAGTTTTACCTTAATGTACCACCTCGTTTGTTTTCAGTTTTGATTATGCGACTTTTTCGATAGTTTGACAAGTACATTTTTCATATATGTGACATATACCCGTAGTTTGTGTGAGCAAATTCACTGACAGATGAAACAAATGTACCTACTATGAGAGGGCAAACTTAGTGAGGGCAGGGGAGGTCATCATGAAGTATGAAGCAAAACGTTGGACCAAACCAATACAAACATCAAACATCTACAACGATAGTTTAGTTATCGACTTGCTAGAAGAGCCGCTCGATAATAGCTGGAAACTCAAAGCTAAACGACTGCAGGCGCGACGCTGGAGAAAGCTTCGCCGAAACTCAGTTTAGTATCTCATGCGCGATACAGCTATACGTAAGACCGCCGCCCACCGGCGGTCTTACTAATTGTATTTATTGTCGAAAATGTTCCGGTGCGTTGTTGGCGAGTATTGTCATGAGGAGGCGCCGAAGGTCATCGTCACGGGTGTCATAAAACGTCTCTGAGAAATGAGCAGACCCTTCGTTTGATAATTGAAGATAGGCCGCGTTCTCGGCGGTTCCTGCGTCACAGTCTACCAGCCCGACAACGTCTAGATGCTTCGACAGCACGTCATCGCTCTTTATATAATCAATCAAAGGGCTTGCAGCATCAGGCTGGAGACCATCATCAGCATAGGGGTCGAGCATAAGCTTATCGGCGTCCGAGCGAACATCATCAGGTAGCACCGCTAAGACTTCATCGGGCGTCGCCAGGCCCTGCGCCCCAACCGAAATGATCAGCGCGTGCTCAACTCTTTGACGACGCTCTTCTTGTTGGCGCTCTACTTGCGTCTGTGATGCTTCGTATTTTCTCTCCATCGTAAGACCTGCTCCATTCTATTCGTACTATAGTGACTCTACGGCAACATACAAGCATAAGCTCATATTTTCTTCATGTTTATGCGATATACACGCTACACTAGGTTACATATGAGTGATTTCGATACGGTCTATTCGCAACTTAACACGGCTCAACGAAAAGCCGTTGACACCATAGAAGGTCCGCTGTTAGTTATAGCTGGACCAGGCACAGGCAAAACCCAGCTCCTCAGCGCACGCGTTGCCAATATATTACAGCAAACAGATGCAGTCGCATCGAGCATACTCTGTCTGACGTTTACCAATAAAGCGGCGACTAATATGCGAGACCGCTTAGCCGATCTCATCGGAGTCGATGCACATAAGGTCGTCGTCAAAACATTTCACAGCTTCGCCGCAGAAATAATGAATATCTACCCAGAATATTTCTGGAGTGGGGCACGACTATCAACAGCACCGGACGCAGTGCAAATTGAGATTATTCAAGACATTTTAACCAAGCTACCCCTCGATAACCCTCTGGCTATGAAGTTTGCCGGACAGTTCACCGCAATAAGCGACGTCCAAAAGGGCCTCAAGCTCGCCAAAGAAGCCGGTCTGACGCCAGAAAAACTGGCAGCTACGATTGAGCTGAACCAAACGTATATTGATGTCATAGAGCCTGAGCTGGTTGAGATGTTATCGCACACGCTCAGCGCAAAAAAACTTGATGAACTGCGAGAAAACATCGAAGCCCTGCCTCCACAAGGCTTGAGCGAGGAGACAAAACCGTTGCTGCCTCTCGACGTTAGCATCAAAGAAAGCCTGTATGAGGCACTAGCACTTGATGAAGACACCAACAAAACCGAAAACACCGGCAAATGGAAACGGCGCTGGATACAAACCGTTGCGGGTGAGAAGGGGATGTTTGATGAACGCAAACGAAACGCTTGGTGGCGTTCGCTAGCGGATGTTTACCAAGCCTACCGCTCTGAACTACACAACCGCGGCTACTACGACTATTCTGATATGCTCGTCGAGGTCATCAGTCAGATTGAGCAAAGAGCAGATCTGCGAGCAGACATACAAGAGCGCTTCCTCTACGTTTTGATTGATGAGTTTCAAGACACCAATGATGCTCAGATGCGTCTGGCGCACCTGGTATCGGATCACCATAGCGCCAACGATAAGCCAAATATCATGACTGTGGGTGATGATGATCAGTCTATTTTTCGGTTCAATGGCGCGGAGCTTAACAACATGCTCGGCTTTACGCGGAGCTACCCTTCAGCAGAGCTGATTGTTTTGACGGAGAACTACCGGTCTAGTCAGGCGGTCCTCGATACTGCTGCAAAAGTCATTAACCACGCCGAGGACCGCATTGTGACGCGTCGCTCTGATATATCCAAAGATCTGGTTGCCAAAAACCCACCAAGCCAAAAGAGCACGTTGATTCATCGCAGCTACAACTCCCGCGAAGAGCAGTTGAGCGCAGTCGCCACAACAATTGAGAAGCAAAAATCATACGAAAACACCGCAGTGATTGCTCGAAATCACGCCAGCCTGCGCATGATCGCCGACTTGCTGCTGAGAAAAAACGTGCCTGTCCGCTACGAACAACAAAGAAACATCCTCGACCACGAAATAGTGCAGCAGCTCGAACTACTCTCACGCGCTATTTTAGGAATCGAGGAAGGGGACCTCGATAGCGTTAACTATAGCTTGAGCCACCTCCTGCGTTACCCCGCTTGGGCTATTAGCGCACAGGATCTCTGGCGCATTGCTACTGACAACTACCGACAGCCGAATTGGCTCGATACTCTGACGCAAAGCACTGATGAAAAACTCCGCGCAATCGGCGAGTGGCTGCAATGGCTCAGCACAGAAAATGTACGGCAGCCACTACCCATCCTGATTGAACATTTACTTGGCCTCCGCGAAAGCGAATTTGTGAGCCCAATCAGACAGTATTACTTCGAAGAGCGGCAAGACACCGATGCGTACCTGCACGGGCTATCAGCAGTTCAGCTACTACGGTCAGCCGTACAAGACTTCTTGAAAGCAGAGCAAGAGCCAACCCTTGCTGATTTTTTGCGATTTCTGCAAATCCACCGCGAGAACCAGCAGATGATTACCGATCAGTCGCCGTTTGTCCAAGCGGAAAACGCGGTCGAGCTGCTGACCGTCCACAAAGCCAAAGGCCTTGAGTTTGATACGGTCTACATAATCGACGCCATCGAGGACAATTGGCAGCCACGCTCTGGCGGACGCAAGCCACCGGCTAACTTGCCCCTGCAGCCTCATGGTGACGATGATGATGACTATGCACGCATGATGTATGTCGCCGTTACCCGGGCGAAACGGGATGTCATCGCAACGAGTTACCGTTTTGACCACAGTGGTGCTGAGCTATTGCCAACCCCGCTTATTCGCAACAGTTTTCCTCAGTCCGAGGAGATCAAGGCCCACGACACAGCAGCAACCATTGAGACACTGGAAGAGCACCTGCGCTGGCCGACCATCGAAAACGTCGATATGAACGCCTACCTCCAGGGCAGACTAGAGAATTATCAACTGAGCGTGACGCACCTACTCAACTTCCTCGATGTTGCCAACGGTGGCCCACGGTATTTCATGGAGCGTAACTTACTCCGTCTACCGTCAGCAAAAACCACCAACATGGCGTTTGGTACGGCGATGCACGCTGTATTGCAAGAGGCGCAACTACAACGGAACCGTGGCAGCGTTTCACTTAAAAAACTCGAGCAAATATACGAAGAGGCCCTTGCTCAGGAGCGGCTGGATACGGACGAACACACCCGCTATACACAGCACGGCATCGACACCATTCGTCGATTATTTGGCGATATGGAACTGGAGCTACCCCAAGGCAGTAAGCCAGAGCAATCCTTCCAGGACATTCGTCTCGGCCAAGCACGACTCAACGGCAAAATTGACCGACTTGATGTCATCGATAAAAACACGGTCCGCGTCATTGACTACAAGACAGGCAAGCCGCTGCGTGGCTTCACCACAAAAGATAAGTCATTACAGGAAAAAGCCTGGCGACAAAAAACACAGTTGATCTTTTATGCGCTACTGCTCAGGCACAGTTCACGGTTTGACAACAGCGTTGATGTAGAAGGCGAGATGGTTTACCTCGAGGCGGAAGCGAAAAAAGACCTATCACGCAACTACCGCCCGAGCGAAGAAGACATAGCACGCATGGAATCGCTCATAACAGCAGTATGGCGAAAGATAACCAATCTCGACTTTATCGATACATCACACTATGACTCCAGTTTTGATGGCATCCAAAAGTTTGAAGAAGACCTACTAAATAGCTGAGTGACGCCGTCTACTCACTAGCTTCCATGCTGATGGGTGGTTGAATTTCACGAGCACGTGCGCCAATATCTATCGGATACTCTCCCGTAAAGCAGGAAAGGTTAAACCTATCTGAGTCTGCGTGCGTGGCCTCAATCATTCCGCTTAAAGATAAATAGCCGAGATAATCTGCAGCTGTTCGCTGACGAATTTGATCTATAGTCAAGTGAGAAGCGGCCAGTTCAGACTGCCTTGGGGTGTCTATACCGTAATAATCAGGAAAGCGCACAGGCGGTGACGCAACCAGTACCTGGACAGTTCTTGCGCCGGCCTCTTTCGCAAGAGCAACCAGACGAGGCATCGTGTTTAAGCGGACAATCGAGTCGTCAATAAGAACAACGTCCTTTCCGGCTACTGTTTCCGGAATAATTTTATGCTTCC
>CAZGPJ010000043.1:0-5002 GCA_964527485.1 uncultured Candidatus Saccharibacteria bacterium
AGAAAATGTAAATGAAGGAGCCTGCTTTGAAATCTGCACTACTACTCTATCCGCACCAACTCTACCCGATGGAGTATTTGCCTGAGGTCGACACCGTCTTCGTGATCGAGGATCCACTGTATTTCGGCGTGGATAACCGTTATCCGCTGAAGCTGCACAAACAAAAACTCGTCCTCCACCGCGCTAGCATGCGTCGCTATGTCGAAGAAGTCTTGTGGCCAGCTGGTTTTAAGGTTGAATATATTGAGCTTGATCCCTTGATCCAGACCGCTGACATCATGAAGCGCGTGGCATCAGCCGAGCAGATATATGCCTTTGATCCCGTCGATGACGTGCTGCTCAAGCAACTGCTGCGGGCTCGACGCGAGCACGCAATTGATGCAGAGTTGGAGTTTTTAACCTCACCCAATTTCTTCTTGGCTGATCAAGATGTCCGCTCGTACCTTGGCGAGTCTCACGAGCATCTGTTTGCCGACTTTTACCAGTGGCAACGCGAGCGTTTTAATATTTTAATCAACGCACACTACAAACCACTCGGCGGCAAGTGGAGCTTTGACGCCGAAAACCGCAAAAAATTGCCGAAAGGCCACGAACTGCCAAGTTTTGAAGTCTTCGGAACTAACAAACATGTCACAGAGGCCATCGCTTGGGTGGAGGAGTTTTTCCCGAACAACCCTGGGGGGGTGGACTTTATCTACCCAACCAACCACGCCGAAGCCAACGCCTGGCTTGAGGATTTTGTCGAGCATCGCCTGGATAATTTTGGGCCATATGAAGACGCCATAGAATCCGACGCCACCTGGATGTACCATAGTGTTCTGACGCCTTCGCTCAATATCGGTTTGCTTTCACCAGACCAGGTTATCACCGCGGCGATGGAGCGGCATCACAAGCGCGAAGTTCCTCTGGCGAGTTTGGAGGGATTTGTGCGTCAGGTCCTTGGTTGGCGTGAGTTTATGCGCGGAGTCTACGTTACACGAGGCGGCAAGATGCGCTCGTCAAATACCCTAAAGCACACCCGACAATTAACCTCGGCGTGGTACGACGGCACGCTCGGTATCCCACCAGTAGATGACGTCATCCTAAAAGTACAAAAACACGGTTACGCTCACCACATCGAACGACTCATGGTTGTGGGCAACTTTATGCTATTGGCTGAAATTCACCCGGACGAGGTCTACCGCTGGTTCAGTGAGATGTTTGTCGATGCCTACGACTGGGTTATGGTGCCGAATGTCTACGGTATGAGCCAGTTCGCCGATGGCGGCAGTATCGTGACAAAACCATATATAAGCTCCAGCAACTATATTTTGCGCATGAGCCACTATGAACACGGCGAGTGGTCCGATGTCTGGGACGGACTGTACTGGCGCTTTATCGCCAACCACCGTGATCGTCTGGCGCAGAATCCGCGTATGCGTATGATGGTCGCACAACTGGATAAACTTGACGCTGACCGCAAACGGATTATTACGTACCGCGCCGAAGATTTTTTGAAAAAGTACACACAATAGAAGAGAGGTCACAATGTTAAAAACCGCCCACGAATTTATTACCCGAGCCGCCAAGGATCTTGGCTGGACAGACGATATGATAAAAACGTTTCTAACGGCTGATCACGTGCATACGTTTGAGGTGTCTGACGGCAATAAAACCTACCCAGCTTTTCGTATCCAGCACGACAACCGCCGCGGTCCGTACAAGGGCGGTATTCGCTTTCACCCAGAGGTAGACAAAGATGAGGTGCAGGCCCTGGCAACTTTAATGACCATTAAAAACGCGGTCACGGCACTGCCGTTTGGCGGCGGCAAGGGTGGCGTTGCGGTGAATCCCAAAGAGCTCACGGAAGCTGAGCTAGAAGAGCTCTCGCGTGATTTCGTACGCAAACTACACGAGCATATTGGTCCCGACACTGATGTGCCGGCGCCTGACGTTAACACCAACGCCAAAATTATTGACTGGATGGTGGATGAATACGCACAGCTGACGGGTGATACCACCAAGGCTGTTATGACCGGCAAGTCCATCGCCAACGGTGGATCTGAAGGGCGCGCCGCTGCAACCGGCTATGGTGGCGCTGATGTTTTGAGTGAAGTGCTCAAGCAGAACGGTGATGATACAAAAGACATGACCTACGCCATTCAGGGTGTTGGCAATGTCGGAACCCACTTTATGTTCCGCGAAGAAGAGCTCCTGCCACAGGTATTATTGGTTGCAGCAGCCGATTCGAGTGGCGGCCTGAGCTCAGGCTTTGGCCTCGGTGCAACAGAGATGGCCGAGCTCCGCCAGCAAAGGCAGAAGTTCCGTGACTACGAAAGCCAAGATACGATCCACTTGACGAATGAAGAACTCTTGCGTGAAGAGGTTGACATCCTCGTTCTAGCTGCCCTCGGTGGGGTCATAAACACAGACAACATGAAAGATGTCCGCGCCAAGTATATTTTGGAGCTTGCCAATGGTCCAGTTACTCTGGAGGCGCACGATTATTTGACTAAAAAAGGTGTCATCATCATCCCTGATATCTTAGCCAACGCGGGTGGCGTGACGGCGAGCCTGATGGAGTGGCAACAAAATCGGGCGGGGGAGCACTGGGATGAGCAGACGGTCTTGAGCAAAATTGAAACCTATCTACGCGACGCCGTTGACCAAGTGACAGCCAACGCGAAAGCCCGCGATATTTGCTTGAAAGAAGCTGCCTTCTACACAGCGCTGAAGCGACTATCCGAAGAGAGCTGATACAATAACACGTGAAACGAGGAGGGGAGTATGTCCAGTCAAGCTATAGACAACGAAACTCGATATATCACTAATTCCGCGCACCACTCAAGAGTGCCCAGGTTCACAAGTGGCACTGCTGTTCGGGGTTATCATCAGTTGGCTTCAGGTACACGAGCGACAAGTTTGGCCAACCAGGCCAAAAGAAAGACTGAGGCGGCGAAGTGATATTTATTCGCATTCTGCAACGAAAAGATGCCGCCGCCATTATTTTAGCGGTTGCGCTTGGCCTAGCGGTCGCGCAGTTCATGTCGGTGGTGGCCCTTGGTGTATCGCAGCTGCTTGACGCGGCCATTAACGGGAATATCGGCGGTAAAACTGGCTACACGTATGACTGGCGCGTCTCATTATTTACCCCGGCCATGCTGCTATTTCTGCAGGTCATCGTATTAGAGCTACTCGCCCGTATCGTCATCGGCCTACGGCGGCTTTTGCGGGCCGGGCGTATAACACGCAAGAAGCGCTAATGCAGGACAAAAACGACGCCTACTGGAAAAAGCACTTGAGCGCAGAGCAATACGCCGTCTTGCGCGAGCGGGGGACCGAGCCGCCGTTTTCTGGAGCCTATGTCCATACTGACGCCCCGGGCGTCTACCGCTGCGCAGGGTGTGGCACGGAACTATTTTCGAGCCAGCATAAGTTTGACTCACGGTCGGGCTGGCCAAGTTTTTACGATGTCGCACAATATGGAGCAATCACGCTACAACAAGACACCAGTCACGGCATGGAGCGAACCGAGGCAGTTTGTAGTAAGTGCGGGTCGCATCTCGGACACGTCTTTGACGATGCCGTGGACCAACCGACGGGTAAGCGCTACTGTATCAACTCTGTAGCACTTGATTTTTCGGAGGACGAAAAGAATGAAACGTAAGCCAACAAAACGAAACAGCATAATTATTATCAGCATCTTATTTTTGCTGGGTGCTGTCGCAGCCTGGTGGTTCATCAGCTCATCCCCAACAGAAAACGAAGACGTTGACTCCAGCTCTCCATCAACTAGTAGGGCTGACGAAAATTCTGCCAGTCAAGACGATGGCCTGCTTCGCATTGTGGCGACGGGCGATATGATTGCGCATGATTCGGTCATTGCCAATGCCGAGCAAGCCGATGGCAGCTACGATTTTTATTCACTCATGCAACGCATGCAGCCGTTTTTTGCCCAAGCTGATGTTGGCTTTTGCAACGAGGCCACGCCAGCCGGGGGAGAGCAGTTTGGTATATCGGGCTACCCAATATTTAATGCGCCGCTGGAGTGGCATGACGGTATGGAGTCAGTCGGCTGCAATGTTATAAACTTAGGCACCAATCATACCTATGATAAAGGCGAGCCACTAGTGGACGCCATGGTGGCCGACTGGCAAGACAGAGACGTGCTGGCGACTGCTGGCGCCTACCGAGACCAAGCGGAACGCGAACAAATTTCTTACTTTGATGCTGAGGGTGTGCGCCTTGCCTTCTTGTCCTACAGTACCTACACCAATGAATCCGTTCCCAATGACTACAGCCTGGTGCGTTATGACCGCGATGTCGCCACCCGCGAGATTGCTGAGGCCAAAGACAGCGCCGATATTGTTCTGGTCAGTATGCGTTGGGGAGTTGAGTATTCTGACGCAGCTAGTAGCACTGACGAGCAAATTGCGCGGGATATCGCCGCGGCCGGTGCAGATTATGTGTTCGGCCATGGACCGCATGTTCTGCAGCCAGTTGAGCGCATTAACAGAGACGATGGGGGCGAGACAATTGTCTGGTATTCACTCGGAAACTTCCTGAACACACAAATTCCGGTCGAGGCGTTGATTGGCGGCTTTGCCGTGATGGATATAGACAAGGACAGTCTGGAGCTGCAATCTGTCGGCTTTTTGCCGGTGTATTCACACTATGAATGGTCTGCCGAAAACGCTGCAGCTGAGAACCTGCTGGCCCGTGAAAACCTGCAGATGTATGCACTGGATGAGGTTGATGATAGTTATTTTGCGAGCCAGCAATTGGACAGCACCGTTCAGGCTGAGCGTGAGCGCGTGACAAATGTGCTCAATCGTTTGAGCGAGGTGACGATTTTGAGTTCTGACGAATTCTGAATTAGAAATTCGGGGCTAGGAATCAGGAATTATTAATTAGGGTTTGTTCTTTTGCTTTGCAAAACAGCAGCAAATATTTTCATGAGTTTCGACTCATGGCCGACGTACTTTTGGCTGCAGGTCCAAAAGTACGCAAAAACCCCGCAGGC
>CAZGPJ010000044.1:0-4731 GCA_964527485.1 uncultured Candidatus Saccharibacteria bacterium
AAATATGCTCAGGGCGGCCGGAAAACGTGTTCACCTCGGTGGGAACATTGGCATCCCCCCGCTCGACTTACTGAAAGATGACATCCAGGCTGATGACTGGGTGGTACTTGAGCTCGCCAATTATCAGCTTATTGACCTGAAATATTCACCGGCCATTGGCGTCTGCTTAATGATTACACCCGAGCACCTAGACTGGCATGAATCGCTAGATGAATACCTGCGCTCCAAGCAACAGTTGTTCGCACACCAAGCTGAGGTCGATCTTGCCATCTACAAAGCTGGCGATAATCGTTCTATGCAGCTTGCCACAACCACGGCTGGTAATGTTCTGCCTTACCTCAAGGAACCTGGATCATACGTCAAAGACGATAAAGTACATATTGACGGTCAGACAATCTGCAAAACCTCCGAGGTTTCGTTGCTTGGAGAACATAATCTTGAAAATATCTGCGCCGCAGTAACCTGCGTCTGGCAAATAACCCAAGATTCTCAGGCGATTGCCACAGGCATTCGACAGACAACTGGTTTACCGCATCGGCTTGAACTTGCAGGAAACGTGCGCGGTGTACAGTTTTTTGATGATTCATTTGGCACGACGCCGGAAAGCGCGATTGCTGCGGTTAAGGCAATGGACGTACCAACTGTTCTCATAGTCGGCGGATCAGATAAAAAATCCTCCTACGATGCGTTAGCGGAACATATCGCAAACTCTGCAGTAACTGATGTGGTGCTTATCGGGCAAACGGCCACAACTATCAAAGAAGCCCTAGATAGAGCTGGCGTGACTGCTCTTCACGACGGCGGGAAAACTATGAAACAGATAGTCCAAACGGCCTATACACATGCGCAGCCTGAAGGAGTAGTACTGCTTTCGCCCGCGTGCGCCAGTTTTGATATGTTCAAAAACTATGAAGATCGCGGCAAACAGTTCAAGCAAGCTGTGCACGAACTCGCTTCAGCTGCTCAATAACTGGCTGTTCTGGCTGTATGACTACGGCTCTACCCTCAACTTCTTCATTGATAATCTCTTCTATCCAGTGATAGTGTGTGCATCCTAAAACAACCACGTCAGCTCCCCTCTCGCAAACATCATCAATTTGTGTATGAATTGCTTCACGATTAAGTGTGTTCTGCTCGATCATGGTCGCCCACTCACTACAGTCTGGCTCGAGTACATCAATATCTGGGGCATACTCTTGCTTAAGCCACTGGTAGCGCTCGCTTGCAAGTGTTGTTGGAGTGGCGCAAACAGCTATTTTGCCTGTTGTTGTCTGCATAGCGGCTGGTTTTACCATTGGCTCCATTCCAACAATTGGTACATCGATGACCTCACGTAGCTTTGGCGCTAAGGTTGTCGTCACGGTGTTGCAGGCAATTACGATAATATCCACATGTTCCGCAAGTTGCTGAAATATTGGCGTGACAAGCTTTTCTAGCTCATCAACTGATCTTGTGCCGTACGGAAGATGCTCGGTGTCGCTAACGAAAATTATGTCATCATCAGGCAAGGCCTGCTTGAGGGCCTTGGCTACCGACCGCCCACCAACACCCGAGTCAAATACGCCTATCGTGAAGGTTTTCTCGCTCACGCAGATGTATCCTTCTGGTGCGTATCTGGAGTGGCTGCCCGTATGACGTTTTCAAATAGGGCGCACACTGTGAGCGGGCCAACGCCGCCTTTTGCGGGAGTGATAGTGATGTCATCTCGCTCAAACAGCTCTGGGGCAACGTCGCCGACAGTCTTCCCGCCCTCACTGGCCACCCCGGCATCAACAATAACAGCTCCTTGCTTAATCATATCTGGATACAGAATTGCTGGGCTGCCGGTTGCTGTGACGATAACGTCTGCTTCACGGGTTAGCGAGGCAAGGTCTTCTGTCTCCCTGCCAGCGACAGTGACATGCAAATCGGCAGACTCCAGCATGTCCTTTAGCGGAGCGCCAACGAGCTTACCTTGCCCTATGAGCAAAATCTCTCTGCCGCGAAGGTCGATATTATACCCCGCCAACAACCACAAAATTGCCGTTGGCGTGGCGGGTTGATAATACTCGGTACTGCCTAGTGCGTCGACGTCTTTTTCTGGCGCGACACAGGCAAGTATCTCGTCTGTTTGACTGATGTCAGCGAGTGGCAACTGGACAATAATGCCGTGCACCTGCGGATCGGCATTGAGTTCTTCAATTTTGTGTATTACGTCTTCTTGCGGCAAGTTGTAGCCATTGACCTCTACGTGGATATCGAGGCCATAGCGCTTTTTGAGGCGAACGTATGTGTTGATAACGGAGTTGTCTGTTGCCTGGATAATTGCCAAACGTGGCTGCACGCCGCGGGCCTGGATAAGACTCCGTGTTTGGTGCGCCTGTCGGGATTTAATATATCCTGCCAGCTCTGTTCCATTGAGTATTTTCTGCACAAATGTCATTGTAGCACGGAGGCGACTGGTCGTTGGCAGAACTACTGAGCCTTTACTGATCTGTCAAAATCAGTTGAAACTGACTCGCTAGCTAAACCATGCTCTTTATGGCTCAGAACAGTATCTGGATTTTCGATACCATGGGCGATACAGGCATTCCGTGCAAGCAGTTGTTGCCGCTGTAGTTCTTGTTCGCGATCTTCTGCCTGCTGTCGCGCAAGAGCAACTCGCGCCAGTTCATTCTGAATATCCTGATAGTGCTGCAGTGGCGGGGCCAGCTCGTATCTCTCGGTTTTCTCCAGGGAACTCTCGCCCCCAAATCGTTCAAAATGTTCAGGGTCTCGTGAGTGTGATGCTTGCGTCATGGTATTTGTATTACGTCTATGTTATTCCCCATATATATCATACTTACCAGCGTTTATCACAACTTTCTTATCACGCAGGAAAAGTAGACAGCGATGCAGCGGAAAATATTTCATTCATCAAGCGATCACGAGTCTCCCGAGCTGAGACAAGTCTCTCCTGGCAACTACATATTGTCCTGTCCAGGTTAGCCTCTGAGGATGGCTCACACGATCGATCGACAACAATAACCCCAATTATGGCCTCGTTATAGGCAGAGCGAGCCTCGCTTAACGCTAATTCAGCTTGAGACAACCGCTCTTCTGGCGACAAGACATCTGTTTGCTCTTGATTGGTATAGGGTTGATTCGGTACGTCTTCCATTGTGGGGCAATTAATAAAGGATAATTATCAGAGACTATACTCCTAATTTTGTATACGTCCAGCCCAAAAAATTTACTATTCCTGAGACTGCATACAGATAATGCCATGCGCTATACTAGCGCTATGCACCTAAGCAGAGTTAAAGCTCTCCTACTCATAAACCTCATCAGCTTGACTGGTTTTCAGGTGTTCGTGCCGCTGTATGCCCTGTTCGCCAGCGAAGTTGGCGCCACCCCCGCACAAGTCGGGATTATTTGGAGCTACTATTCGCTTATCATGGCAACTCTGATCTTCGTGTTCGGTAAGCTTGAAAACACGCGCCCCAAAGAGTGGTTTCTTGTCATTGGTTACTTTATCTTTGCAGCAGGAGCGTTTTTGTTTTTGCTCGTCGATAGCATCACCAGCTTAGTGCTGGTCTTGAGCTTTAATGCGATTGGCGGCGGTCTATCAATGCCCGCCTACAAGACCATATTTGCCAAGAGTGAAGACCTTGGGCGCGAAAGTGAAGAATGGGCCTGGCTCGACTCAAGTATTATGTTTGCAGCGGCCGGCGGCTCAGCTATCGGTGGAGCTATCATCGGTTTAGCCGGCTTTACTGGCTTGTTTATTACTATGGGATTCATTCAACTAATTGCTGCCATTATCGGCTTAGTTTATTTTGTAAAAAACAAACACGTCAGCATCTGATTATAGCTAGATGTACACCTAAAGAAAATCGAAGCGCATATGCTCGCAGAGCAGCAAAAGCCCTATACGAATACATCATCAATAGCTAACGGCTTGATGTCAGGAAACAACTCCTGTGCTCGATTATTGGTAACGACCATAGGGTTGGCGAGTGACTCGACCATGGCTCGCCCAACTTTTGCGTGTTTCTTTGGCGTGAATAAGTTCAACCACCAGGCTGCAATACTAACAGGAATCACTGGAAACATAATCATGAGAGCATCTGTGCCCTTCCATTTTTCATAACGTTTCATCAGCTCCTTGTAGCTCATCTGCTCTGGGCCGCCTATTTCGATAATTTCATGGCTATCTAGTGGGACTGTTATCGCCGCAGCCAGGTAACGAAGCGCATCCGCTAGTCCAATAGGTTGCGTGAGCGTCTTTGCCCATTTAGGCAGGGTCAGTATCGGCAACTTGTGGACCAGATTTGCAATAATGTCATACGAAATACTTCCTTCGCCTATAATCATCGAGGCGCGGAACTCAATAACCTGTGGCAGGTTTTGCCGCAGAATTTCACCAGTATGATGCCTGCTTGCTAGATGTTTAGAAAGACCATCTTCGTCATTACCAAGCCCACCCAAGTAAATAACCCGCTTGACGCGGGCCTGCTTGGCCGCCTCAGAAAAACTCTCGGCAGCCTTCGCCTCCGCTTCAGCAAAGTCTAGCTTTTTTTGCGCCATCATGTGTACGAGATAAACGGCCACATCACAATCCGTGAGAGCTGTTGCAAGCGGCGATGTATCGAACACATTTACGTCCCGCTTATCCAGGCGATCATGCTCCATAGGCATGCGTGACGCGTTCAACGAGAGCGCCACAATAGAGTAATCGGTCTCTTGCAGAAGTTTGTGTATGAGGTTATG
>CAZGPJ010000045.1:0-4680 GCA_964527485.1 uncultured Candidatus Saccharibacteria bacterium
GCGCAGGTGAATGTCAAGGCTGGAAATGGCGGACCAGGTATCGTCAGTTTTCGGCATGAGAAATATGTCGACCGCGGCGGTCCAGACGGTGGTGATGGTGGTGATGGTGGTGACGTCGTGCTTGAAGCCTCGGATAATCAGCATACGTTGGCGCAGTTTCGCTACCAAAAACTCCTCAAGGCGCCTGATGGAAAATCTGGCGGAAAGCGCAAGCGCCGCGGGAAAAGTGCCGACAACCTGACTGTCGCCATTCCGGTTGGCACCAGTATTATTAACCAAACTACAGGTGATCTCATCGCTGACATGACGCAAGCTGGCCAAACGGCGGTCATTGCGCGCGGCGGAAAGGGCGGATTCGGGAATGCCCACTTCACTAGCTCTACCCGCCAGGCACCACGTATTGCAGAAAAAGGTGATCCGGGCGATGAGCTCATTGCAACCCTGGAGTTGAAGATGATTGCCGATGTGGGTCTTGTTGGCTTGCCGAATGCCGGTAAATCGACGCTGTTGGCAACAATCAGCAATGCCAAGCCAGAGATTGCTGATTATCCGTTTACCACAATCCAGCCAAACCTCGGGGTAGTTGATGTTGAGGGATCGGCCAGCTTACTGTTTGCTGATATTCCTGGGTTGATTGATGGTGCGAGCGAAGGTAAAGGCTTGGGTGATGATTTTTTGCGTCATGTCGAGCGGACGTCCGTCTTATTGCACCTCGTTGATGCCTACCAGGAAAATATACCTGAGGCATACAATACCATTATGCAGGAGCTGCGCTCTTACCGAGTTGACTTGACGCACAAGCCGCACATCATTGCTCTGACGAAAACCGAGAACCTCGATGAAGAGATGTCTGCCGACGCCGAACGTCAACTGCGACAGTCCGCTGGTCAAGACGTACCCATTTACCATATTTCAGCTCACAGTAAGCAGGGTATAGCGCCATTACTCCAGGCACTTGTTGCTGTAGTGACAGAAGAACGTGAACGGCGCCAAGAGGCAGAACAAGAAGAAGAGACTGAAGCAGAAATTCCACGTATTACGCTTGGCGCTCAAGACGATGATTGGCATATCGAAAAACAACAGGGGGTCTTCGTCGTTCACGGCAAAAAACTAGCTCGTTTTGCTCATCGGACTAATTTCGATAGCGAGCAAGCTGTCGGCCGCCTTCGTGACATACTTCGCAAAAATGGCGTTATGCACGAGTTGGTTCGCCAAGGTATAGAAACGGGAGACACTATCCGTATAGCAGATACGCCAGCGAAGATTGAGTATTAGCATGCACGCGCACGATCGATTGTATCTGCAATACCGACCGGACGATGACGCGCTGCAACAATTGCTGACCTGGCAAGCTGTATCTCAAGAGGTAAATCCGCAGTCTCGCTTGGTTCAACCTGACAGCGTTCACCTAACAGTTTTGCATTTTGGCATTCTGGCCGATGTATTTCGTGAGCTCCAGCAACAACAGCCGGCTTTAACCAAAGAAATATTCCTCGAGTCAGTCGAGCAATTTGTTTCGTATGCGGAGACAGTGCTGCCATCGTCAACTGTTGTTCAGCCCGAGGGTTTTGAGCTATTTGGCAGCCGCTCAAGCGTGCTCGCGCTACGCGTCCGTGTATCGGATGATTTGATGCGAGCCCATGCACAGGCGCGAGAGTTATTGATGCAGTGTTTAGAGGCGTGCGGCATATCTCCCGCGCGGATGTTCATGCAAGGCAGTCCAAACTTTCGCTTTGCTCTTGAACTTCAGCCTCACATATCGCTACTAAAAGCTGCTCGCACCACCCCAAATATAGATAGCGCTGCAGCGCCAGCCCTACGGCTTGAGGCAATGCCGGTCCGCTACCGCTAAAAATAAACGAAGATACCTATGGATACAAACCAATCACTTCTCGGTAGTCGCATACAAAAACTTTCCTCCGGTAAGTCGTCTCAGGGGACGTGTGTTCTTTATGTGATGAGCCGTGATCAGCGTGTTGGTGATAATTACGCTTTGTTGGCTGCCCAATCAAAGGCTCGTTCGCTCGAGCTTCCACTGGTTGTTGGCTTTATTCTGTATCCCGCCTCGCGTACACGCTCAAAGGAGCACGTTGCTTTTATGATTGAGGGTCTTGAGCAACTGGCTGCCGACTTGGCGCAGCGAAACATCCCTCTTATCTGCAAAAAAGATGCAGCTCAACGCGGCGCGCAGCAGTTGCTCGATCAGCTAGAACCCGCAGCAGTCTATTGCGATTTCAGCCCGCTGAGGTCTCCGCGCAAACGCGCCCAAATACTTGCTGATGTGGCCTCGTGTCCCGTTTTCGTTGTTGATACGCACAACGTAGTGCCGCTTTGGGTCACCAGCCGCAAACAAGAATATGCTGCACGCACGATTCGCCCAAAAATTCACTCCCATCTCGCCACGTATCTTGACGACCCCCCACCAGAGATTACTCAGCAGGCGCAGACTGACATCAAGGGCGCCACACCAGAGGATATACGGAAAATTGGTCGCGAGGTTGATTATCGATCGTCTGGCATTGTCCATGGTTTTCAATCTGGCGAAAAAGCTGCACATGAGCAGTTGGCCGAGTTTATTGACAACCGTCTCCCTGGGTACGCCGAGCAGAGGAACGATCCGGGCGCCAATAGTTTAAGCAACCTGAGCCCCTATCTGCACTTCGGTCAGTTAAGCAGTCGCCAGGCTGTTCGGAGCGCTCAGGCCGCCTTGGCTGCTGATAGTAGCCTGCAGCAAGATGTCGATGCTTTTATTGAAGAGGTCGTGGTTCGCAAAGAGCTGTCAGATAACTTTTGTTATTACGCGATGAGCTACACTTCACTTCGTGGTGCGCCCGACTGGGCGCAGAAAACCCTCAAAAAGCATCAAGACGACCCGCGTGAGTTGGTCTACTCACGGGAACAGTTCGAGCAAGCCAAGACACATGACCCTGCTTGGAATGCTGCTCAAATTGAGCTGACAAAAACGGGGAAAATGCATGGATATATGCGGATGTATTGGGCAAAGAAAATACTGGAATGGTCGCCCAATCCTGAGTCCGCACTCGAAACTTTGATATGGCTCAATGATTTTTATTCACTCGATGGTGGTGACCCGAACGGCTATACAGGCATTATGTGGTCTGTCGCGGGCGTTCATGATCGTCCATGGCAAGAGCGACCCGTTTATGGCACCATACGCAGTATGGTGTATTCTGGACTGAAGAGGAAGTTCGACATACAACACTATATTGACAAATATGTAAAATAGTGATAATATGATAAGATAGTCGCTGTGTGTCTATAGCATATAGAACACCTCAGCGTCATGCATGACATGTCACTGAAGGATAGAGATTTTATGGAAAAAATACGCGCGAATATGTTGGCCGTGAAGCAGTAGAAGCATCAGCCGATAAAACAGTTCGTTACAAATTAGAGGCAGCGGATGCAGAAGCGATAGCAACTGGCCAGAAACCGTTTGAAGTGCATGGACGCCGCGTGGCGTGTGCAGAGATTATCCCAGGAGACATCTCCGATAGGTCGGTGACAGTTCGTGGAATTGCCACCGTTGAAGCAGTCGAACAAATACTTGTTGCTGATCAGCGCCCAGATGAAGTTGAAAAAGTCGCCCAGTTGGACATTTCGGAGCCGAGCCGAGCCGAGCGTGTCTTCGCCCGATTTTTTGGCAAACAGCCACGGTATACGGCTGACTTTTCTCTCCGCGAACCATACGCTGGCGAGCTTGATACTCTACGCGAGCAGTAATCTTTATCAGCCATTATTTAGATTAGGGCATCTTAATGTCTGCATATTTTTATGGCATCAGCTGAACGTCTAGTGCTACACTGGCTGCAATATGGCAGTCAGTTTTTTATTTTATGATCTCGAAACATCGGGTGTAAACCCAAGAGAAGACCGAGTGATGCAGTTTGCCGCGCAGCGGACTGACGAGCAGCTCAAGCCAATCGGTGAGCCCTACAACTATTACATAAAGCTCACCCCCGAAATATTGCCTGAACCCCAGGCGATTCTTGTTACCGGCATAACACCGCAAAAGACGCGCTCAGAAGGCTACACAGAAGCGGAATTTTTGAAGATTTTTCAAGAGAAAATCGCTACGCCCGGTACGATCTTCACTGGTTTTAATTCGGTGCGATTTGATGATGAGTTTATGCGCTACATGCACTATCGC
The DNA here is from genome assembly GCA_964527485.1 of uncultured Candidatus Saccharibacteria bacterium. Classification (GTDB taxonomy): domain Bacteria; phylum Patescibacteriota; class Saccharimonadia; order Saccharimonadales; family SLHW01; genus SLHW01. Next base: position 4,172 of record CAZGPJ010000045.1, read on the forward strand.
AATTTTCACGACCCCTATGAATGGTCCTGGAAAGATAATCGTTCGCGCTGGGACATGCTAGACGTCGTACGTATGACGCGAGCTCTCCGCCCTGCAGGTATTACCTGGCCATTTGCTAGTGATGGTTCGCCAACAAATCGCTTGGAGCTTTTGAGCGAGCTAAATGACCTTGAGCATCTGAGCGCTCACGACGCTTTAAGCGATGTCCAGGCAACGATTGCTCTTGCTCAACTAATCAAAAAGAAACAACCGAAACTGTTCGATTTTCTTCTGAATATGCGCCATAAAAAGGCCGTTGCTGAGTTGGTCGAGTCTGACACACCGTTTATATATTCATCAGGGCGCTACGCCAATGAGCATGAAAAGACAGCGGTCGTAGACTTTATCGGTTCAGCCGAACAATCTCAGACTGCCCTGGTGTATGATCTGCGCTATGATCCACAGGCTTATGAGGGCCTTTCTGTCGATGATCTTGTGGAGCTGATGCGGACGCCTCTGACTGAGCGTTC
>CAZGPJ010000046.1:0-4585 GCA_964527485.1 uncultured Candidatus Saccharibacteria bacterium
GTTCACTTGATTCGGTGCGCGCACTGCAGCTTGTTGACAGTGAGTACTATATCCGCGAGCAACTGAGTAAAGATAAGCGCGTATTATCAGAAGGAGCCCAAGGCTCACTACTGGATATTGAGCACGGTTCCTACCCCTATGTTACTTCCTCGACAACAATTGCCAGCGGTGCGTGTACGGGCCTTGGTATCGCTCCGCAGGATATTGGTCGCGTCTTCGGTGTCTTTAAGGCGTACTGCACGCGGGTTGGTGGTGGTCTATTTCCAACCGAGCTTCGCGACGACATCGGTGCAAAAATTCAGCGTCAGGGAAATGAGGTTGGTGCGACCACTGGCAGAGAGCGGCGGTGTGGTTGGCTCGATTTGGTTTCCCTGAAATATGCGTGCATGTTAAGCGGTGTAACTGATCTGTATATGATGAAAGGTGATGTTCTCTCGGGTCTTGAGACTATTAAGGTATGTGAACAATACGAAAAAAATGGTACCACCCAGAGCACAGTACCGTTTGATATGAATAGCCCTATTGCTCCGATATATAAAAGCTTTCCTGGCTGGAAAAACGATATTAGCACCATTCGACATGAAGACGATTTGCCTGATTCAATGCAGGACTACATGTCCTACATTGAATCGGAGCTTGCCCTGCCGATAGCTGTTGTGTCAGTCGGGCCAGATCGAGAGCAAACTATCGCCAGGGATTTAGCATGAGTCAACGCACAGACATACTGATTCATAAAGAGAATGAATTTCCTGATGCTCAGTTTCATGTGCAGCTAACCGGCAGTAACGGCAGTCAGACGAATCACTACGTCTCGCTCAACGAACAGTATTACAAACAACTCACAAGTGGAGCGGTTATGGCCGAGCACTTAATCCGAGAGTCATTTCGCTTTTTGCTCGAGCGTGAACCACAACAAGCGATTCTTGAAACGTTCGAGTTGCCGATTATCAGCCGCTACTTCCCAGAATACGAGACAGCTATCAAAAGTCGCATCATGCACGTCTAGGTTTTTATTTCGTCCGAGAAGACGCGATCTGTACTAGCCGTGTCTGGTCCGCCATCGCGACCGCGCTTTAGTTCACTCAGCCCGTCAATACGTGCTAATGCCACCAGGCTGTCCCAGAGCTGGAGACTGTCTTCTGTATTGGGTAGCCTGGTTAGTACTGGGCCAAAGAATCCGCGCATCTCGTTGTTCTCCAGGTGAAATACAATGGTCGGTACGCCGATGTCGTCGCCAACGAGCTTCGTTGCTTCATTTGTTGATTTGATGATAGCTGTATCTAGCTCCGCATTGTCAGCTACGGTTGACAGATCAGGGGCATTGATGCCGTGCTGATTGAGTACCTCAGCTATGACTGTATCGCTGTAGGCGTCTCCGTCGATAAAATGACGTTTACCAAACTGACGGTAGAGTGCCCCAATATCTGCATCACTTGTCACTGAGGTGCTGCAAGACGCGTAAGACACGCTGACCAGCTAGATGGCTTCCTGTTTTTTCTGTGGTCTCTGCTGTGTCGAGCTCGCCATTCTTGTACGCGAGACTGAATAGGCGCCACGTGATGTGAAGGTCGCGTTCGCGGTTGACTTGTTCGAGCCAGCGACTTGTGATCCAGCACCATGGACAACTTGGATCAAAAAAATACGATACATGCATAAAAAACCTCTCTATTTATTGCTGCTCTTTCTATAGTAACAAAACATCGATCGTCAGTAGATAATGCTAAGCTATATGTATATGAAACTCTCAGCTTACGTTGTATCAGTTATTGCTTTTTTTAGTATTGACGCCATGTGGCTTGGTATCATGACGCCTCTCGTGTATCGGCCAGCTCTCGGCGAAATTATTAGCGATTCACTGCGCGTCGCGCCGGCATTGGTATTCTATACATTTTACGCGCTCGGCATCGTTGCCCTTATCGTGAAACCGGCCTACCAGCTAAAGCTTCCTCTACGCCAGGTTGCTCGCAACGGTTCACTGTTTGGCGCGCTGGCGTATGGAACCTACGAGTTAACCAATTATGCAACGATTGCGGCGTGGCCTCTTCATATTGTTTTTCTTGATGTGCTATGGGGCGGATTCATAACTGGTCTTGTTGCAGCTGTCGTGTACCGTTTCGTAAACAGAGACACTGACTCACGTTTATAATCTTGACAGTGCTATGGCCCTGTGTAATCATAGCCGTTATGGTAGCAAGTCACGCATATCGCCCCACCATACAATCTCACCTACTTCAGCTAGGTAGTATTATTGGTGGCGATTCGGCGGCTGAAGCTATCTAGTTAATATATAAAAAACGAATATCACCCGAAGCTTCAGCCACAGAAGCTTCGGGTTTTTATTTGGAAAGGAAATACAATGGATATGTCACAATCTATATCGCCGGAAGCTGACCCGGAACCTCAGCAACTCACAGAGACGCAACGAGAGCTTTTTGCTGTTGAGGGTATCGTGCGACTCGCTCGGGCTATGGGGGTTCGCACTGAAGACCAGTTTGAGGATGTTGCGTTTGAAGTAATGAATCTTATCTATACATCGCAAGCGGAGTACGAGCCAGGAGAAGAGGTCGTTCGCTGTGCTCGTGAACAGTTAGCACGGACGACTGGACTGCTTGCCTGCGAAAAGTCTGTCAGTATTGAGAGCTCTGCGCCACCCGTTTATCTCCGTCATGGTGCTGTTCCGTGCTGATCAAGTAGCACAGCAGGCAGGTATGTTGCTACAATAAGCACATGAAAAAATTTGTCATCCAGCTGCTACCTCATCGTCAATCGATTGCACGCGACCTCATAATCAGTGGCCTCGCGATACTATCTGCTGTATTGCTGGTTCTCGAGCTCAGCTCAGAGTTTAGTCAAGATCAGCTGCGTTTTGTGTACGCGCTTGATCTGCTGATTGCCCTAGCTTTTCTTTCCGATTTTATCTATGAATTTTACACAGCAAAACATCGCCGGAAATATCTGCGTCATAACTGGTACTTGTTGCTCGCAGCAATCCCTATAACTGGAGGCACCTACCAGGCACTTCGTTCGGTGCAGCTCATACGCTTGATGCGTATCGTGCGGCTGTATGCGCGAATCAGGCGTTTGAGCGAGGCAACAGAGCATGTCTCGCGTAACAGTTCTCGTTATATTTTTATTGCTCTATTCTCAACCATTGTTATATTTATCGGGTCATCGATATTCTTCCATTTTGAGTCACCCCTCAACTACCAGGTAAATACATACTTTGATGCATTATGGTGGGCTGTGGTTACTGCCACAAGTGTTGGCTATGGCGATATATTTCCAGTAACTACCGCCGGACGAGTCACGGCGATGTTTCTCATGGTCTTTGGCGTAGCCTTACTCGGAACTATCGTTGGCCTGGCGAGCAATTACTTTCTCTACGAAGAAATACAACGCAAAGATTGAACACGACCAAGCTTATCTAGGGGCTTGTATGTTGGCCAGACTGATAAATCGTCCCGAACTTTACGAGTAGGAGATCATGAAGTTCTTCAGCTTGCTCAAGCGTTACGCCCGGCAGGTGACCCTCTGCATCTGTTCGGCTTCCGCCAGCGACATTACGGCGAGAAGTTGCTGAGCTCCCTGCAGATTCAATGTCTATGCGCGCTAAGCCGAGTATGCGGTCACTTAGGCTTCGTGTAATGTTGACGTTCTGTATTCGGTTGAACGGTATGGTGACATCATTTTTGTGTATGACGCCGTGCTCCTTGCGGAACGACGTTGAGTTAACTTCATAGAAGTAGTGATGGCGCACGACGACTGCGGTGATATACAGGCTGAGAATATAGACAATCAAGAATGGTCCAAAGAAAAGGGGCTCAAAGACGATGCCAACGAATGATAAAAGAAGCAGTACGCCAGTTTTCCCCATGTAGCTTATAAAAAACGACCATACAGCACGTTGGCACAGCCGGCGTTTTTCTATCTGAGCATCAGCAGGCATGGTTGGAGATTCGGGCGGTTGGTTTTTGGCTTGCTGTGAGCGATGCGAGGCTTTTTGCACCATGGCTGCTTCTCCATGCACGGCGCTGCCACAGTATTGGCAAAAATTACTTGATGCACGAATCAACTTGCCGCAGTTACTACAATATACTTGGGCCATACGTACTAGTATAAAGCACCGGGGCTATTTTCGCACTTGAAGCCATGTAAATAGCCCTGGTTTTTGCAGGGCTATTTACGTTGTATAGTGCCGTCAGTAAACCATACCTTTTAGTCATCTCAGCCGTGGCTGTTTTGCATTTTAGAACATAACCAGTATCATGGGCCTAATTATGTTAAAAGCTACTGTACTCTGGCTTTTCACTCTGGTGCTAACGCTGAGTACTCCTCTGCAACAGCTCTATTCAGTCTCTGCCCAATCCGAAGTACCCGTTGCCGTCCATTACGGTGTTCATCTAGTCGAGCTGCAAACCCGTTCGGAAGAGGACGCCCACAGCGAGTACGTTGTCTTGTATAACCAAACAGATGAGCCAATTGATTTGAGCGAATGGCGTCACGATGTACATAGTTGGCACCTCCGCCGAAAACTAAATCTGCTTAAGAGCTGAAAATGCAAAAAACTATTAGTCAATATGTACGG
>CAZGPJ010000047.1:0-4571 GCA_964527485.1 uncultured Candidatus Saccharibacteria bacterium
TGGCTGGGGATGAGGGATTCGAACCCCCGATCGCGGAACCAGAATCCGCTGCCTTACCGCTTGGCTAATCCCCATTAGTGTTGATTACGGAAATACGGGGTGATTATAGCGCACATATGAACTATTGGCTACAACTTGCTGGTAATCGTATTTATTATATAATATAATATACATTATAGTTTAAATTTGAGAGGAACGTACATGTTTGAAGCCCAGCATCAAAGAATGGAGAAAGAACCGGGAGATTCGCTGCATACTCGCTTATTACAACTTAGACGGTTAGCGGAATCTACTGATTCTGTGACGGAAAACTGTGTTGCTTCAGGAATCGTAGAGCTCAGCCCCGAATCAGAGATTAATATTCGAGTTAGCGCAGTGAATTTTGACGTTCCTGGTAGGCCTATATATGTCAAGCTTGGAGAAGACTTTACTAACCCTGAACTGCATGACTGGATAATGACAGATGAAACTGGTGCGGTGTATCGCCACAACTTTAAAAGGAGAGGCTTTGACGCCGTGGACTCAACTCTTGATATTCAAGTCTTTCAAGAGGTCGTGAGCAGGTTCACTGAGCAATATCAGAAGCAGTCCGCATAAATTGCTACGACTATTTGTGTGGTATAGTAAAATCGTTAACAATTTAAGAATATAAAGAGCGCGGGGAGAGATCTAGCTCGTTCATCCGCCAGCAACCTATCAGTATGATAAGGTGCTCCAACTAGACCTGGTATAAACGCCCAGGATTGATATTTTCTCGTGAGATATATCCTTTCTGCGGCCGAAGTAGCCAAGAAAGGATATTTTCATTTATGGACACAACAGCAACAAAAAAGGCAGAGCGCGGCTGCGAGTCGCAACTGAGCCCTGAGCAGCTGGAGGCAAGTATTGCCGAGATTGCGCACGCTGGCGCCGAGTTGAGCCGTCAGCGGCAGCAGTCAGAGCAGGCGGTACTTAGCCTATCCAGCGCTGTGGCGACTTTTGCTGTTGAAATTGAACCATTAAAAAACGAGGAGAAATAACATGTCTACACGACTATTCACCAGCGAATCCGTTTGCAGCGGCCACCCCGATAAAATTTGCGACCGCATCAGCGACGCCTTGCTTGATGCTGCTATCGCGCAAGACCCTTTTACCCGAACCGGTATCGAGGCAGTGGTTGGCGCCAACCAAATCAGCCTATTTGGCGAAATGAAGTCACGTGCCACCGTGGATTTTGAAACAATTGCCCGCGACACCGTCCGCACGCTCGGCTATGACGAGCAAGCGTGGGGCTTCTCAGACCAGTCAAATTTTCATAACTTTGTTCACCAGCAGTCACCAGAAATCGCCGTCGGCGTTGATCAAGACGGTGCAGGTGACCAAGGCATGATGTTTGGCTTCGCGATTGACGAGACTGAGTCACTGATGCCGCTGCCAATCAGTCTGGCGCACACCTTAACCAGGCAGATTGATGAGCAGCGGGAAGAGCACAAACTGCCCTGGTTGCGACCAGACGGCAAAGCTCAAGTGACCGTGCGTTACGAAGACGATAAACCAGTTGCGGTAGAGAAGCTCGTGTTGGCGCTCGCCCACCACGAAGAGGTCGAGCCAGCTGAGGTCCGGGCGGACGCCATCACACACATCATTAAACCAGTACTAGAGAGCTTTGGGCTGGCCGTGCCAAAGGAAAGCAACATCATCATAAACGGGACTGGTGTCTGGCACATCCCCGGGCCAGACTCTGACGCCGGATTGACTGGTCGCAAGATCGTGGTTGATACCTACGGCGGTTACGCCCGCGTTGGCGGCGGGGCATTTAGCGGCAAAGATCCCAGCAAGGTTGACCGCAGTGGTGCCTACGCGGCGCGCTACATCGCCAAAAATATCGTGGCGCAAAAACTGGCTTCGCGCTGTGAGGTCGGCTTAGCCTACGTTATTGGCCAACCAAAACCGCTGATGCAAACCATCGAAACTTTCGGCACCGAAACCGTCTCTCAGTCCACGCTTGACGGCTTGGCGGCCAAGCTCATCGATACATCAGTGAAGGGGATTGTCGAGACGCTCGATTTGCGACGCCCCATCTACCAGCCAACTTCGGCCTACGGCCATTTTGGCAAACCAGACCTGCCGTGGGAAAACGTCGTATAATGAGCACATGAATGTACTGGTTCTAAAAGGCGGCACGTCTGACGAGCGTGAAGTTTCGCTCGGCTCATTCAATACGCTGTGACGATAGTCGAGCCTGCATCACTAGCTGATAATTGACCACGACAATCATAAGCGGGTAGAATAGCCACATATTCTATGGCAAAAACAACAAAAAAATCGAAATCAAAAAAACGTAGCTCTCGTCGACGGCTCATCCAGCGGAGCGATTGGCATGTACTGGGTGGCCTTGCCGTTTTTACGGCGGCGGCCGTACTGACGCGGCCAGAAGAGGCTTCGGCCTTTGAAGAAGCCGTGTTTCAGTTTTTCTACAGCGTGCCTGATCCGCTGATACCGGTGTTTTTTGTGCTGACTCAGCTGGGCAGTGTCTATGTACTGGGCACGCTGGCGCTATTGTATCTATTCTCCAAACGATACGTCATTGTTATCCGCTTGCTCATGGCGGGCACCATGGCCTACTTATTGGCAGGCGTTGGCAAAGACCTATTTGGACGCGGGCGCCCGGATGAGTTGTTCAATGACATTGTCTTTCATGACCTTATGGTGCGCGGTCCTGGCTTTCCATCGGGTCATAGCGCCATGGCTGTGGCGCTCGGTGTCGTTCTGCTGCACCACACGCCACGCTCGTGGCGGTGGCCCATAATTATTTTGACATTTCTCGCAGCTATTTCGCGCATGGTTCTGGGCGTGCATACGCCACTTGATGTTGTTGGCGGGGCGGCTCTCGGTTATGTGGCAGCCATGTTGTTCCGCCACGTGACGGTGCGTGACCGCGCGTGATATTTCCTGCGCCTATTTTGTGATAAATATCATTTTTCTCAGGCAAAAAAGACGTTAGCATAAAAGTGGAAGTGTGAGGCTTCCGTCGACCCTGGGTCTTTTACCTGGGGTCTTTTTTTGTTGTGCAGTCTTGGCATATGCCTTGCATCTCAAGGCTGTGCGCAGTGAGTTGAAATTGACTATTCTGCGCTAAATCCTCAATCGCGCGCTCGAGTGCTGCATTCTCTTCGAGTTTGACAATCTTTTGGCATATGTTGCAGTGAGCATGATGGTGGTGCTCACTGAACATATCGCTCAGCTCCAGCTTATACTTCCAGCCCAATGGAATCCGTCGGATAATTCCTAACTCTTCAAATAATTGAATCGTGCGGTATACGCTTGAGCGATGTGTTTTAAGCTGTGTATGCTGCTCAATCTGCTGTAGGCTGCATGGGCCAAGCTCCTCCATAGTCTCAAAGACAATACTGCGTGACCTGGTGGCGCTATAGCCATTATCCCTCAGGTGTTTTTCTAGCAATTCTAGGCGTGTCATAGTCCGTGCAATATTAGCATAAATTGCGACAAATTTGCAGAAAATACCAAGCGGCTGCTAGGCTACATGCAGTTAATTTATAAAAATTATTTTAGAAAGGTGCACAGGCACTATGTCGACTCTCACGTATGTAATATTGTTTTCTGTTGGTGGCGGCCTCATATCATTGGTTGGCGGCTTGCTCTTATTGAGTAAGGGCTCGTGGGCACACAAGTTTGCCGCCTACGCCACGCCGTTTGCGGCTGGGGCGTTGTTAGCAGCGGTGTTTTTTGACCTTTTACCAGAAGGTGTCGAAGTGGCGCCACCGAATACGGTCTTTACTTCAGCAGTCGTAGGTATTCTCGTATTCTTTCTGTTGGAGCGCTGGTTGCACTTTTTTCACCACCATCGTCACGGACACTCTGCTGACAAAGACCCCAACCGCTTTCTCGTCATCGCCGGCGACACCTTGCACAACGCGGTTGACGGTGTAGTCATTGCGGCTGGCTTTTTAGTCAGTATTCCCACAGGAATCGCCACCACGTTAGCGGTGGTGGCTCATGAAATACCGCAAGAAATTGGCGACTTTGGCTTGCTCTTATCCAAAGGCATGTCGCGCGTGAAAGTCGTCTGGGCCAATGTTCTTACTGCCTTGGCCACCGTGGTTACAGCAGTTGTGACCTATCTGGTCGGTTCCAGCGAGCAATTACCACTGGGTGTGCTGCTTGGCGTCAGCGCCGGCTTTTTGCTCTACATTGCTATGAGTGATGTCATCCCAACGTTGCTACCGCACAAGCAGCGGCACAAACTCTTCGACACCAGTGCCATTTTGCTCTTTGCTGGCGTGCTCGTGGTTGGCGTGGCCATACGCTTGGCGCATGATTTGGTGCCGCATGATGAAGCCCATGGTCATGGTTCGTCGCAGCACGCCGATGAATATCATAAAGAGGCCGATGCCGAGCACCACGATGAAGACGATCACCACGACGAGGAAGACGACCACCATGACGACGATACAGAGCATCAGCAGTAGCCAGTTTTCCAGTAAGCATTGCCCAGTGTTCGCATGCTAGAATAAGCGTATGGATTTTGTCGAGATACTCCTAACAGCCGTAATTGTGTCTGTCATTTTAGG
>CAZGPJ010000048.1:0-4447 GCA_964527485.1 uncultured Candidatus Saccharibacteria bacterium
GCCGTGCGCGCCATCCGTGATGCTCGCGACCAGCTTCAGGGTGAGCGCCGCGAAATAACGCAGCGATTCACAGAACACATCCGCCAGCAACGTCATTTGCTTGAGCAGACGCGTCGCCTGGTCACGGCGCTGAGTCCATATGCTGTATTGGAGCGCGGCTATAGCATTGTGCGCAACCAAGCAGGGAAGGTAATTGCGCGCGGATCGTCGCTGCGCGCGGGCGAGACAATTACAATGAGCTTTTCTGATGCAGAGGTGCAAAGCCTGGTACAATCAGTGCAGAGTAAAGATACCAACCATGGGGAGGCAGATCATGGCAAAAGAACATAACTATACAGCTCTACGCAACGAGCTTGATGAGATTATGGCGACATTGCAGAGCTCATCACTCGACATTGACGAGGCAACACAGCTGCACGATAGAGCTCATACAATTATTGACCAGCTCGAGGAATACCTTGATACGGCTGAAAACGAAATAACCAAAATAGAGAAGCAAAGCAAGTCGAAGAAGAAGTCGTCGTAGTGGTCGTTGCCTTTGTTCTGGTTTGCGCGTTGGTGTTTTTGTTTGGCTTTGTTGTCTGGGTTGGTCCGCCGTACCTGCCAACCATGCGCCTGCAGATAGACACAGCTCTCGACCTGTTAGATTTGCAGCCAGGTCAAACCCTCATCGAGCTTGGCAGTGGCGACGGGCGCGTAGCGCGGGCAGCTGCTCAGCGGGGCATCCGTGTGGTCGGCTACGAGATCAATCCGCTTCTTGTCCTGTACTCACGCATTATTACCTGGCGCTACCGCGATAAGGTAACAATCACCTGGGGCAACATGTGGCGCCGTCAGTGGCCAGAGGAGGCGACGGCAATCTACGCGTTTTTATTAGAAAAGTTTATGCCGAAACTGGATAAAAAAATTACTCAGACATATTCTGGCAAAAAAATCAAGCTCGTGAGCTTCGCCTTTCCGGTTCCCGGCAAAAAACCGCGCCACGAGGAGCACGGTATACTGCTGTATGACTATAATAAAAAAGAGCTCTAGCCTTGTCTGAATACACCGTGGTATCATAAGCGTAATTATGAATCCGCAACAACAACCGCCCCAACAGTCGTCGCCGCCAGGCATGTACCCCAACCGACCAACACCACCGCCACCACAACAAGAGTACCAAGCTGCGTCACAGATGAAGCATCACGGAAAGCACCCCGTGCTCATCATCAGCATACTGGCTGTATTATTGCTTGGTTCACTCGGCTTTGGTGCCTGGGCCTTTCTAGAGCGCAATGAGTACAAGAACAATGTCGATGGCATCGTGGCCACGGAAGTTGAGCAGGCAGTAGCACAGCGCGAGCAAGAGCTCGAGGCTGAGTTTGTTGAACGCGAGAAAGAGCCACTTGATAGCTACACCGGGCCATCAGCCTTTGGTAGTGTGCGTCTTGAATATCCGAAGACCTGGTCTGCCTACATTGAAGAAAGCGACAGCGGTTCTACGCCAATAGAGGGATTTTTTCATCCAGGATTTGTTCCCGATGAGTCCGACAACGTGATTGCACTGAAGCTAGAGGTGCTTGAACGCTCCTACGAGCGAGAGTTGAGCTCCTACGAAAGCGCCGCTCGTTCTGACCGCGTCACAATTCAGCCAATCGAAGCCGCCAACCTCGACGGCGTCGTTGGTAGCCGCATCAATGGGGAAATTGAATCCGACATACAGGGTTCGGTCGTATTGTTTAGCTTGCGCGACAAGACACTGGCATTGACCACACAGTCGACAGAATATATCGGCGACTTTAACGACATCATTCTCCCCAATTTGACCTTTAGCCCGTAAACCAAAGAAACATCTAGCCGTAACTAGCATGCGTGTGTTCATGTGCGCTATACTGAGTACCAGTAAGAGGTCACAGATTGCGAGCACAAGGATGAAACATGAACACGTATGTGATGCACCAGAGGTAGCCCAGATACCCCTAGCCACGTTAGCGCATCATGTCCGTCAGTCTCTGCTGCAAATTTCTCAGCTGGCACAGGCAGGCGCAGACTCAACCCCTGATATCGACGCCATCGCCAGCACCATGACACGGGTTCTTGACGGCTATATACTGAGCGTGCAGGCCGGTCAACTAGCACTGGAGGTTGAGCCGGTTTCACTTGGCGCAGTGCTGCAAGACGTGCTGCACGAACTAACTCCAGCAGCCAAACAACACGAGTGCCATCTGCGTTTTGTCTCGAGCGGATCCAATCAGCTGGTTGCGGCCAACCGCCGGCTTGTTCATGCCGCCTTTCTGTCACTCGGTCATAGTTTTATTGAGGCGCAAACTCTCGATGATCCACGCCAGCGCATTGTTGCCTTGGCGACGCGTTATCAGCGTGGTTCGCAAACAGCCGGTGTTTTTTCGCCCAGTGTAAAGCTATCTGCCGCAGCCCTTGCAAAAACCCGTCGCCTTGCTGGTATCGCTGCCCAGCAGAGTAGTGCGCTTGCCGGCAGTAATAGTGGCATTATCGTCGCTGATGCTTTGTTGGGCCAGAATAGTCATTCTCTCTACGCCAGTACATTTCAGAAAATACCTGGTCTCGCGGCCGCGTTTATCAAGAACAAACAAATGCAGTTGGTGTGAGGGCGCAAACATGGCGCGCGTAGTACTCCTTGAGCCCGATGTCGTCTTGGCGAAGGCTTATCAGCTGGCGCTTGAAAAAGCCGGACATACGGTTATGCGAACTGCCAGTCCTGACAGCGCACTGACCTATATCGATGAACAAGATGTAGATATTTTGGTGCTGGAGCTTTTGCTGGGAGCGCATAATGGCATTGAGCTCATGTATGAGATGCGCAGCTACGCTGATTTGCGGCGTTTGCCGGTTATTATTCATAGTCACGCCGACCCGTCATTGGTGCAGGACGCACCCGGCTACCGCGCACTGCAGATACACAGCTATGTTTATAAACCAGACAGTAAGCAAGCTGACCTTGTTGCAGCAGTCGATCAGGCGCTGCAGGCGCAGCCAGTTACGTCATGAAGCAGCAGGTGACAACCGGCATTGTGCTGCGCCGAACTGATTATGGTGAGGCAGACCGCATTGTGAATTTGCTCACCCATAACCAGGGAAAGGTAACGGTCTATGCCAAGGGCGTGCGCCGCCCGAAGTCACGTTTGGCTGGTGGTATCGAGCTTTTCTCGGTCAGTGACATTACCTACATTCCGGGCAAGGGCGACATGTCGACATTGGTGTCAAGCCGTGTGTTGCAGCATTTTGGTAACATTGTGCACGATTATGACGCGACCATGTACGCCTACCGGCTAATCAAGGCGGTTGATCAGCTAACGGAAAACACTGCTAGTGAAGAGTTTTTTATCTTTTTGCGCGAGGCGCTCGCCTCGCTAGACGCGCCGTTGCTTTCGCTGGATAAAGTGCAACTATGGGCGAGCGTGCGCTTGTTGACGCTTTTGGGTAATGTGCCCAATCTACTGACAGATGAGCAGGGCAGGCCGCTGGATCCGTCGTCTCGCTACCGCTTTGACGCTGACAATATGTGCTTTACACCGCACGCTGAAGGAACGTTTGACTCCCGCCACGTCAAACTCATACGCGTCTGCGTTGGTGCCGAGAGTGGGCTACTGCTACTGCGTGTACAAGCTGATGACGAGCTGTTTCCTCCGGCCAAGGCCTTGATGCAACAGGTCGCCAGCGAAACTTTGCAGATGGAATTGTAGGCCCGATTACTATCTCTGGTTCCGAATGTCGCCGATGTCCGTTATAATGAGGCGCAATGAGTAAAACTGTTTCCATGGACGACATCGTATCTTTGTGCAAGCGCCGCGGGTTTATTTACCAAGGCTCTGAAGTCTACGGTGGACTGGCTGGCACCTGGGACTATGGTCCGTTGGGCGTGCAGCTCAAACGAAACGTCATGAACCTGTGGTGGAAGACGTTTGTTGATGACCGTGATGACATGCACGGTGTTGATGCCGCCATTTTGATGAACCAAAAAGTCTGGCAGGCCAGCGGACATACCGATACGTTTACCGACCCATTGGTCGAGTGCAGTAATTGTCAGTCACGCTTTCGCGCCGATCACCTAGATGGCGACACCTGTCCGACCTGCGGCCAGAAAGATACGTTTGGTGAGCCACGCCAGTTCAACATGATGTTTGAGACGACAATAGGTCCTGCAGACCCAAGAGCGGTTTTCACGGACAAAATGAATGACGAGGTTACCTCAACTAGCGCAAAGCAATTGTATCCAAATCTCGTTTATCTAAGGCCAGAAACTGCGCAGGGAATTTTCACGAACTTCAAACACATCGTCGATAGCTTTTATCCCGACTTACCGTTTGGTATTGCCCAGCAGGGTAAGGCTTTTCGTAATGAGATTAGCCCCCGTGACTTTGTCTTCCGCAGCCGCGAGTTCGAGCAAATGGAGGTTGAATATTTTGTTCACCCAGATAATTGGGAAGAG
>CAZGPJ010000049.1:0-4414 GCA_964527485.1 uncultured Candidatus Saccharibacteria bacterium
GTCACGGGTCTCGACAACGTCAATGTCGAGAAAGTTTATAAACTCGCTTGGTAGACCGGGCTTGTGGATTAGTTCTTTGGTTATAGAGCGTTTAGCTTTTTGCCGGGCCGCCTCCCATTTTGGTGAGCCGCACTTCTCGTTAAAGAGAACTTCTTCTACCGCTGCCGAGTAGATATCGCGGTAGCGCTCGTACATAATGTCGAAAGTCAGAGGTGCTTCGTAGTCTTCAATCGGCTTGGTCTCGGGGATAGATAGACGCATTGCTGCAGGTGATTCGACAGTTTTTGGGTTTGTTCGGGACGTACCCCTTTGGATAAAGTTGTTCGGTAAGGGCTCGTCGATGTCGTCCAGGGCGCCCTGTAAAACGCGCGGGCCTTCAGGGCCGAGGTCGATGAGCGTGCTAGAGCTGAATTCTTTTGCCATAATTAAAAAGACCTGCTTATAGCAGGACCTCCATGAGGTGTGTTTTCGTGGGGGCGACCGTTTTATTTTGGTCTGTGTTACACGTTTGTTTCATAGTTTGCGTAGGAACTATGTCTATATGTAATACGCCTGTGCTTAGGCAATGTCAATGCCAAAATCATCACATAATCACGCCTCACATGTAAGTGCTGGGCTGGTAATGAGAAGAGGGGATGGTATGATAGCCGTATGCCGAAAGTAGCTTTACCAGCCTGGAAAAGAAAAAAACAGGCCAAAAAACCAAAAGACGTCTACGCATTTATTGATAGCCAAAACTTAAATGTCGGTACGCAGCGCGTTGGCTGGAAGATGGACTGGAAGAAGTTCCGCCAGTATCTGCAGGACGAACACCATGTGACTGAAGCCTTTATGTTTATTGGCTACATGCCAGAATTTGAAGATCTGTACATGCAGATGCACGATGCTGGCTATAAGGTCGTCCTGAAGACGACGTATGACCTGACGCGGCCTCATCCGGAAATGCAGCCGGACAAACCTGAGGATGACAAGAAAGACGACAACAAATCAGACGGCAAGAAGGACAAGAAAGCTGAGGAAGAAGAAAAACACATCAAGGGCAATATTGATGCCGACTTGGTGCTCTGGGCGATGAAGGAGTTTCCGAACTACGACAAGGCCATCTTGGTGTCGGGCGACGGCGACTTTTATGCATTGATTGAATATTTGGAGCAGCAGAACAAACTGCAGCACGTAATGACGCCGAACATGCATTATTCCAGTCTGTTTAACGCTTTTGATCGCTATATTATTCGACTCGATAAATTGCGCAACAAGCTCGCCTACCGCGATAGACGGCGCCGCAAGAGCACTGGCGGTTCGGGCAAGCCCTCGCCCCAGAACGGCAACACGCAGCGTAAAAAGAAGTAATCCTTGCTATACTGCCTGGCATGAAAGAAGACAAAAATCTCGAGGTGTTTCCCGATCAATTTTTCTGGGGTGCCAGTACGGCCAGCCATCAGGTAGAGGGGGATAATCAAAACCAGTGGAGTGTCTGGGAACAAGAGAACGCCAAAGAGTTAGCTCAGTTGGCGCACCAGCGCTTGTCGTACTTACCCAACTGGAACGAGATAAAAGAGCAGGCCGAGAAGCCCGAGAACTATGTTTCCGGTAAAGGTGTTGAGCATTACAAACGCTACAAGCAAGACTTTGATCTACTGGATGAGCTCAACCTCAACTCCTTTCGTTTTGGTGTGGAATGGTCTCGTTTAGAGCCGGAGCCAGGTAAATGGAACGCAGAAGCGTTTGCTCATTATAAACGCTATATTGCCGAGCTCCGTCGGCGTAACATTGAGCCTTTCTTGAACATATGGCACTGGACGGTACCGACGTGGTTTGCTGATGAGGGTGGCTTTGCCAAGCGGGCAAACTTGCGCTATTTCGACAGGTTTGTCCAAAAAATTGCGGACGAGTTGCTCGATGACGTGACGTACGTCATTACGCTGAACGAGCCAAATGTGTACGCGAGCTTTAGCTACCTGACAGGTGAGTGGACTCCGCAAAAAAAGAATCCCCTGACATTTATGAAAGTATACTGGAATCTGACGCGGGCCCATCGACGGGCTTACCGCATACTGAAGCAAGCCAAACCCCATCTGCAAGTTGGCCTCGCCGCACAACTGGCGAATATGCAGGCGAAGCGTCCGCACAGCGTGATGGATGGCTTGTCGACCAAGTGGATGCGCTATTTTTGGAACTGGTGGTTTCTGAACCGCGTCCGGCGCTATCAAGATTTTGTCGGGTTTAATTACTACTTCACGGACTACTACACCAAGCTGGTGAAGCGGAGTAATCCGGAAGTACCCGTCAGCGACCTTGGGTGGTACATGGAGCCGGAAGGTTTGTATCCGATATTGCTGCGACTGTGGTCACATTATAAAAAGCCGATTTTTGTCACAGAAAATGGGGTTGCCGATCAGGATGATCAGTACCGCCGCTGGTGGCTGGAGGAAACCATTGTCGCCATGGAGCGCGCACTCAGCGAAGGCGTCGACATCCGTGGCTACTTCTACTGGAGCCTACTGGATAACTTTGAGTGGAAATATGGCTGGTGGCCGAAGTTTGGCCTGGTGGAGGTTGACCGAGAAAACGGCATGAAGCGCACGATACGCCCGAGCGCCAAATGGTTTGCCGAAAAAATAAAAAATATATCGTAGCGAGTATATTCTGTTCGTAAATTGGCAAGGTTGATTTAATTGCTGGCAATCAGCAAAACAAGCTTGCTAGAGTGCTACGAGGCATGAAGCAATCAGAAAAGTCGAATAAGAAACTTGTCGTTATCGGTGGCGGCACCGGTAGTTTTGCTTTGTTGTCTGAACTGAAGCACCAGTTTAATGACATAACAGCTGTCGTGAATATGGTGGATGATGGTGGATCGACAGGGGTGTTGCGTGACGAGTTGGGCGTTTTGCCGCCGGGAGATGTGCGACAATGTTTGGTGGCCTTGAGTGATGCTCCAGAAAAGCTGCGTCGGTTGTTTAACTTTCGCTTTGCGCAAGGGACGTTTGCGGGACATTCCTTTGGCAATATTTTTCTGAGTGCGGTGGAGCGTATGACGGATAGCTTTGACGAGGCAGTGACGATGACGAGTGATGTCTTAAAGATTCATGGTCGAGTACTGCCGATGACCGTTGATAATTGCCAGCTACAGATGCGAGTTGGTGATGACGTTGTGCGAGGTGAGGCAGCCATTGGTAAGGCTGACATAGCGCCGGGAGCGAAGCCGAAGCTGTGGATTAAGCCACCGGCCCAAATCACCCCACAGGCACGCCAGGCAATTGAGCAGGCAGATATTATTGTGATCGCCCCGGGCAACCTGTATTGTTCGCTGGTGCCGTCTTTGCTAGTAGAAGGGGTGGCTCAGAGCCTTACGAGCAGTCAAGCAACTCTAGTGTATGTAGCCAACTTGGTCAATAAGCCAAACCATACTCAGGACTTTCGGGTGGCAGATTATGCCGATGAGCTTGAGCGGTTTATTGGAGAAAAGCGCCTAGACGTCGTGCTGTATAACACTGATGAGCCATCGCCGCGACTTATGAAACGCTATTCACTGGACGGTGAGTACCCGACGAATGCCGATAGCCCGAACTTGAAAACGAAGCACTACCAGGCAATTGGTGGAGCGTTTTTGCAGCAGGGCACACTCGAGCAGGATAAAAATGATACGCGCGTGCCACGCTCGTATATTCGGCACGATGGTCAAGCGGTTGCCGAGGCTCTCCGGCGACTGACAGATTAGCGATACGTTAAGATTGACAAATAAGCACGCTTATGCTAATGTTGTAAACATGAAAAACAGCAGCGAAAAATATAAGCAAAGATTATGAGAGTAAAGACATGTCTGAATTAAAACGAAACGTACCAGAGAAACGACCAAAACACAGCCTTTCTACAAGGATTGCCGCTGGAGCACTGGTTGTTGGCGCTGGTTTGGGCGCGCACAATATATATACTGATATCCGCGAACTCAGTGAAAACCCTATAGAATATGGCAATGAAGACAACCATTTTCATGTTGTAGAGCAGGGCGAAACACCGTGGGAGATATCGCGCGACTATTGGGGTGAGGATAAAGATATCCGGCCACTCGTGAATGGGATCAAAGAACAAATGGAAATGCGCGGTGATGACTTTCTGATGCCAGGTCAGGTGATTGAACTGCCTCCAAAAGACGACCAATAGAGCTGGCGCGCTACGCGTCTGGCCCCTTGGGTACCGAGAACATATCAGAGCGTTTGAATACGGGCACAAACCTGATTATTGACTACCCAGCAGTGTATACTGACGAGCAAAACCAGACATGGTATGGCTTCCGTGAGGAGGCATCTGTCAGCGAATTGGTGGATCCAGAAGAGAGTGACGCTGCGAGTGGGAGTGAAATTGCAGATGATATGTTTTTGGGTAAACGCAACTTCTTTGGACGCCCAAGAGCGAG
>CAZGPJ010000050.1:0-4241 GCA_964527485.1 uncultured Candidatus Saccharibacteria bacterium
TCTGAGGCCCGAACAACGTCGCCCAAAAAATAAAAGCCTCTTTGATGTATAAAAAACTACGCGGTATGACTCCTCTATTGACAAAAGAACAGATGTCAGTATAGTGATAAATGTAGTAATTTTTAACAAAAAAGGAAACCAAATGCTACTGTTCTTTGCTTCATCTACCTGAAGCATGACGCCTACACCGCCAAAACTGCGGTAATCTTTGTTTTTAAAAACGAAAACCAACATGAAGCACTCACGCCAAACCTCGTATCTAGATAGAAGTAATATGCGCAGCCAACCGCGCATAGATCGCGCGTCGCAACGAAACGGCTCGATGAGTGGTTTTCAGCAAACGGTGCGAGAAAGGCCAGCTCGTATGGCGCGGGCTGAGCGGCCTGATAGACAGAAAGCACAGCAATCACAGGCAGCACAAAAACTGGACCGTCACCAGGAGACTCCTCCTGTAGCGCACGCACTGCAAAAAAAGTCACGCAGCACAGCCGCCACACCAGTAGCACGCCACGTGAAGAAATCGAATGTACTGCAAAGAAGCCTTGTTCAAAAACCACGGCAGCCTGCAGGCCGCTCACAGCTCGTAAAAAATAAGCCAAAACGAAGTCTCACTCAGAAACTATATCGTCCGCCACGCTACGCTTTTGCCTTGGCTGGTCTTGTTGTCTTGTTTGGAGCGATCGGCGTGCTGACGGCGTTTTATATGTCAACGCCAGAGCCGACAGAAGATGAGGCGCAAGTATTATCAAATCAATCAGGTGAAATGCGCGATCGGCCAGAGCAGCTACAGATGGAGTTCGTTGATGAGACGCCGCGCGACCCGAGCGATTTTGAAGACTATCGTGTCGACGAAGAGGCCCCGCGCCTGCTTCGTATAGACTCAATCGATACCACCGCTCTGATTAAGCCTGTGCAGGTAGATATGGCAAACCGACTCATTACACCCGACAACGTGTTCGATGCGGGCTGGTATGAAGGCAGTCGTCAGCCTGGCCGCTCTGGAGTGGTAGTTCTAAATGGGCATGTGGCGGGCATCAACAGCCGTGGCGCTTTGTATTATGCTCGAGCCTTGGAGCCGGGCGATGTTATCGAGCTTGAGCGAGGTGACGGTCAGGTGTTCTCGTATGAAATAAAAGAAAAGCAAAAAATTGCCTATAAAGATATCCAAACAACTGACTTATTGATTCCGCATGAATCGGGCAGAAATGGGCTAAACATCGTCGCGGTGGATAATCGCTACAATGTGCTGACTGATGAATTTCAAGATCGGCTGGTTCTATATGCCGTTGAGCGGTAGCATTTTTTCCGCACGCATCGTATAGTGAGGGTTAGGAATTTTTGCATATTTTGAGAGCAGAACTGTCCTACTTAACTGTTTTTTATTAACGATAATGTTTGATTAATGAACCGGGTTACTACATCTGACTAACGAAGTGATAGTGAATGTCGGGTAGTGCGCGAGTTCAGTCATTCTTCATGAAAGGAATGCTATGGATGTATTTACCATACTGCTTGCAGTAGCTGGTGCTGCTGTTGGATTTGGCGGTAGTCAAGTCGCTAGCAAAAAACGAATCAGCAAGGCTTCAGAATCAGCTGATAAAAAATTAAAAAAAGCTGAGAAAGAGGCGCAAAAAGAGCTCGAAAAGGCGCGGGAAGAATCCAACAAGATTTCTGAACAAGCCAAAAAAGACGAGTCGGAGCGGCGCAAAGAAATCAAGGAAACCGAACAGCGCCTAATGACGCGGGAGGACAATCTCGATAAAAAACTCGATGACCTAGACACGCGAGCTGAAAAGCTGCGCAAAGCAGAGGCCGATGTCGAGGAACTGAAAGAAGCGATTCGGGAAATTCGCGCAAAACAAGAAGAGAAGCTAGAAAAAATTGCGAAACTAAGCAAAAAAGACGCAACAGAAAAGCTGCTCAAGATGACCGAGCGAGACGTCAAGGACGACGTCAAAGGCCTCATCCACAAAGCCCAGAACGACGCCAAAGATTTGGCTGAAGAAAAAGCGTCGGCAATTATTGTGAGCGCCATGGAACGTATGGCCAGTGAAGTCACGGCTGAGCGAACCGTGTCATCGGTTAAGCTTGAAGACGAAGACATGAAGGGCCGGATCATCGGCAAAGAAGGTCGAAACATTCAGGCCTTACAGCGTGCAACTGGTGTCGACATCATGGTCGACGAAACACCTGGCATGATTATCCTCAGCAGCTTTGACCCGGTCCGCCGTGAGGTTGCTCGTCAGGCGCTGGAAATGCTGCTTAAGGATGGGCGTGTGCACCCAGGTCGCATTGAAGAAGTTGTTGAAAAAGCGCAGAAAATTGTACAGAAAGAAGTGGTTCGTGCAGGAGAAGATGCTGCGCGCGAGGTTGGAATTATTGGTATACCAAAAGAAGTTCTGCAGCTACTCGGTGAGCTCAAGTACCGTACCAGTTACGGTCAGAACGTACTCAAGCACAGTACCGAGATGGCGCACATGGCTGGCATTATTGCCGAAGAGCTCGGTGCAGATGTTAAGATGACAAAATATGCTGCCTTGGTGCATGATCTCGGCAAAGCGTTGACACACAAAATGGAAGGCAAACATCACCACATCAGCGGCGAGATGTTGCGAAAGTATGGTGCACCAGAAGAGGTCGCCCATGCAGCCGAGGCTCACCACGATGACGTAGAAGCCACGACGCTCGAGGCTATGATCATTCGCGTGGTTGACGCTATTAGCGCGTCTCGACCTGGTGCTCGAAACATTAGTGCCGAGAACTTTGTGGAGCGCATGAAGGACCTCGAGAATGTTGCCAATGGATTTGATGGCATCGATAAGTCATACGCCATCAGCGCTGGCCGAGAAGTTCGCGTGTTTGTAAAGCCTGGCGCAATCGACGACCTCGCTGCGATTAAGCTGGCGCGGGATATCGCGACAAAGATTGAGTCTACAATGCAGTATCCGGGAACTATCAAGGTAAATGTTATCCGGGAAACCCGGGCAACCGAATACGCGAAGTAAACCGTGTTGTGCACGCGAGCAATGACATACTTACGGGCGAACGACAGGAGATGAGGTTACTCTACATCGGCGATATCATGGCTCGCCCCGGTATCGATACGCTGGCGCAATTGCTGCCTGATATAAAGCAGCACTATGCACCAGATGTCGTCATCGCGCAGGCAGAAAACGTTACAAATGGAAAGGGTATGAGCCTTACCGACATGCAGGAGTTGCAGGCGCTCGGTGTTCACTTCTTTACCGGTGGCAATCATACTCCGGCTAATCCTGAGCTTCATGATGCATTGCAGGATCCGCACGCCCCAGTGATCGGTCCAGCCAATATGGCGGGATGTCCTGGTGATGGTTGGAAAATTTTGCCGACTAAATATGGTGACATTCGCATTGTATCTTTGCTCGGGGCCACGGTTGGCCGGGAGATTGAGTCAACCAACCCTCTACAGAAGATTGACAAAATATTAGAGCAGGATAGCGGTCGTTCTGTTGCGGCTACTGTTGTGAACTTTCACGGTGATTTTAGTAGCGAGAAGCGTATTATCGGTTATTACCTCGATGGGCGGGTTTCTCTCGTGGTGGGTGATCATTGGCACGTGCCCACGGCTGACGCCATGGTCTTGCCACACGGCACGGCGCATATTACCGATGTTGGTATGTGTGGCTCAATGCACTCTAGTCTTGGCGTGGAGCTCGAATCAGTTATTCCTCGCTGGCGTGACGGAAAGCAGACCAGAAACCGCCTCAGTACCGCCAAGCCGTGGCAGTGGAACGCGGTGCTAGCAGATATTGATGAGACGACCGGTCACGCTCGCTCGGTTGAGCACATTCAGCGTATTCTTGACTAAAAATAACCCGACACACTACAGTATGTCGGGTTTATGACCCCTGTTTAGGTATTTTACCGGGTCGGGTCGGACATACCCTACACCAACTGTTGAACAATCTCTTGCTGTATCCAGAATAAACCAAGAGCATACTGGATGACTTTAGTGATGCTTGTAACCCAAAAACCCGAGCAATACAAATTGAAAATTCGGTATATTGAGTCGTCAAGACGGTAATTACTAGTGATGTTAAGCACAATAATCTCATGTTAAACTCTACAAATGAATAGAAAATCATTTACAAATCATGATTTCAAAAAAAGCGAGCATAGCCCGCTTTTTTTACTTTATAAGCCCCGCATTTTTAAGCAGTTCAATAATTTGATCTTTGGTAATGTTTTCGAGTTGGCTTTTG
>CAZGPJ010000051.1:0-4126 GCA_964527485.1 uncultured Candidatus Saccharibacteria bacterium
GTATCCTGTCGGGTTTAGCAGTTGATGCTGGCAGACAAAATGAATACGCAAGTCGACTTGCGTATTCATTCAGCGCTGAAAAACTGGGGTGAGGTAGTTCTACTTACTGGTTATCTTTTTGATCTTGAGAACTGTCTTGTGCTGGCGGTGACCGCGTTTTTTATTAACGCGCTTCTTCGCCTTGAAGCGGATTGAGGTGACCTTGTCTTTTTGTATGTCTGCCTCGGTGACATCAGCGGTAACCGTGGCTCCTTTTACCTCAGGGGTGCCGACTTGTGTGGTATTGCCGTCGATCAGGAGCAAGGGAGTGAAGCTTGCGGTCTTTTTACTATCTTTGAGCAGCTCAACTTCAAGCGTGTCGCCTTCTGCGACAACGTACTGCTTACCACCGGTCTTTATGACTGCTTTTTTCATATGTCTCATTCCTTAAACTGTTGCAATATACCAGAGTATCCTAACAGGTTAGCTCATCTGTGTCAAAGCTTAGCTGTGCTTCTGTAGTTTTATTGTTAACTCAGCTTCGCCAACAGAGACCGTTTCAGTATATCCGTCTTTTAGTTCATCCACCTGCTTCACGCACAGCGTTTCTGCGCAGATGTAGTCAGCGTTATCAGTAATTGCCTGCTCAAGCTCAGTATTATCTGTCTGCAATGCCAGCTCTATCCGATTATCTACCTGCAGCTCAGCTTGTTTGCGCGCGTTCTGTACGTGTCGTACGACCTCCCGTGCCAGACCTTCTTTCTTCAGCGCGGGCGTGATGGTCGTATCCAGCGAAACACTCTTTTCCTGGCCTTTTGTGTACTGCAGCTCTTTTACGTTTAATTCCTCCAGGATGACAGCCGTCAGCTCTTGCTGATGCTCGCCTAGGTCAACGTCATAGCCGCTTACTATCACCTTTTGCAGTGGCTGGCGTACCTTGATACTTTTGCGCGAACGCTGCGATAGGCCCTCGTTGATGATCTCTCGGACAAAGGCCATCTTGTCGACAACCAGCTCGTTGACGTGGCCGTGCTCTGGCCAGTCGAGCAAGTGCACTGACTCACCGCCGGTGAGCTTCTGGTAGAGCTCCTCGGCGAGAAACGGTGTAAACGGCGCCATCACCAGGCTCAACTGCGTGAGTACGTAGTGAAGTGTCCGGTAGGCGTCTTGTTTGTCGTCATCATTATCAGTCTTCCAAAATCGCTTACGCGACCGTCGAACATACCAATTCGAGGCATCATCGATGAATGGCAGTATAGGCTTCACTGCACTGGGGATATCGTATTTCTGCATATTTTCGTCCACCTCACGCATAAGCTGATGAAGCCTGGACACAATCCACTGGTCAAGAATGTTATCCAAGTCATCTAGTGAGTCCTCGATATTTCCACCCCATTCCCAGCCATCTACCTCTGCGTACATGGTAAAGAAATCATACATATTCCACACCATCCCAAGCTTCCGAGCCATATTGCCAACGTCTTTGTCGAGCAAGGTGAAGTCCTCGCCATTCAATACGGGTGAGCTCATCAGCAAAAAACGCTCCGCATCGGCTGAATACTTATCCATGACTTCGTTTGGATCGGTGAAATTACCACGGGATTTACTCAGCTTGTAGCCGTCATTTCCCATCAGGTTACCCGTCGTAACGACGTTCTTAAACGGCGCCTTACCGAACAAACCAACGTTCACGACGTGCAGGTAGTAAAACCATGCGCGAACCTGACCAATATATTCAACGATAAAGTCGCCGGGGAAATTCGCCTCAAACTTCTCTTTGTTCTCAAACGGATAGTGAAACTGAGCAAATGGCATGGAGCCGCTCTCGAACCAACCATCGAGCACCTTGTCGATACGTTTGTAGTGGACGCCGTCTTTATCGAACTCAACCTCGTCAATCCATGGACGGTGGTAATCCTCGAGCTCTACACCACTCAATTCTTTGAGCTCGGCATAACTCCCAACAATAATCTGGTGTTTTTTGCCTTGCTCGTCTACGCCCTCCCATACAGGCATTGCTGTTGCCCAAAAACGATCACGGCTCACGTTCCAATCGGGCGCCGCTTGAATGTTCTTTTCAAAACGGCCATGTTTCAAATGATTCGGGAACCAGTTGATGACCTCGCTGTTTTGTTCAAGCATCAGTTGTTTTTGGCCTTGCACGTCAAAAAACCAGCTCGGATGAGCACGGTACATAAGCTTGGTATCACAGCGATGACAGTGCGGGTAGCTGTGGCGAATGTAGTCAATCTTCCAAACAACTCCACGAGCGTGTAGGTCTTTGGCGATTTGTTTATTGACGTCCCACACGTACTTGCCCTTCCAATCTCCCTCGCTAAAGAAGCCGTTTTCATCGATCGTGTGTATGGCCGGAAAGCCTTTTTCTTGGGCTAAAGCAAAGTCTTCTTCACCGTAGGTTGGTGCTAAATGCACAACACCAGAACCATCCTCGGTGCTTACGTAGTCTGCATGCCACACTTTGTGTGCTTTCTCGCCCCGGTTTTCAAACAGTGGTTCATAGCTTTTACCGATAAGCTCGGAGCCTTCTATAGTACGATTAACAACATAATCAAGCGTTTTATGTTTCTCATCTGTGAGTACTTTTTTGAGCAAGGACTCGGCGAGTACCAGCCGCTCACCGTCGACCTCAACCTCTGCATATGTTTCATTTTGGTTGACTGCCAATGCCGTGTTGGCGGGCAGTGTCCAAGGGGTTGTCGTCCAGGCAAGCAACGAATAATCCTCGTCTGCCATTTTAAACTTTACGTAAACACTGGGGTCGGTTACATCCTGATACGCGCCAGCGTCCATGGTCACTTCAGCCTTAGAGAGTGGTGTGGCATCGCGGGTACAGTACATGAGTACTCGCTCCCCTTCGTAGATCTTGCCCTTCTCGTGCAAAGTTTTAAACGCCCACCAAATGCTCTCCATGTAGTCTCTATCCATGGTTTTATATGCACCCTGAAAATCAACCCATCGGCCAATACGATCAACGTACTGCTCCCACAGGTTGCCCGTCTGTACCATATTAGCGCGAGCTGCCTTGATATATTCCTCGAGGCTAATCTTTGTGCCGATATCACGACGGTCTTTGACGCCGAGCTTCTTTTCGGTAAACACTTCCGCGGGAAGTCCATGCGTATCCCAGCCCCAGACCCGCTCGACACGCTTGCCTTTCATCGTCCAGTATCGCGGCACCGCGTCCTTAACAATAGAGCTCAGTAGTGTGCCGTGGTGTGGCACGCCTGTGATAAATGGTGGACCATCGTAGAAGACATAGCTGTTGTCCTTTGGTCGCTGTTCGACTGACTTCTCGAAAGTCTTATGCTTCTTCCAGTACGCGATAAGATCTTTCTCGTACTCTTTAGCTCGTCGTCGACTACCTTGCTTAAACTTCATCTTCTTGTACTCCTTGTTGTCTGTTGAAAAATAAAAAAGCTCCCTTTGTGCAGGAGCTTCGCTGGAGCGAATCGGTACCATCCTACTTGGAGCTTACTTACGACAGATTACGGTTGTCTCTTCCGTCGAGTTCTACTGACCGTACCTGATTGAATACCCAATGAGGACGGTGTTCTGCTCGATGCGCTTCTCCTTTATCAAGAGAACTCGTGGTTGATGGCCACTTGACTGCTGAATAAACCAGCAGAACGCTCACGTCTTTGCCTTTGTATTCTATCACCGCCGGGTGTAGGAGGCAACTTCGTCCATGAGCGGGAACTTCTCGCCTTGCCACTCTTTTATTAGCGATCCACGCTCGTCCCGCACCAGCAGCGCTGGATAGCGCACAATGTCGTGCAGACGAGCCATCTCCGCGCCCTCACGTGTATCGAGGCTGACCAGCTCGATGTCTTCCTTGTGGAAGCGCGCAAAATCACGCACGTATTCTTCGGCCATTCGTGAAAATTCAGCGTTTGGATGATAGAGGATTAAGGCTTTCATATCCCCGATTATAAGGCTTATGCCAAGGAATGAAAAGAAGAGAGTGCCTCTACAGAGCAACTCTCTTCTTTCACTTTACAAACTGTGTGGCCGGCTTCTTGCCTAGCTACAGCCAGTGGTTGAGCCACAACTGGTGCAGACATAACAGCTGCCTGATCGTTGTGTCTGGTTGCCACAGCTGTAACACATCGGCGCAGTGTCATCAGAT
>CAZGPJ010000052.1:0-1503 GCA_964527485.1 uncultured Candidatus Saccharibacteria bacterium
CAGTTGTTTTGAAGAACTTCTTTCCAGAAGATGACCTCGGCAACATTCCTGAGGAAGTCGACCAGACAATCCAAAGCATCATAAATGAATCTAAGTAAGGTCTGGCATGGGCATCTAGTCTTCAGTCAGCAGCTCAACACCATGCATACTTATCATGCGGTTTTGGCGTACCTTTGCTTCAACTCGTATAAAAGGAGTAGGCGAAGACATGGTTTTTTAGGCGGCTCGAGAGTGCGGATGCAAGTGATGAAAATAGCTATGAAGTCCTACCAGCACAGTAGGTGGCTTAAAGTACTCTAGGGCAATAGCACTCAAAACGATGATCCATCAAACAAAGAAACCCTGCCAGCCGACTTCCCGGCTGCCGTACCGGTATATGAGCCGAGTAGTATTACGGCAATTAACACGAGCGGCACAAATTACGTGATTGAGTTACAACTGATAGCACCAAGGACGAAGTCGTCGCGTTTTACAAATCTAAGCGGCAAGTAACGGATGGTCTGTATTCCCATCAAACGATGGCAGCATGAAAGTTGTAGCCAACACGACCGAAGCGAGTGTGACGACCGCCTCCACCCTGGCTACACCAAAAAAAGAAGCCCTGAACTAGCAACACATTTTATAGGATAAGACACCTACTATTATGTTCTAGTGCGGTCAAATAGTACTATTCATTTAGACAGCAAAACATTGATAATTTAGCGGCTTATGGTATATTTCGGACAAACAAATTAAAAATAAACAGGAAGTTAAATGAACCCCAATCAAAACGTCAACCCAGGCCAACCGCAGCCGCAGCAACCCCCTCAGCCACAAACCATACAACCGCAGACCGTACAACCACAGCAACCCCAACAGAATCAGCCGCAGGCAGCAGAGCCTCAACAACCGCAACCACAAACGGTACAACCGCAGCCGATACGGCCTCCTCGACCGCAGCCACAGCAATACAGCGGCGGCCCTCCGTCTTTACCGCAACAGCCTGGCCAGCATAGCCCTAGCTCCGTTCAGGGCGACTACAACTCGAATCCATTTACCGTGGCGGGAAAAGGATTAGGCGCAGGCCTATTTAAAAACCCAACTACATTGTTGCTGCTTGCGGCCCTGCCCTTCCTTGTTGGTATACCACTGTTCCTTGGTAACGTTTTATTTACGTTTATCGGTTTGCCGGCGTTGCTTCTGCTGGCTCTAGGCATATTGATTATTATCGTATATTTACTCTTCCTATTTAGATTATCAGCGGCTAATGTAGTCTTACTCCTTGATAGCATTAACCAGAAAGAAATAACAACAAAAGAGGCCGTGGGCAAAAGATCAAAGGTTGGATACGGTTCATACCTAGCAACAGTTCTTTTGACTGGAATCGCCGTCTTGCTTGGGCTCATATTGCTGGTTATACCTGGTATTATTTTAGCCGCACGCTTGTCGCTAGCTCCAATCATTGTTTACGCTGAGGGACTGAAAGCTGTCGCCGCCATGAAGCGCAGCATGCAGCTCACGAAA
>CAZGPJ010000052.1:1525-4066 GCA_964527485.1 uncultured Candidatus Saccharibacteria bacterium
GCAGGCAATGGCTTGATTTCACGTGCCGCGTCACAATCTGGAACCACATTACGCTATCAGGAAATTTCGCATCTTGAAAAAATCGGCGCCAATAAGCCGAAGACTCATTGGCTTAACTATGGCTTACCCCTCTTTATTGCGGGGGCTTTCGCGCTATACATTATTTTTGTTTTTTTCATTTTTACGTCGACTAGTAACCAAATGAACGATTTCGAGACAACGCAAAACGGAAGCTCGCAATCAAGCCTATTTAGCGGAGGGCCAAACGCGAGAGCTCGTGATGCTAAACGGCAATCTGATATCAGGTCACTACAGACGGCACTTGAGGCCTATTACACTATCGAAGGAAGCACAAGCTACCCATCAGAGAGTCAAGTAAATAGCACCGCCTTCCGAGCAGAATACTTTCAGGGCCTAGATGAGTCGGTTTATCAAGACCCGAACGCTGATGACGACAGGCTCGCAACTTCGCCAACCACAAACCAGTATGCGTATGAGGCGACGCCAAATGGCTGTGACGGCTCAGCAACTCCATGTACCGGCTACACACTTACAGTAACGCTTGAAGAGGAGGGCGTAATCACGCGAACAAACCTACAGTGACCTACAGTCCCCACAGACATTCTCACAGAAAGAGTGTCTTACATTCCGCGATTGTAGCGGTGGTCATTCTCCTCGTGCCCTTTGTCGTGATGTAATTTTATGGCAGCATGAAGTGAGGCTGGTTTGATTTTGCGGTTGCTGGGTTATTGCTGTTTGGGACAGGGCTCATGTTTCAATGGACAGCACGCAAAATGGAGACTAAAAAACACCGCATTATTGTCGGTTTTATCTTGCTGGGGCTGCTCGTTATTATCTGGGCAGAGCTCGCTGTCGGCCTCTTCGGTACGCCAACTGCCGGAAGCTAATCGAGCAGGATGTACACAATATACATTCTCACGTGTGCCGGTAAACTAATACACGCGCGAGCTGCATTTATTCAATCTAGTTTTGGCCGCAGCTGTCGCAGTCGAGGCTGTAGTAGTCGGGGCTACCTGATTCTGTGACCGTCAAGGAGACTTCTTGGCCAAGCTCCCAGCCGCTATCGTGCTTGTCAAATGGATCTGATGAAAAAGTGAGAGCCGTCTGAACGCGCTCGCCACCGTCGAGCTCAATGAAACTACCAGAGTCGCAGAGGATTGGTGACTCTTCGACACCAATCATGTCATCACGATTAAGATAGCGTGGCTCTTCGCAGTCTGGTTCAATTGCAACAATAAACCCGGAGATTTCTTGGGTTTGTGGTGCTTCATCACTCGTGTCTATTGTTGTGTCTTCTTGGATAAGGGAAACCGCAAACAGCGTCAGGGAGACCCCAACTAAGAAAGATACGACGCTAACGATAGTGAGTTTTGACTTCTGGGACATACGAGTTCTCTCTATTTGCTTCGTGCGGGGCTACTCTAAGGCAACGCCTTCGTCTTGTCCGGGAGGGGTCAAGATTTTATCGACCAAGTTGTCGATGTCGTCATTGCTCAAGTTAGCCTTGACGGCGTAACCTTCTATACCGTAATCACGCAGGCCTGCTGGAGCGTCAGCTTCGTTGAGGTTGGAGATAACGAATACCCGAATGTCCTTACCCCACTCACTGGCGCGCATACGTTCGAGTATTTGATCGCCGGCGACCTTGGGCATCATCATGTCCAAAAGTACAAGGTCGGGCTTTTCCTGCTCGATAATCCGCAGTGCTTCCTCGCCGTCGTAAGCGTTAAAACACTTGTAGCCGACGAGCTCGAGTCGAGTTTTATAAATTTCACCGAGGCTGGCATTGTCCTCAGCGATAACGATTTTTTGCTTGGTTACTGTATCATCCATGTATAAATAATAACGAATTGCGCGTGTTTTTGCCATTTCTATCTCATACTTGCATCACATTCTGTGTGTGATAGGGTGTTGGTTATGGCAAACTCAAAGACATCACCCAAGAACAAGAATTCACAAACTACTAATAAGGCAAAGCCTGAGCGAAACGTCGCCCACCTATCGGAACAGCTGAAAGCACTGTATTACGCAGTCTGGTCAGTTGTTGGCCTAACTCTACTGGTACTCATCAGTGTAGCTGTATTTGGCAGCGATAGCTGGGTCGAAAACCTCAACATTACTGAGGTTGCTCAAGCACCAGAACAAACGCAGCCTCAACAGCCGCAAGCTCAGCCGCAACAGCCGCCACAGCCAACTGAGGAACAGCTCAGCTGTGTCAGCGATGA
Organism: uncultured Candidatus Saccharibacteria bacterium; assembly: GCA_964527485.1. GTDB lineage: Bacteria > Patescibacteriota > Saccharimonadia > Saccharimonadales > SLHW01 > SLHW01. The sequence goes on from CAZGPJ010000052.1 coordinate 3,772, forward strand.
AGTTGGTGAAGATCGACTGGCTGAACTCGAACAGGGCGACGCAGCTACTGAAGAAGAGTCCTTGGCGATCCAAGAGTGTCTCCAGCCATAACGGCTTGAGAAAACCTCACCAAAAAAACACTCGGCTTCATAGTCGAGTGTTTTTTATACGCGCTATTTCGATGAGAGAGTGGTATGCGTGATATGTAGCGGAAGTATGTTTAAATAGAGAGTGAACATAAGCAACATACACATATGCAACAATTTTTTCCGTTTTTTATTATACTTCTCGTCGCCGTCGTTTTCTCGCGACTAT
>CAZGPJ010000053.1:0-4049 GCA_964527485.1 uncultured Candidatus Saccharibacteria bacterium
CAGGGCTCAGGTGGGTCACTTGCTTGCGGTGAGTTTTTGCTAACTCGATTTTATCAGCTGCAATTGCCGGTATGTCACGTTTGGCACAGTACTTGAGGAAGCTACGCAGGGCAATAAGGTGGTAGTTTTGCGTATTCTTCTGCAATTCATCAGACGTGTTTGTGCCGAGACGGTTGAGCCATAGGCGCCATTTCCGGATAAGCTCTGGCTCAATATCACTTACTTTGATGTCACCGGCAAAGTCGACAAGGCGGCCCAGATAATGGTCATAATTGCGAATAGTATGCCGTGCTTTATTTTGTTCAATCTCAAGATATTCGAGAAAGTCGGTTTTAACATCTTCAAATCGCATATGCATAGTGTACGACACACCGACCCCTTGAATACAATCGAAATTGGTTGCCGCATCTGTTACAATGAGGCGAACACAACATATATACACCAAGAAAGGTTTTATTGATGGAACGAACACTAGTTATACTGAAGCCTGATGCAATCCAACGACAAATAGTCGGTGAGATAATCATGCGTTTTGAGCGAGCGGGATTAAAGCTAGTTGGCATGAAGATGCTGCAGGCAACCTATGAAATGGCCAAAAAACACTACCCAGACGACCTCATCCCGATTGTTGGTGAAAAAACCAAAAAGGACTGGGACGCCTACGGTGTTTCTTATGACGAATCTACCGAAGAAATCGGCAAAATGATCGTGGAGGCAACCCGCCATTTTCTTACGGAAACACCTGTGATTGCCTTTGTGCTTGAAGGTGGTCATGCAGTCGAGGTAGTGCGCAAGATGGTTGGCTCAACTGGCCCAAAAGATTCCCCAGCTGGCACCATCCGCGGTGACTATGCGCACTTAAGCCTCGGTCGGGCATCCATACTGAAAAAAGGTGCGGCCAACATTATTCATGCCTCTGGTAACGTCGAAGAGGCGCAAGACGAGATTGCCCATTGGTTCAAAAAATCTGAACTTTTTGAATACAAGACAGTTCAAGAGCATCTTACCCACGCTTAGAAGTTATTTTAGTTGCAATTAAACCCGACAGACTACAGTGTGTCGGGTTTAGCTGTGGTCGGGAAGGGTGTTGGTATCCCGGGAGGGATATCGGCTAAAGCCTCTTCCGCTCCACCATGCTCGGTGCAAGCACCTGTGCGGGGTTTCGCTTCACCGAACCCTAGGGTTCGACTCCGTTTCACGGAGCTCCATAGAAAAGACCAGACATGAAGCCTGGTCTTTTCTCTGGTATCCCGGGAGGGATGACATCGTTGCTACTGCGCCATTACTCGGAGCAAGCTCCTGCGTGCTGGCTTGTATCACCGAACCCGAGGGTTCGTATTCGCTGCGCGAACCACCAATAAAAATAGCCGGCACAAGGCCGACTACTTTTATTGGTATCCCGGGAGGGATTCGAACCCCCGACGCCCGCCTTAGGACGGCGGCGCTCTAATCCACTGAGCTACCGGGACGCGTATTCCGTGCTAGCGCCGTCACTCTATCACCAGTATAATCATACAGCATGAGCGATAAGCAATTCGAAGAACAGCTAGACGGTGAGAATGTGCTGTTTCTGTTTCGTAAACACCCAGTTGTTATGCGCAAAGGTTTGATCGTTGGCTTATTTGGGCCAGTTTTGGGTATTATCCCCGTTGCTATCTGGCCTCAACTCGGATATAACGCCTTTTTTATTGGCCTTGGCCTTGGCGTCATTCTCGGGATAGCGCTATTCTTGCCATCGTTTATTCGTTGGTATTTCAGTGTCTATATCGTGACGGACCAGCGCTTCATCCAAGTCACGCGAAAAGGCCTATTCAGCAAGAGTATTGTTGACCTTAATCTGAAGCAAATTCAGAGCATTAATTATGAGGTAAATGGGCTACAAGAGACACTTCTTGGCTATGGTACAATACTCGTGCAAACGTACATCGGTGACCTGACGATACACGATGTTGAAAAGCCGAGCCATATCTACAAAAAACTCCTAACCATCCTGAACGATATGGGCATTGAGCCGGCTGGTCTGGGTAGTGATGAATCAACTGATACGAAAGAAACTGAGTCGTAGGTGACATGAAGCGCATAAAGCATTTTCTTCAGAGAAAGCTAAAAGACCAAGACGAGCCAGAGACTCTTGGCACAGAGAAGGTCCCCCGTATTACCAACAAAACGGTGGCAGATCATCGCGAAGAGGTGCTTTCTGGTGCTCGTAAATTTATTTATCCTCTGCAGCACCCCACGCGGCACATTGTTGGTATCACCACAACTTTAGTCATCGTCAGTATAGTCGGTTTTTTTACTTACACCACCCTTGCGCTATACCGCTACCAGACGACTTCTAATTTTATGTACCGCGTGACACAGGTATTGCCGTTTCCAATTGCCCGGAGCGGCAATATGTTTGTTGCGTACGAAAACTACTTGTTCGAGCTGCGGCACTACATTCACTACTATGAGAACCAGCAACAGATAGACTTTGAGACAGAGATTGGTCGACAGCAACTCGATGAGTTTCGTAGCCGAGCCCTGGAAAAGGTAATTAATGACGCCTATATCAAGCGCATTGCTGACGAACGCGGAATTAGCGTCAGCGAACAGGAAATTAACCAAGAGATTGAGCTGTTCCGGCAGCAAGATCGTCTTGGCAACTCCAACCAGGTGCTGGAAGATGTTCTTCGAGAATTTTGGGATTGGTCAATCACTGACTTCCGTCGTAGCTTATCTCAGCAGCTCCTTGCACAAAAAGTTGTAGCAGAACTTGATCAGGAGACCGTGGAGCGAGCAGAGGCTGCCCAAGCTGCATTAGAGAGCGGGGAAGAGTTCAGCGAAGTCGCCAAAGAGTATTCTGACGACCCGGCAACTGCCGAAGAGGGCGGCGCGTTTGGCTTTGCGATTTCACGCACCAGTCGTGACATCGCCGCACGAACCGTTGAGGAGCTCTACGACTTAGAGCCAGGTGAATATTCCGATGTCATCAACATTGGCTACGCCTTGCAAATTGTTCGCTTACTGGAACGTGATGGCTCTGACGTACGCGGAGCCCACATTTTATTCACTTTTGAAGACGTTGACACATATATCAACCAGGCCAAAGAAGAAGAGCCTGTTCGCGTATACTTGCAGTTGCCTGAACCAGAGCCGTTTAACGAGGAGCCAGAGGCGCGTGACCCGGCTGACGAAGCAACGCCATCAGTTGAATAGTAATTGCCTTTTACAGGTTCTCCTGCTATTATCCTCTCTGTCTTTATGCGTTACACGGGCTCGTGGTGTAGAGGCCTAACACGCCTCCCTGTCACGGAGGAGATCGCCGGTTCAAATCCGGTCGGGCCCGCCATGAAAAGATCGTCACCTTCTGTGTGACGATTTTTTCATTGATGAGCTTTGCTCATGATTTGAACCGGCGAAAGAGTGAGCAGGGCGAACCGGCCGGGCCCGCCAAAAATTGACATTTACTATATTTAGTGTTATATTAGTTGACATGACAAATCCAAACAAAAAGCATGACCCAGTTACTAATGAAACTAAAGAACGCGTAGAAAAAGCAGCAGATGGCGTACTACAGCTGCTCGGCACTAACAATGGCGATGGCAGTATGCTCCAAGCGTTAGTCGGAGTTGAGTATTCAGCGCTTACTGAGCACCCGGAGCGTGCCTTACCGACTATTGCAGTCAGAAAAGCCATAGGTGAATTTGCTACACAAGCACGATGGAATTATGAAATAACTATTGGAGCGCAAGACGAACAAGCGTCTAGGCACATACTACTCATGCGAGATGAGCATGCAGCACCAGAGGTAGCGTATTATGGTGGTCAATCGGACAGACCAATGACTGAGCTAGAGGCTACTGCCATTGCTACTGATCTTGAACGTGTAGCCTCTCAAGATGCTTAGATTAGAAATGACAAAATAGCACCACACTCGCTCTGCTAAGATCCGCCAAGAAGAAAGCGTCACCTTCTGTGTGACGATTTTTTCATTGATGAGCTTTGCTCATGATTTGAACCGGCATTGCCACGAAGTGGCACCGGGTCGTGTAGCGCGGACACGCACA
>CAZGPJ010000054.1:0-4009 GCA_964527485.1 uncultured Candidatus Saccharibacteria bacterium
GAAAATGAATTGATGAACTTTATCATTTAGCTAGAAATATTTTTATTGACACAATTTGATGAGGCTATCGTCGTGTGATGCGTTTTAGGCGCAGAACGAAAGCTTGGGCTCCAGTGAGCTACGCACAAAAAACTATCAGATCAAAGACACCCAGTAATCCCAAAATTGATTGAGGATGAGGCCAATAAATAGCGCATACCAGATAAGTAAAATATCACCATGGTATTTCTGGATGAACTTCACAAAACCGCGCAGGCGCTTCGGCGTAGTTATGTGTTTTTCACGCAAGTTATATAAGGTCGTATACCAGAAAATCGGTATGGTAACTGCCCAGACCACCATACAGTAAATACACAGAGCCCCAATCAGATAAACGCTGGCAAAGAAAAAGCCGAGCATTCCGATTAGACCAATAGTGACACCGAGCTGCAGGCCTACCCAGAACCAGCGGGCAAATCGGGCGCCAGCCAAAATTGCTACGCCGACAGTAACGAGTACGGCAAAGGCTGCGACACCGAGAAGCGTGTCCGGGAAGCCGAGCATATCGGCATACGGTGTATCTGAGACACTCGTGCAGCTGACCAATGGACTGACGTTGCATGAAGGGATAAAATCAGGATCTTTGAGTACGGCAAATCGCTGAGCGGTCAACAAAAGAGAAGAGAGAAGGCCAACTGCTCCGCCAACGATGAGTATGTAGGGAAAAGTTTGTGTCAGCTTAAAACGATTGCGCAGTGCTTTCATATCAGTGTCTTAGTATACGCTATGAGGTTGCAAATTTATACGCCGTCTATACTTCCAAATCACCAACTTTTCCCGTATAATTATCAGAACATAAGAAGAGGGAGAACTATGAATATAATCTATGTGTTAATAGCACTAGCGGTAATTGCCGTAGCGGTCATTTTTATCTACAACAACCTGGTGCGCGCCAAGGTGCGAGTCGAAGAAGCATGGAGCGACATCACTGTCCAGCTAAAGCGGCGATCTGACCTTATACCGAACCTGATTGACACCGTCAAGGGCTACGCCAAGCACGAACAAGGCGTATTCAAGCAGGTAACCGAAGCTCGAGCCGGCGTAGACAACGCTGAAGGAGTAAAAGAAACTGCGCAGGCAGAAAACATGATGCAGCAAACTCTGAAAAGTTTGTTTGCAGTCGCAGAAAATTACCCAGACTTGAAGGCCAACGAAAACTTTAAGCACCTGCAAGAAGAACTCGTCGATACTGAGGACAAGATTCAGGCCGCCCGACGCTTTTACAACGGTTCAACGCGTGACTTTAACATCAAGGTTACCGTGTTTCCGACTAATCTGATCGCCGGTATGCTTGGCTTTGAGGCTCGTGATTTCTTTGAAGTAGACGAATCAGAGGCTGCAAAGATTGCTGAGGCGCCAGAAGTCAAGTTTTAATTCTGTCATTGATACGCAGAATATAAACGGGGTGTACGTACGTGTATAAACAGATTACAAGCAATAAGCGACAGACAGTTTTTTTGATGCTGGTATTTGTGCTGCTTGTCGGCGCTCTCGGTTGGCTTTTTGGCTGGTATGTTGGTGAGCCGGCAATTACACCGTATGTTTTGATTGGTGCTGGTGTATACGCCCTGATTAGTTATCTGAGTGGCTCACGTATGGCCCTTGCCATCAACGGTGCCAAGGAAATTCAAAAACGTGATAACCCGCGTTTGTACCGCATCGTCGAAAACTTGGCAATTACTGAAGGGATGCCTATGCCGAAAGTCTGTATTATGGACGACCCGGCACCGAACGCTTTCGCGACGGGGCGTGACCCAAAGCATGCAGCGGTTTGCGCGACCACCGGATTACTGGATATGATGGACGACGCTGAACTTCAAGGTGTTATGGCGCACGAGCTCGGTCACGTTAAGAATTACGATATCCGGGTAACGATGATCGCTTTTGCTCTGGTGGTAGTCATATCGCTGCTTGCAGACATCATGATACGCATGACCTGGTTTAGCAGCGGTGATCGCAACAATAACGGTAACGGACTGTTTATAATTATCGGTATCCTGGCCGCTATCATCACCCCGCTTATCGCCAAGATGATTCAGCTGGCTATCTCGCGTAAACGCGAATACTTAGCCGATGCCAGTGGCGCGCTGACGACACGCTACCCCGATGGCTTAGCCCGAGCTTTAGAAAAAATTGGTCAATATGGTAGTGCGACACGAGCGCAACACACCGCTACCGCTCACTTGTTTTTCGCCAACCCGCTGAAGGGCAATAAGTTATCGAAGCTGTTTTCGACACACCCACCGGTTGAAGAACGTGTCAAGCGCCTGCGCGAAATGGGTGGCAGAGCATGAGGCTGGCGGTATGACACAAAACAAAAAGAAACCGACAAAAGCTAAAGCAAGCGGCAGTACACGAAAAATCAAAACAAAAGAACAGGCCTACGCATCGTTTCGCCTATCAAAAAAGCTAAAGCACCCCGATAAACTCCCCAAGGCTCGCCGTATTTTTGCTCGAACGTGGCGCACGTACTGGCAGAATAAGAAGGTCTTTGGCGGCTTGCTTGCAATATTCTTTGTGCTCACTATAGTCTTTGTGCAAGGTGCTCGTCTATCCGGTGAGGCAAGCGATATCCAATTTATTGTCGAAGATTTGATTGACGGTGCGACAGGACGTCTTCTGGGCGGTATTGCCGTTCTTGGTTTATTTACGTCAAGTGTCGCCAACGCCCCATCAGATGTTGCGGGTGTCTATCAGACGATATTTTTTATTCTGATGAGCCTGGCCATAATCTATGCCCTGCGTAAATTACATGTTGGTAAGACGATTGGTATTCGCGATGCTCTGTACAACAGTACATATCCATTGGTGCCATTCGTACTTACCTTGTTTGTTATTGGCCTGCAGCTCATACCTTTTGCCGCGGGTAGCTGGTTATTCTCTACGGTGAGCTCGGCTGGTCTGGCGGCTCACCCCGTAGAGCAACTCATGTGGGCGATCATATTTTTCTTGTTGGCGTTACTATCGCTCTACATGGTAGCTTCGTCGATATTTGCTCTCTACATTGTAACCCTGCCAGATATGCGCCCGATGCAATCTCTACGTTCTGCCCGAAAACTGGTGTATCTACGTCGCTGGGCAATCATGCGTAAGTTGATATTTGCGCCGTTTGTCCTCGTTATTTTGGGCTTTCTTGTATTATTACCGTTCGCAATTTTTGTACCGGTTTTGGCTGAGTATATCGTTTTGCTTTATTTCTTGTTTGGGTCTTTGTTCTTCTACGGTTACGTCTATGAATTGTATAGAGAATTACTATGACAAAGGCAGTTCAGCGAGCTGAGCAGCTGCGTCAGCTACTCAACCAGTACTCTTACGAATACCATGCCTTGGATAAGCCGTCAGTTTCTGATGCGGTGTACGATGGTTTATTTCAAGAGCTAAAGCAGCTCGAAGACCAACACCCCGAACTTATCAGCCCTGATAGCCCAACTCAGCGAGTAGGCAGTACTCCGTTGGACTCATTTGAGAAATATGAGCATAGAACGCGCATGACCTCTCTGCTGGATTGCTTTGATGAGGCAGAGGTACGGGCGTGGTTTGAGCGCGTGCGTAAATTAGATGAGCGGGTTGAGGATGCAGATTTTTTTGTCGACTCGAAGAAGGACGGGCTTGCCTGCGCTTTGCACTACGAAGATGGACTTCTTGTGCGTGCAGTAACCCGTGGCGATGGCTTTACCGGCGAGGTGGTCACGCAAAACGTGCGCACTATCCCGAGTGTGCCTCTTCGTTTACATAGTGAGCATGCCTATACGGAAGGTTTCACGGAGATCCGCGGCGAGATTATTATGCTGAAGTCTGACTTCGCAGCACTCAACAAGCAACGCGAACGTGATGGTCTGGCGCCTTTTGCAAACCCACGAAACCTTGCTGCGGGCACCATTCGTCAGCTTGACCCTCAGATGGTGGCGCAGCGCCCGCTCACGTTTCGGGTGTATGACATTTTACGGTCCAGTGATGACGATCCTGAAAC
>CAZGPJ010000055.1:0-3985 GCA_964527485.1 uncultured Candidatus Saccharibacteria bacterium
TGGGGCGAATGATGGGTCTCGAACCCACGGCCTCCTGGACCACAACCAGGCGCTCTAACCAACTGAGCTACATCCGCCATACCGGTAGTAAAACAGGGGTGATTATAACTGTTATTGACCGTCATTGCAAACAGTAATTACATGCTTACCCTGAGAAAATGGGCTAAAAGCAAAAATCCACGTCAGGCGTGAATTTATTATTGGCGCCCCCTGCCCGATGTGATACATCGTATCAGGCGGGCGGGCAGGATGGCATCGTGGCTTTTCACTTCATGCTCGTTCGCCTAAGGCGGACTGTGCGTGAAGCTCAATCCCCGAACCTGCCGGCGGGTGTTCGAAGCCTCGCTCACGCGAGCAACAAAAGAAAAAGCCGGTCATGAAGACCGGTCATTTTTTGGTACCCCGGGAGGGGCATCGCTTTTCCTCACGCCTGATGGCGAATCGGTCGCTTCTCCGTTCAAGCTTTCTTGGAGCTAGCTCCTGTGAGAGCTTTCACTTCACCGAACCCTAGGGTTCGAACACGCTACGCGTGAGTCCAACTAAAAAGTCAGGCATAAAACCTGACTTTTTAGTTGGTACCCCGGGAGGGACTCGAACCCCCGACCTTGACGTTAGAACCGTCTTGCTCTATCCAGCTGAGCTACCGGGGCATACCAACGGGGTCCATTATACCCCAGAGGGCCAAACTGCGTATAATGTGGTGCATGCAGACAGGTAAATATATAAAAAACAGGCTATTGCCTGATATTGTCAGGGCGGTTTGTGCACAGAAACAGATAACAGTAACTGCATATTCGGACGATTGGGTCCTCCGGCTTGCAAAAGGCGATAGCTCGGCATGGATCTACGGATATCATTTTGATATTAACAGTGGTGCAGCGAATCAAATTGCGAATGACAAGGTGGCGACGTACCTTGTATTACAGGCAGCTGGTATCCCGGCGGTTGCGCACTATTTGTTACGCTCTGAGGCTCGCGAGGCGATTGTATCCTCCAAAATCATGAAGGGTGTTCCTAGTAGTAAAAACCCCTTCGTCATAAAGCCACTATCTGGCAGCAGCGGCAAACACTTACGGTACGTCATGAACCTAGCGGAAGGGATAGATTTTGTTCGCAAAAGCGGAGCCGCCGCTTGGGCCGCATCACTGCACGAAGATATAAGCAAGGAGTTCCGTATCGTCGTAGTAGATGGAAAAACCGAGTTAATATACGAAAAGACACACCCATTGCGCAAAGGGGAGCTCAAGTTATTTAATCTTGGCCTTGGTGCTAAAGCGGTCGATGTTTCCGAGGACAGTTCGATGCATGAAAAACTGAGTGTTTTGGCAACTAGGGCCAGTGCTGCTTTGCGCCTGCGCAGTGCGGCTGTCGATGTCGTTCAGCTAGCGACTGGTAAACAGAAAGTATTGGAAATAAACAGCGGTATTTCTTTTGAGCACTACGCGAGACAAAGCCAACAAAACAACAAGAAAGCTAAGCTGGTATATGAAGAAATTATTAACAAGATGTTCGAAAGTCAGTAATACGTAACGTGGTGCGAGAGGAGGGAATCGAACCCTCATCACCTGCTTGGAAGGCAGGTATATTAGCCGTTATACGACTCTCGCTTGTTGGTCGGGAACAGACAGATTATAACAGATAATCACTCCGGTAGTATATCAATTGACTTGTCGCGTAAGTTATACTGTAAATATAACAATAAGGAGGATACAATGCGCTTAATAAGCTTCACAACCAATCTTATCAACCTATTTGTCAGTACTGTGTTGGCTATTCTGGGTCTACGTTTTGTACTTCGCCTTTTTGGGGCCAGTGATACAGCTGGCTTTGCTTCGTGGGTGTATGAAATGAGCGGGGTCTTACTTGAGCCATTTCGTGGGATATTTCCAACACAAACTTTTGATAACCAATATGTCTTTGAGTTCACGACAATCTTTGCCATGATTGTGTACGCCCTTCTGGGCATGTTGCTTGCCGCGGCGGTTGAATCATTGACGCCTACGGTTTCAGGCAAGAAGAAGAAATAAGGCTACAAACTCCTACAGGTCGTGCATTATCTCGATGTCGGCGCCGAGATCATTGAGCCGATGAGCAATTTTCTCATAGCCACGGTTGATCGAATAGACGTTTCGTAGTGTAGAGGTGCCTTTGGCGCCAAGCATACCGATAAGCAAGATGGCTGCAGGGCGCAGAGCAGGCGGGCAGGTGATGTCGCCTGGCGTGAAATTCGTTTTTCCGCGAACATAAACGCGGTGCGCATCAACCAGTTCAATATTCGAACCAAGCTTACTCATTTCGGTGAAGTAAATAGCCCGGTTCTCATACATCCAATCGTGGATCAGTGTCGTTCCTTTAGCCATGGAGGCGATTGGCACAAAAAACGATAAGTTGTCTGGCAAAAGACCTGGGTAGGGCAAGGGATGAATTTTATCCTCTAGTGCAGTGAGAGACCCACTGTGCGGGTAGATTGTAATGTCGGAAAGGGCGGTGTGCTTGTTCTCGCTCAGGTAGTAGGCGCTGCGCTCAATCTTTAGGCCCATTTTTTCTAGCTTGAGTAGTTCTACCTCCAGGAAATCGATTGGGCAACGCGCAACTGTGAGCTTTGAGTTGGTCGCTACGGCTGCGGTTATGAAGAACATAGAATCAATGGGGTCTTCACCAATGCTATAGGTGACATTTTTTCGGATGGACGGCCTGCCTTCCACTGTTATAGTCGAGGTGCCAATTCCACTGACTTTGATGCCCAGTTTCTTTAAGAAGTGGCAGACATCTTGGATGTTGTAGTTAGACGAAGCAAGCTTAATGGTGCTGGTGCCAGGCATTCGTGCTGCGGCAAGTAGAGCGTTTTCTGTTGGCGTTTCTCCCATTTCATACAATACGGTTTCAGCTGGGCCAGCCTTGCGGTTAACTTTCATGTGATAACGGGCAGTTTTGACATTAATCTGCAAACCAAAGTCTTCAAGGGCGTAGATGTGCGCCTGGATAGAGCGTTTACCGAGTTTACAGCCACCAGCATACGGTATCTTGAACTCTTTGGCTTCGTGCATCAGTGCTCCGGCGAGCATTATAACGCTACGGGTGCGCTTGGCGGCGTCATCGTTGATTGAGCCGATATCAAGCTTGGCTGGCGGCTTTATCTCCAGGTTGTTGCCACCATACCAACGAACATGCACCCCGATGCTCTCGAGTACTTCGATGATACGATAAACCTCTTCTATTCGGGGTACGCGCAACAGACGAGTTGTGCCCTTGTTGAGCAAGCTGGCGCAGAGGAGGGCGACGGCGCTGTTTTTTGCGGTTTTCGTCTGAACTGTGCCGGATAATTTTTGTCCACCTCGTACGCGGAAGTTCGTAGCTTGTCCACTCACTGTAATAAGGGGCTTCTTCAGAACATCGCTTATGCGCGCAATGGTTTCCAGGCTCATGTTTTGTTTGCCTTTTTCCATGCGGTTCACGGCTGACTGAGACGTACCAAGTTTTCGTGCAAAATCAGCTTGAGTCATGCCACGCTGTTGGCGTACCTGATAAATAAGTTGGCCGATTTTCTCGTTTGTTTTCACCATCTGCGCAACAATTATATCGTCAGGGATATAATTGTCAATAATATATTACTATCTGAGAAATATTGCTACAATGCTTACATCTAGGAGATTGCATGAAACGAGATGAGTTAATTGATGACCTAATTGCCGCCGAGAAGCAGCGGCAGGGCGATACCTTTACCCTCATACCGAGCGAGAATCACGTGAGCCGCCAAGTGCTTGATGCGCTGGGTAGTGTATTTACTGATAAATACTCTGAAGGATACCCAGGCAAGCGCTACTACGCAGGTCAAGAAAACACCGATCAGGTTGAGCAATTAGCGATCGACCGCGCCAAGCAGCTTTTTGGCTGTGCTCACGCCAATGTACAACCACATAGTGGTGCTCAGGCAAATGAGGCGGTATACCACGCCTGGTTACAGCCGGGAGACACAGTGTTGGCT
>CAZGPJ010000056.1:0-3940 GCA_964527485.1 uncultured Candidatus Saccharibacteria bacterium
TGCAGTATGTATATCGCTATCAGATATCGGCCCAACACCAGAGCTGACCACGCGCACGGCGACTTCGTCTGTGTGCAACGCACGCAAGCTATCTATAACAGATGTGAGCGAGCCCTGGACATCTGCCTTAACGACAATATTAAGTTGTTGCAGCTCATGCGATCGATTGATAATACGCAGCAGCTCCGAGCTGTTTACACTTACCTTTTGCTCTTTGGTCTTGCGGCTAAATGCCCGGTCCTTGGCCTTGGATCGGGCTGACTTTTCATCTGGCTCAACCGAAAAAGCGTCGCCAAACTCTGGCAATGATTTAAAGCCGGTCATGACAATCGGCGTGGCTGGACCGGCTGACTCGATGTCATCACCGTCAGCCACAGCCAGGCTACGGATGCGCGCGTAGGAGCCGCCAGCGGTAATATAGTCGCCCTTTTTGACTGTGCCGTGCTCAATCAAGGCGGTCGCTACCGCTCCCTTTCCTTGCTCCATATGTGATTCGATAATCAAGCCCTGACCAGGCACGTCAACGTCAGCGCGTAAGTCCTCGACGTCAGTTACCAGTAATATCATGTCGAGTAGCTTGTCGATGCCCTCTTTGGTGATGGCCGAAACTGGCACAATCACCGTGTCTCCACCCCACTCTTCAATCAGTAGGCCTTCGTCGGACAGTTGTTGCTTAATCCGGTTGATATCAGCACCTGGCTTGTCAATCTTGTTGACTGCAACAATGATCTTGACGTCAGCCTTGCGAGCAAAACGGATAGCCTCCAGAGTTTGTGGTTTGATGCCGTCATCGGCGGCGATAACAATCACGGCTGCGTCTGTCAGACGAGCACCATGCTCACGAATAGCAGCAAAGGCCTCGTGCCCAGGGGTATCGAGGAAAGTCACGCTGCGCTTGCCGTGAGGAACTTTATACGCCGATATGTGCTGAGTGATACCACCAGACTCATCATCGACAGAATGAGCGCCACGAATAGCATCGAGCAAGGTCGTCTTTCCATGGTCGACGTGACCCATGATTGCCACAACCGGTGGTCGGGTCTCCGCGTCTTCGCTCACCTCTACCTTCTCAGATGGGGACTCAATAGCGTCTTCTTGTTTTCGCTGCAACTCATAATCTAGGTCAAGCTCAGAGACAATTATCTCGGCTGTATCAAAGTCAATCCGTTCATTGACAGTGACCATGACACCATTCTTCATCAGCTCACCAATCAAAGTGGTGGCAGGTATAGCTAATTTATCGGCAAGATCGCCGACGGTAATCGCATCTTCAATATGTATAGCTGTTTTCATCGACGATCTCCTTTCTTATCTCAGTTTTCATGCGGCGTTGGCTGCTTAGGTGTGTTGATGCGCTCCAGGCGTATCAACACACCAGTTTTTGCAGTTCTAGTTGCCGGCTTCTTTCAGGCTCAGGGCAATTTTACGTGAGTCGGTGTCAATATCGATGACCTTGAATTTCTTCTTCTCGTTGAGCTGGAATACTTTTTCTGGGTCAACACCCTCTTCGTTGCTCATTTCCGAAACGTGTACCAAAGCTTCAACCGATGGTGAAAGCTGGACAAAGGCACCAAACGGAGTAATCCGTGTGATTTTACCCTCGACAACATCACCCTTGCTGAATTTCTTTACTTCAGTCAACCACGGATCTTCGCTCATTTGCTTGAGGCTGAGCGACAAGCGATCTTTATCGATAGCGATGATCTTCGCTGTGATGGTTTCGCCAGTTTTGACGTAGTCTTTTGGATCCTCGACACGCTCCCACGATATTTCTGAGATGTGTATCAAGCCCTCGATGCCATCAACATTCACGAACACACCAAAGTCGATAACACCCGTTACGATGCCTTCAACTTCTTGGCCTTCTTTTAGTTTGGCAAAGCGTTCTTGCAGCTCGTCTTTTACTGCCTCTTTTTCAGAGAAAATAAGCTTGTTTTCTTTGCGGCTAACGTCGAGCACACGTACCTTGATTGACTTGCCTGCAAGCTGGTTGAGCTTTTGCAAGATTTCGTCCTTGTCGTTACCCGATACGCGTGGGTAGTGTCCAGCAGACAGCTGTGACACTGGCAAGAAGCCGCGAATACCCTCGTATTCAACGAGTAGTCCGCCACGGTTGGCGTCATATGCAGCCACTTCGATAATCTCTTGATCATCAAAAATACGCTGCAGTTCATCCCAGCCACGATCTTTGACAGCACGACGCATACTCAAGAGAACGTTGCCGTCCTCAAGCTCTGGGTCGATCACGCTCGCGGCGACCGTATCGCCTTCGTTTAGTTGCTGCCCATGGCTGATCTCACGACGCATAACCACGCCGACACCTTGAGCCCCGAGGTCTATCCAGACCTCATTTTTCTTCTTGGATAGAATTGTTCCTTCTATCACATCACCTGGCTTGAGTTGCTCGACATCAGAAGATGCAAGCAATTCTTCCATTGTTAAATCCTGTTTTGACATGTAAAGTTCATGCCTCCTTATAGTGTATTTCCTCAAAAACTGCACCAGGAATCCAGGTATAGACTACTGGCTGTTCTCGCGGTTACGGATAAGTATATCTGTTCAGCCTCTGTAAGTCAAAAGACCTAGCGCAAGTGCAATTGGCCTGCTACACTTTAGTGTATATGTATCTCGCAATTGATGTTGGCGGAACCAAGACGCTCGTGAGTGAAGTCGATCATGACGGCACTATTGTCCACTCTGAAAAATTTAAAACACCAGATGATTACCCGGCCTTTCTTGCCGAACTGGACAAGACTGTAGACACACTTACAACAAAAGATTATCAAAAAGCCTGTATTGCCCTGCCTGGCAAAATTGAGCGCACAGAAGGTGTCGGAATATCTTTTGGGAACCTCCCCTGGGAGAACGTTCCCATACGGCACGACCTTGAGTCGATTGTTCACTGCCCCGTTTTGGTTGAGAACGACGCTAACTTAGCCGGACTCGGTGAGGCGAACATGCTGCAAGAGACCTACCACAAAGTGCTCTACATTACGGTGAGCACAGGCATTGGCTCAGCCTTTATTGTTGACGGGAAGTTGAGCCCTAACACTCTCGACGCCGAAGTGGGTCACATGCTACTGGAACACGATGGCTCTCTGCAGCGCTGGGAAGACTTTGCGTCTGGCAGTGCGATTGTTGCCAAATACGGTAAACGAGCCAGCGATATAACAGACAAGCGCACTTGGTACGTGATTGCACACAACCTGGCCACCGGATTCCTCACAGCCATTGCAACCTACACGCCAGACGTCATCATCATCGGTGGCGGTGTTGGCACTCACCTACCAAAGTTCCAGGACAGGCTAGAAGAGCTACTCAAAATTTATGAAAACCCCATGCTGAGCGTTCCGCCGATTGTCCAGGCACAAAACCCAGAGGAGGCAGTACTCTATGGCTGCTACCAGCTCATCAAGCAAGACAAAGTTGACTGATTTCGTAAAGCAGCTTGCACGACACTACCCGCAGCTGCGATTCGCCCACGCAGATACTTTTTACTGGGCCCCTGAACACGCAACGGTCTACTACAACCCGAAAGCCAGCAAAAAGGAGGCTCGCTGGTCACTTTTGCATGAGCTCGCTCATGGCATACTCGGGCATACTGACTATACAACCGATCTGGACCTATTGCTCATGGAGGCCGAAGCCTGGGAGTACGCCCAAGCGCTCGAACACCAGCATTATTCACGCGTTACTATTGATAATGAGCACATCCAGGACTGCCTAGACACCTACCGCGACTGGCTGCACGCACGGAGCACCTGCCCCCGGTGTGACCAAGTTGGGCTGCAGCAAAACCGAGTAACCTACGTATGCATCAATTGTCGCCAAGCCTGGCAGATTTCTAGCGCTCGCTTCAAGCGCCCGTACCGGCTTTGTTTGGACGCGCAACAAAAAACTCCACCCGCGGCAAATGCCGAACAGGTGGAGTTTTATTCAC
>CAZGPJ010000057.1:0-3893 GCA_964527485.1 uncultured Candidatus Saccharibacteria bacterium
AATGTCATAGGGCTCGGTAATGCGTGGCTCGAGAAGGCGCACTGCCTCAAACAAACGGCGACGTATGCGGTTGCGCACCACGGCAGATTTGTGCACCTTTTTGCTGACAACTACTGCTAAGCGGTATGTGTCGCGCTGATCATTCTTCATAAATTTGAGTGAGGTAAGAGGCCCACGCACCGTCTTGCCGCGGCGATACACCCGCTGCAGGCTATTGTAACCGTGAAATCGATGCTGTTTTTGGATCATAGAATAAGCTTACCAGTCAGGCGTACGCAAAAATAGGCGCTCGTGCAAGAAAAAGCGCCGGTACAAGGAAATACACCGCAGTTTAAGCGGATATCTTTTTGCGGCCTTTGAGGCGTCGACTCTTGAGAACGCGGCGGCCATTCTTGGTCGACATGCGCTTCATAAAACCGTGCACGCGAGCACGCTTTCGAGTCTTTGGTTGAAACGTTCGTTTTGGCATAGTCTTCTATCCTACACGGCTGACTTAGCTGTAAGCAAGCCGAACTTTTATGAAATCGTGAAATTAACAATACTTTCCCACCAATACTAGCAACTTATACCCATTTATTCAAGATATATCCACAGTTCCTTAGGTGTTAGCTAAACCTGTGGATAAGTTTGCCCCTGTTTTTGTGTTCTGCAGACGAAATAAAAAATCACTGCATTTTGGTTGTGGAAAAGTCGGTTGATTTTGTTATAGTAAGTCTTAGTAAGATGTTAAGTTGAGGGTAAGGAACCAGGGACGTATGCAAGACCACCTATGGCAAGCTGTGCTAGGAGAAATTGAGCTTTCAGTTACTCGCGCGAGTTTTGTCACGTGGTTTAAGAACACACGCCTGCTGCAGCAAGAAGATGACCGCGTGGTTATCGGTGTGCCGAACGTCTTTATAAAGCAGCAGCTAGAAAAGAAGTTTAACGACCTTATTATTACGACGCTACAAAAAAACGGCGTTAGCCCGACACAGGTTGAATATAAGATACACTCTGGCTTTGTGCCAAAGAAGCAGGAGGTTGATGATCAACCCGTGCTGCATATCGAAACCCAAGAATCACAAACCGCCTCCTCTGCCACGTCCTCTCTGGCGCATAAATATCGCCAAGGACTGAATGAGCGCTACACGTTTGAAAACTTCATTGTTGGCTCTGGTAACGAGCTGGCCTACGCTGCCTGCCAAGCAATTGCGCAGAGTCCAGGCAAAAAATATAATCCGCTGTTCCTCTACGGTGGCGTTGGTATTGGTAAGACCCACTTGATCCAAGCCGTCGGAAACGCGGTCATTAGCAATAATAAAGATGCCCATGTGGTCTACGTCTCGACCGAGCAGTTTGTGCAGGAGTTTATTGACGCGGTGCGTTTTAAGAAAAACACCGACTTTGCCAGCTACTACCGCAACGCTGATGTTTTAATTATTGACGATATGCAGTTTATTGCCGGCAAGGACAAGACCCAGGAAGAGTTCTTCCATACCTTCAATGCCCTGCACCAAGCCAACAAGCAGATTATTATAAGTAGCGATAAGCCACCGCGTGACATCCCAACACTCGAGGATCGGCTCAAGAGCCGGTTTGCCTGGGGCATGTCGATTGATATGCAGAACCCCGATTTTGAAACGCGCTGCGCCATCATTCAGACCAAAGCCCATGACAGCGGCGCAGAGATGAGCCAAGAAGTTGTGGCCTACCTTGCCGAGTTAGTACAAACCAATATTCGTGAGCTTGAGGGTGTACTGAATCAACTCTTGGCCTTTTGTGAGATGCGCGGTCTGACACCTGATGTAGGAATTGCCAAATCCCTGCTCGGCGCCACCACCAGCCGCCCAAAGCACATTAGTGCCAAACAAGTCGTGGAGCGCACAGCCAAATATTTGGATCTCGCGATGGAAGATATACTCGGACCCAAACGCGACCGCGACATCGTGGTGCCACGGCAAATTGCCATGTACATGCTGCGGAGCGAGCTGCACCTGAGTTTTCCCAAGATTGCGCGCGAGCTTGGCCGCAAAGACCACACCACCGCTATACACTCGGTTGAGAAAATAGAGCGAGAGATATCATTTGACCCGTCTGTCAAGGAAGTTATCGACGGAATCAAGGAGCGTTTGTATGCGTAAAACCTGTGCAAAGCTTACGCACAACCTGTGCACACACATGGGTACAACTACGGCGCTTACCCACATGCTACGAATCCAATCGAAAGCCTTGGGTATAACCACGCAACTTATCCGCGTTCTGTACACCATTTGTACTCGACTTATCCGACACCTGTTTATAAAATTAACTTCTTATATTTCTTCTTTTACACATCTTCCACACAGCTTATATAAACAAAAACTATCTTTAAATTCATTTAATTCTATTAATAAAGGAGCTTAGAAATGAAACTACAAGTAACACAAGAAAATCTATCCAAAGCCTTGAGCACCGTCGGACGCGTTGCGACCAATCGCGGTACCCTACCCGTGCTGGCGAACGTCCTTATCAAGACAATCGATAACCGTGTTGCTATATCAGCAACCAACCTCGATATTGCTATTACTCGCTACATCGGCTCAAAAGTAAGTGACCAAGGTGCTATAACCGTGCCGGCTCGGCTCGTGCAAGATTTTGTTGGCTCCCTACCAAGTGGCGTGATTGATGTAAAACTGGATGACTTTAAGTTGCGCATGAAGTCAGGATCGTATAGCTCTACCATCAACGGTATTAGCGCAGAAGACTTCCCGATTATGCCGGATATTACCGATAAAACATCCTGGAAATTACCAGCCAGCACCATGAAAGAAGCTCTACAGCAGGTGGTCGTGGCGGCTTCAAGTGATGAGGCACGACCGGTTTTGACAGGTGTGTATATCCATAGCTACCAGGGTAATCTCTACATGGTGGCAACTGATAGTTACCGTTTGGCGGAAAAGAAGTTGGGTGAAGCCAAAGAAGAGGTGTCACTACTCGTACCGGCCAATGCCATGCAGGATTTGCTGCGGATCGTATCTGATAGCAGCGGTGACGTCGAGATTGTGCACGACGATCAACAGGTGATGTTCACTGTTGGTGAGGTAGAGCTGGTAACGCGCTTGATTGAGGGGAATTACCCAGATTATCGCAAACTTATCCCGAAAGGGTTCAAGACCACCGCAAAATTGCCAAAACAAGAGTTTGGTAACATTACCAAGGTCGCCAGCCTGTTTGCCCGCGAAAGCGCCGGCAGTATTGTTGTATCGGCGGACGAGTCAGAAAAAGCGCTGCAAGTGCGCTCTGTCGCCTCTCAGCTGGGTGAGAATACATCCAAGGCCGACGCGACTGTGTCTGGTGAGGGTGAAATAACCCTAAACTCCCGCTACTTAATAGACGTACTCGGAGTATTAAACGGCAAAGACGTAGAGTTTTGCTTTAATGGAAAACTGGAGCCGTCGCTGATTCGTGATCCGAAGCAGGATGACTACCTACATGTCATCATGCCGCTAAAGAGTTGAGTATTCGTCACTAGTCACCTGCCGTCTGTCATCTGTCGATTAGCTTCTGTAGAATAAGACTATGCGTATAAAAAAATTTGAGGATGTCGAACGAAAGAGTTTGATGGGTAATCAGAGGATAATCACTTGATAAATTCTATTCGTTTGCAGCACTACCGGTCGTACCAGGACGATAGCTTTGAGTTAGATCCAGCTGTCAATATTGTGGTTGGCCCAAACGCCAGTGGCAAAACAAACCTAATTGAGGCTATATTGGTGAGCGCTCAAGGAAGATCGTACAGAAACAGCGACGATGACCTGATTGCTCATGGCGCAGACTGGGGGCGCGTTGATGTGGAGCTAGGCGATAGCTCACGCAGCGTGAAATTAGTTCAGCAGAACGCCAAGACGTCCAAGCAGTTTGTGATTGATGGATCC
>CAZGPJ010000058.1:0-3829 GCA_964527485.1 uncultured Candidatus Saccharibacteria bacterium
GTCGCCGCTGCTTAGTCCAGGGAAGAATGCAAAGCCGAAGCTGGGAGCAGGACGGCCAAAAGCGCAACAAGGTTGAGGTTCTGGCCAACGACGTGACGTTCCTTGACGGCGGTGGCGGTGGTCGCGATGACGACGGCAACGACAGTAATTCCAGCCCTCGCAGTAGCACGCAGCAGTCGCAACAGGGTGGTAGCAAGAAAGATACGTCTTCGGGCAAAAAGGACGACGTCAAAATTGAAGACATCGATGACGAACCAATCAATCTCGACGATATCCCATTTTAATAATACGATTTAGAAAAGGAATACGATAATGGCAAAAATTTTTAAACAACAAAGTGATATACCGTTTTTTGACTACAAAGACGTCAAGACTCTGCAGCGCTACGTTAACCAGTTCGGACAAATAGAGCAACGCAAAAAAACTGGCCTTAAAGAATACCAACAGCGCCGGCTCGCTATCGCTATTAAGCGAGCGCGACACATCGCACTGTTGCCGTTTGTAGCAAACAATTAAAATATAGCGTAAGAGGTATAAAGCATGGCTTTTGGTGTTACAGACCTGAAAAAAGGGCAGATTTTTCAAATTGATGATCAGCCGTATAAGGTAATTGATTATGCACAAAAAGTCATGGGTCGTGGCGGATCAATTGTAAACGTTAAGATAAAGAGTTTACTCGATGGCAAGGTCCTTAGCAAAACCTTTAAGGGCAACGAGTCGATTGAACCAGCCGATGTCGTGTCGAAGAATATCCAGTATCTCTATAATGACGCAGTCAAGCATTATTTTATGGATCAAGAGACGTACGAGCAGTACGAAATTTCCTCTGATTCTATTGAAGATATCGCCGGCTATCTAAAAGAAGGCGATGTAGCCCAAGCTACTATCTTTAATGGGTCGTTGATTTCCGTTGATATAGCAAAAAATATACCATTGAAGGTAACTTACACCGAGGCGGTCGTGAAGGGCGATACGACTAATTCAGTACAAAAAGAGGCGGAGTTAGAGACTGGCGTAACCGTAAAGGTGCCGTCTTTTATAAAAACAGGCGACGTTATCAGTGTTGACACTGATACGGGAGCCTACCGTGAACGCGTATCATCTTAGTAGAGCATGAAGCAACGACTTGACCAGTATCTGGTAGAAAAACGACTTGTACAGTCACGTAGCCAGGCGAGTAATCTCATTGGTCTTGGTAAGGTGTATGTAAATAAAGAGGTCGCCACGAAAGCTGGTCATATGGTTTCTGAGCATGATGTTGTCGTTGTTCCAAGCGACGACCGTTATGTTTCACGCGCCGCCTATAAGCTTGATTCGGTCGTCGATGCGTTCGGCATTTCCTTTATTGGCGCAACGGTTCTCGATATTGGGAGCAGTACCGGTGGCTTCACTGATTATGCATTGCAGCATGGCGCTAAAAGGGTGGTTGCAGTGGACGTCGGTACGGATCAATTGCACCATAGTTTACGTGGTAACTCGAACATAGAGCTACATGAAAAAACTGACATTAGAGATTTCTCAATGGACCGTATTCCAGGCATTATACTGGTCGACGTTTCGTTTATCTCCGTGACGCGGATCATGGAGCAGCTGTACACGTTTGCAGGAAGTGATACGAAGATACTCATAATGGCAAAGCCTCAATTTGAGGCGCGCAATCGAGCTGATCTCCATAATGGCATCGTCAAAAACAACCGGATTCGCCGCGACATCTTCAAGCAGTTTGAGGCAGAGCTTGAACGGAGATTCAAAATAATAGACAGTCTCGACTCTGCTGTTGCTGGCAATAAAGGCAATGTGGAGCGTTTCTATTATCTGAAGAGGCTTACTCGATAATTTTCCGTAGGCTGTCGATATCTTTTAGGCTTATAAGCATCTTTTCTGACCCTATCAGTCCCTTCTTTTCCAGATAGGAGAGCTCACGGCTAGCTGTCTCGCGCGAGGTATTTATAGAGCTCGCAACATCCTGTTGCCGTAAGGGGGCCTCGATTGTTATCATCTCGCCATTATCTTTGCCAAACCTTTCAGCCATCAATAGTAAGAATGAAACCAGGCGCTCGCGGGCGGTGCGGTATTCTAGATTTAATATTCTTTTTGACTGAATGCGGTACATCCGCAGGACGATGTCTAGTAAGGGCGCTAGCAACTCACTTCGCGCATTGATAGCCTCTATGTAGGCGTCACGACTGAGGCGATATACTACCGTTGGAGACAAGGCTTCATACATCACATGCCATTCATTTCGCGTGACTGCCCAGATAATTGGAAAAATTTCGTTTTGTTTACGAATTATTAGAAGGTTTTCTTCACCGTAGCGGGTAATGTCATATGCTTTTACCAGTCCAGACTCAATAAAGAAGACACCGCCTGGAACCTCTCCTTCACGAATGATGAGCTCACCCTTCTTATATTGGAGTCGGCTACCTTGCTGAAACAGACGCACTAGCTCCTGTTGTTGACTTGGCGATGCAAGCATGACGTAAGTATGACACAAAAGAGGAGTGTTGTCTCGGTATGTGTGATAAAGTCCTCACCCTTTCTGTGTCTAGGTTCATGGTAACTACCTACAAGAGTAACTACACTGAGATCACATGTAAGAGGAGGGGCGCCATGACGAGTAATAACGCGGTCAAGAAGCAACTACAACGGATAGGGTCTGATTTTCAATTTTGGGGTCGCTCTGAAGCCAAGCAATTACCAAGCATTCTGTTTCAGGACGAGACACTAGTGCACGCTCTTAATGGTCGGTATGAGAAGGGTTTTGCACTCTTCTGCGCGACCGATCAACGCTTGCTTCTCCTTGATAAAAAGCCGCTCATCCTGTGTATGGAAGACATGCGCTACGAAATGATCTCAGAAGTTGATTACACAGAGCGAATATTCGATGCCACGCTCACTCTTCATACACCAGGGCGAACATTGCGGTTTACGACGTTTCGCGTAAATAGGCTCCGTCAACTTACGAGCTTTATTCAGGAGAAGGTGAGCTACCTACGCCACGCAAGCGACCATGAACAACAGCCTCATTATGCTCGGATGCTGCACGCTGCTCGGCAGGATGAAGGCTACGATACAAACCAACAACCAGCCTACCAAGACCAACATACGTCATATAATCAAACAAAACCGTACCGCACGATGTCGCTGAACGCGCGCCGCCGCGTACCGAAGTTTACCCCACCGATTGAGTCGCACAAAACCTAGGTCATAATAGCCATAAGCGTGATACAATTTCACGCAGACATGTATTTCAAAAATAGAGCCGAGGCTGGGCGGAAGCTTGCGCAGAAAATAGCTCACTATCAGAACGAAAACGTTGCAGTCGTATCGCTTAGCGAAGGTGGCACGATTGTTGGTGCACAGATCGCTATGCGCTTGCATGCCAGTCTGTCTGTACTGCTTACGGAGAATATACGCTTACCAGGAGAAACAGATGCTATTGCCGCTGTCACCTCGGCTGGAACCTTCACGAAGAACAATATGTTTAGCGCGGGGCAGCTCGAGGAGTTTATGGCTGAATATCACGGGTTTATCGAGGAGCAGCGAATTACCAAAATGCACCATATGAACCTTATTATGAGTCATGACGGTGAGATTAATAAAGACCATTTGCGGCACCATGTCGTGATACTCGTATCAGATGGGCTGACAAACGGATTTTCTCTGTCTGTCGCGGAGGATTATCTTAAGACAATAGCCATTAAAAAACTGATTGTTGTCACTCCTGTTGCTAGCGTCAAGGCAGTTGACCGGATGCACCTGGTGGCTGATGAAATCTTCTGCTTAGACGTCAAACCAAATTACATTAGCACGGACCACTACTATGATG
>CAZGPJ010000059.1:0-3808 GCA_964527485.1 uncultured Candidatus Saccharibacteria bacterium
GTGAACGGCCAATCGGATCAGGGTCATCGAATAGATCTAGGGCAACCTGCGATCCTATGACGGCAAAGCGTCGGTTGTTTGAGGCATCGTCTTCTAGCCAGGTACCGAACCGAACCTCTTGATTTAATACACGGGGGACATCTCCAGAAACCGCGAGTACGTGTGCTCCGGGCATACGTTTTGGACTATCACCATCAAGGTACGGTACACCAGCTACCCGTACAAACGGAACGACATCACGTGCACCTCCGATATCACGGATCTCTGCTAAATCAGCTTCGGTCAGCGAATAGCCGACAGAGCCAAATGGATCATAGCGGGTAATTGTTCCTGTATCATCTCGAGATATTTGCTTTCCCGGCAAGACTGTAATCATCTCTGAACCAAGTGAATCAGCTTCGCCAGCGATACTCCGCTTGACACCTTCACCGACCGAAACCACCGTCACTACCGACACGATGCCGATAATGATACCGAGCATCGTCAACAGGCTGCGCCCACGCGACGATCGGAGGGCGGCAATAGCCATGCGTAGATTATTTTTTACCATCATGATGCTTTTGTCTCCGTTTTACTACGAGGCTTTTTTGCTTTTTTGCGCGATTTTGATTTCTTTTTTAACTTTTTTGACTTCTTCTCGTCTTTTTGTGGAACGGCGTCCATCAGGGCAGACACGCCCTCAAGATCATCCTCTTCTGTCTTTGTCGGCTTAAAGTACATCTTCTTGGCCATATCGGGGACCGTGCCAATACTCGAGCTTTGGTCGGCCACAATGGTTCCATCATGCATAAAAACAGCACGCGTTGCATAGCGCGTCAGCTCGGGGTTATGTGTCACCATGAGAATGGTATGACCAGATTTGTGCAGGTCACTGAGAAGCTCCAGTACGATGCGGCTCGAAGCGCTATCCAAATTACCGGTCGGCTCATCGGCAATAATTATCTCGGGATTGTTCACGAGAGCCCGCGCAATAGCCGCCCGCTGCATCTGACCACCGCTGAGCTGGTTGGGATAGTAGTACTCTCTATCGGCTAGACCCACGCGCTCTAAGGCATTGCCTGCTTGCTTCAAGCGGCGTGTTTGGGTCATGCCTTTGTAGGCAAGGGGAAGGGCAACGTTCTCCAGTGTCGTCATTGTCGAGAGCAGATTAAAAGACTGGAAAACGAAGCCGATGCGGTCGCGGCGATAACGCGCCCGGCGCCATGCGCTGAGACGTGAAACCTTTTTGCCCTGGAGCATATATGTACCTTCTGTCGGACGATCCAGCAGTCCAATCAGGTGCATCAAGGTAGATTTGCCTGAGCCGCTCGGGCCCATCACAGCGATGAACTCGCCTTTACGCACGCGAAAACTCACGTCTTCGACAGCAACCGTCGTCGCGTCACCGAAGCCGTAAAGCTTGCTTACGTCTTGGAGTTGGATAATTGTATTCACTCTGCCTTTCAGTGTACTTCTTTTTTGTGATACATTTCAAGGTGTTATTAATATAATTCTTCTATTTATGCGGTAATCTGTCAAGACAGTGGGCGAAAAGAGACAGTTCTGCTAAGCTAGTCGATGTGGAGAGGTGTCCGAGCGGTCGAAGGAGCACGCTTGGAAAGCGTGTGTGCGGGCAACCGTACCGAGGGTTCGAATCCCTCTCTCTCCGCCAAATAAAGAAGACTGGCTTCAGCCGGTCTTTTTATTTGATAGAAGGCTTCAAACCCGAGGGTATTTTGCAGTAGCAAAATACAAACCGAGGAGTTCGGTGAAGTGAAAGCTCACGCATCCGCCTGAGGCGGAGAGTAAGCTTGAACGGAAGAGGCGAAGCCGATATCCCTCTCTGACATAAACACGCAAGTCAACTTGCCCGTTTTTGGTATTCACTACATTTCGCGTTCATATAACGACATATCCGTTCGCGCCACATTATTCCATCCTGCTAGACTATATATACCTATGGAAACTATGAGATTGCTCGAGTCGGAAAAAGTTTTGCAGTTAAAATGCTCCGAGTACACCCAGTTTCTTGAAGAACACGGCATCGACACGAGCACATGGGGCAGGGGTGATTCAAAACCACTTATGGCGCTCACACAAGAATTGTTGAGTGGTGAGGCGGAGCTTGATGTTCGAACTGACAATGGCCGAACCGAAGTCGTTCGCTCTATCAGCATTGTTACCGCAAACGTGTTCTTTGAGGCGGCCAAAAATTCGACATTCAGACTAACCGAGGAGTATCAAGAATTTTCTGACGGAACAGTGCGCCAACGCACCGAAATTCCCGAGTCAATATCCGAAAAGATGAAGATTGATGAGAGCCCTGACACCGCAGTGCTTCGTGGCCTACAGGAAGAACTCGGTCTCACTATTGCGCTACCGCAAACGAGCTTTATTGATTCACAAAAATTTGAAAGACCATCCCGTAGTTATCCAGGCGTACGTAACAGCCTGCGCCAATTCGCTTTTAATGTCTATCTGACTGAGGCACAGTTTGATCCTGATGGTTACATAGAAGAGCAGCTAGACAAGAAAACGTATTTCTCATGGGAGCGCGTGAACGACCCGCAAGATGCCTAGAGCAGCTCAGATAAAGTGCTACAATACAACCTATGGTTATCCTGTCTCTGTTTCAGTGGTGGTATAGCGCGGGCTGGATGTCTGCGCTCAAGCACGCCGAAAAGCGTATTTTTGATGCCTACCGTTTGTTTGCCATCCCCGTGCTGCTTCGAACACTGGGCTCGCCGTGGCGACGCATCGTCAGTCGACCGGGACCCGGCATCGATGGTGTCATGCGCTCGATTATTGATAATACAGTCAGCCGTGTTGTTGGCTTTCTTGTGCGATCAATCGTCTTGCTCACAGCAGGCCTGGTTATAAGTGCGGCAAGCATTGTCAGCATACTCGAATTAATTCTCTGGTTTTTTGTGCCGCCAGCGGTGATTGCGCTGCTTGTACTCGGGGTTATAGCATGAACACCATAGACGTACACAGCCTACGCGCACAAAAAGCCCGACTGGCTCATCACATCGGCAGTAGCGGATACACGGTTCTGCGCATACTCTACTGGGTTGGGGCAACCGCTGGGCTGCTCCTGCTTCTCATGGGGCTAATGAACGGGGCATATATCGCTGCCTCTGTGTCGCTGGCGCTCTGGATGATAGCCACCTGGTACAAACGTGACCTATCGGTATTGCCGCCAGACGGTGCCACTCCACAGCAGCGATTATCGGTTGAAGCGCTCGCATTAGTGCCGCGGGACGAACCAGCTAGTCCACGACGGCTATGGCAGGCGTACGCAAAAAATTGGCAAGCACGTTTTTTTACAAATCGGCTCCTTTTGCACAATGACACCGTAGCTGAGCTACTCAGTGATGCAGAGACAGACCTTCCCGCCTACCTCGAGCGGGCAGCGGCGCATGGTGGCCAACACGGCACGATTGAGGTCGGTCATATTATCAGCGCGCTCTTACGGCATTCCCCGTCTGTTATGGACATGTGCAGTCGACTAAACATTAGCGCCGAGAATATTAGCAGTGTCGAGAGATGGCTGGACCGCATACTAGATACACGCGACAATGAAAAACCGTATTTTGGTGGGATTGGGCGCGATTGGGCGAGTGGTTTTACGCCAAAGCTCAATGTGTTTGGTGTCAATATAAGTCAAGCTATTCAACGGCACGGTGTTCATTTTGGCGCTCTTGCTTCGTCACCAGGCGTACATGCCCTACGTAGCGCTCTCGCCAAAGGCAATGGGACGGTTGCACTCATAGGTGACGAAGGAGCAGGCAAGACGAGCCACGTCTACGCTTTAGCTCAATCCCTGCTA
>CAZGPJ010000060.1:0-3761 GCA_964527485.1 uncultured Candidatus Saccharibacteria bacterium
AGCTTCAGAACGCCGACAACTTGCTTGCGTGGAATTGGGCCAATTTGCTTGTATAGGAAAGCTCCGTCATCAGCAATAGTCAGCTTGAGTATGTCGCCTTGGACGAGCTTTGATTTGCTTGCGTAGTTTGCTGGTACTGGATAGGTCTTTCCGTCAGACCCAACCATATTTTGACCATCAAATACACCTTCAATAATTTTACCCAGTTGTTCTGAGTCAGCCGTTGGCGTCGCGACGTCTTCATCGTCTCCAACCAAACTGACAAGGAGTTCTTTTGCGGCAGCCAAATTCGTCTCTGCTTCTGTGATCAAAGATTTTAATCGCTTTATTTGTTTCTCTGGAACATCCGCCATAGTACGTCTCTCTCTAGTTTCCTCGTGTTTATCTCAAAGTACACTTGTTAAGAAGTTATCACGGTTGACTCGTTATGTCAAAACAACTGTATCTGTGCACGTGCGTAGGACACGGCGGCAAGATACACTTACCGCCGTGAAACTTACATGAACTTCTTGTGTGTATCTACGCGAGCTCAACAGTAGCGCCAGCCTCTTCGAGGGCTTTCTTGGCGTTTTCTGCGTCTTCTTTTGCAGCTTTTTCAAGGACAGGCTTCGGAGCCTCGTCAACGATAGCCTTTGCTTCACCAAGACCGAGACCAGTTAGGTCTTTTACGGCTTTAATGACAGCAACCTTTTGTGATCCAGCGTCCTTGAGGACAACATCGTATTCACTCTTTTCATCTTCAGCGGGAGCGTCATCACCACCTGCTGGTGCTGCAGCGACGGCTGCGGCTGGAGCTGCGGCACTTACGCCCCAGTATTCCTCGAGGAACTTGACAAACTTACTGATCTCAAGTGCTGACATGCCGTCAAGCTCTTTTACGATCTTTTCAAATTCTTTCGGAACAGTTACCTTTTCTTCTGTATCTGCCATAGTAGTATCCTTTCTTATTCTGTTATTGCGTCGGCACGCGCCTGTAGCACATTAAGTACTCCGCGTACGTTGCCGTTCATGACGTTCATGAAGCCGGTGAGTGGAGCCGCGAAGGTGCCCACAAGCATACCGCGTAGTTGATCTTTGCTTGGCAGGTCAGCCAAAGCTTTGACATCTTCGGCAGGGATGAATTCACCTTGGTCAGTGTATGCCCCGACGAACTGTAAGCTCGGTTGCTTCTTAGCAAATTTTGCTACTACCTGAGCTGGAGCTACTTCGTCTTCATTATTAAAAGCGTAGAGCAACATTCCTTCCAATGCTGACGTGTCAGCATCTTTTAGGTGTTTTGTTTGCGAGATAGCTTGTTTTACAAGTCGGTTTTTCACTACTTTTAGGGTGGTACCGTCTTCTGCACCAAGTCGTCGCAGCTCTTGCATTGCCTTCACAGGCGTTCCCTGATATGCCGTGACAACAGTCATCTTCGACTCTTCAAGTCGCTTCTGAACGTCTTCAATTATTTCTTGCTTCTTGTCTTTACTTAAAGCCATGTGCAATCTTTCTTTGTTGTTTCTTGATGTGTTCGTTATCGACCTGTACGAACGCGTTACCTCAATCAAAAACTCCTTGGCGCATTACCAAGGAGTTATCGTGCTCAAAAACATCGTGTGTCAGCACCTCGGCGACAAATTAAGTAAATAATATCTACAGTCGCTGTCTTTGGTAACTATGTAAGCATACGTGAATAAGAGATGTTTTGCAAGAGCTTCACTATTAACAAGAGAGCTGCTCTTGCAGTTGGTTTGTTGCGAGTTTTTTACCCTCTAATCTTTCGTGGAAGGCTCCTTTTCGTTGCGATGCATTGTCGTATAACACCGCAGCCTCTTGTGCCAAGGCTATACTACCGGTGGCCTTTGCGATCCTACGGAATAGATCAGCCTTTGCTTCGGGGATTCGTGAATCGTGCAACCCATCAAAATTTGCAAAATAGGAATCAACGACTTTTTTGGCCTGACTTATTTTATTATCCTCACATAACTGTTGGACGACGGCTCGTACTTCATGGTGCTTTTGGCGTGCATCGACATCTGGATAGCTGCCATGTAGGTTTTCAATGCTTGCGCAAGCCGAACCACTATCTTTGGTTGCAATTGCTCGCTGCAAAGCTAAGTAATTTTTAATTGTCTTCCTACCGACTTCAGGACGAAATAGGCTCATGATAATTCGTTCGTGACTGTCCGGTAAATCTTCGTCGCCGTCACCATGAAAAAACCTGTTCCTGTAGGCCACCGATTCACTCGTCGCCAACCAGGGATATTTTGTTGATGTGACTTCGAAGTCATCTGACACCTGACTCGCCAGTGTTCTTGAGTTGAGCATCAGAAGCTTACGCTCTGGGTTATCTGCGCCGCCCATGTTGGCGCTTTCGTTAGCAATAAAAGAGCTTCGTATGACTGCTGAGCCGAGTACTTGGTTTAGTTGAGGGCTGAGCGGATCTAGTAAATAACTGTCTCGAATATCGCCAGTGGGTGTCTCAGGGATCACAAGGTTGGCGTGTCCGTTGACGTAAGCGACATAATGATCGATTGCTCTTTGTTCTAGTAGCTCTGATGTAATATAGCTGTACCCAAAACAATCTGTTACCTGGTCAGCACCTATGAGCCAATCGTCGCTTTGTTCATTTTTATAATCGTCGCTTTGCCTTCGTTCGAACCATAACGACTCTCCCACCAAGCGAGCGATATTTTCTGCAGCCGCGATACGTTTTTGATTATATTCCTGGTTATCCTCCGTCCCAGAGATGGCGCTTAACCTGGTATCGATATTTTCTGAATCGATCGCCTTTACTAAAGGCTGCAGCGGATCCATAGTGTTATTCTTGCGGGGATTAGGTATGTATAATTTTTCAGCTTCCATAATAGAGTCCATATAAATATAAAAAGGCTTCGCTGGGTGAAGCCTTTGTATCGGTTGTTGGACTATGTTTTATTTTTCAGGCTTCAACCCATGCGAAACATAGTCCTAGCGGGAGTAGGATGATGCCGAATTGTGTCACGTTGGTCAGCTGAGTTTTCATAATAATGTGTCCAATTTAACAAAATAGGCCTTGATTAACAAGTGCTGGACGTTGCCCTTGGCTAGGCACATTGTGTAATTATTTGATATCACCTATACTTTAGGCCGCTAACATTTTAAAATAAAGTGCTGCTCTATAGGTCGTGAGTGCATTTACAGACATTGACTTTTTCTATTATTAGTGTAGTATATATTTTGGAGAAACAGACTTAAATTTTATGAATAAAACCAATGATAATCGTCGGTTTATGGGCATCGAGCGCGTAAATCCACCACGTCTAGAAGAAATTGGACCTGACTCTATTGAGGTAAATCAACTATACGCTGATATCCCCCGAGAGCCTGCTATAGACTCTAGAAATAGGGTTCTTACCTCAGTTTCAACTGAAGCAGTAAGAAGGAGCAGAGACATCAGGGCAGCCTTTGACGAATATGCGGAAGGTAAACGTGAGTCATTCATGCGTTATTTTATGCTGTGCCCAGATTTCTTTGAGTGGGATATCTCGAAGATGGATCATCTTGTCGCTAACATACTTACACGCTCTACTCATGAACTTTTCTTGCAGACTTTTCAAGACAGCGATGGCGACAACACTCTTCTGATTGAGCCGAAGGATATCTATACATTGCCCAAAACAGAAACAGACACGAACGCTGTAGCGCGATCTGGAGACTATGTTCTAACAGCGCAGCCACACCGACATGGAGACGAAAATGAAAATACTTGTGACAGTGATGTCTTTGCCGTTAGGTATGGT
>CAZGPJ010000061.1:0-3755 GCA_964527485.1 uncultured Candidatus Saccharibacteria bacterium
CATCTACCAGACATCTTTCGCTGATTAATCTGTTTGGTTACTGTTGGTACATGTAATCTGAGGGCGACTTTTGCTATACTGGTGCCTGAACACGATAGCAAAACACAAGGGAGACAGTATGCTACGCACGATCCGATCGTTCTTTCGGGAATACCGCCAATTGGCTTTTACGCTTACCGCGATTATTATTGCGTTAGGGCTGCAGATAAGCGGTGAGCAAACAGCGACGAATTGGGTGCTCGCTGTCGCGTCTAGCATTATGCTAGTCTTCTTGACCATCGACATGGTGCGAACGCTACGTGAAGGTAGTGTTGGTGTCGATATACTCGCCGCGACCGCCATCCTTACCGCAGTTATTCTGGGTGAATACTGGGCCGGTATGGTGATTGTCCTGATGCTCACTGGAGGTGAGGCCCTAGAGGACTATGCAGAAAAGCGCGCGAAAAGCGAGCTGACATCTCTGATTGAACGAAAGCCGCATAAAGCTCACATCCTACGCAGCGGAAAGCGCGAAGACATTGCTGTGTCCAAGGTAAAGGCCAAGGATAAACTCGTCATTTTGCCTGGCGAGGTCATTCCGGTTGATGGTGTTGTCGTGGACGGTGAGTCTAGCGTAGATGAGTCTAGTCTTACCGGTGAAAGCTTGCCCGTTATCGCCAAAAAAGACTACAAAGTACTGAGTGGCTCAATCAACATTGATGGCGAGCTAACAATCGAAGCGGCACAGACAGCCGCAAACAGCCAATACGAACAAATCATCAAGCTTGTGCAATCTGCTAATGCCAGCAAGGCTCCGTTTGTGCGGATGGCTGATCGTTTTGCTGTCCCCTTCACTATTGTTGCCTATATCATTGCCGCATCTGCTTGGATTGTGTCGGGCGACCCCATACGCTTCCTTATGGTCTTGGTCGTGGCGACCCCGTGCCCGTTGATACTGGGAGCCCCTATTGCGCTCATCTCAGGTATGAGCCGAGCGGCCAAGCACGGTATTATTGTGCGCACTGGCTCTGCCATGGAGCGCTTAGCCAACATCAACACCATGGCGTTTGATAAAACTGGAACCCTCACGCGTGGCGAACCAAAAGTTGAGTCTGTTATCGCTCATAAGGGCTTCACGAAAAGTGACATCATTACCTACGCAGCCGCGTTAGAGCAGAGCTCGAGTCACATCCTCGCTCGCGCCGTCGTCGAGCACGCAGAAGAAAAGCACCTATCTATCCCCAAGGCCAAAAACGTTCGCGAGAATGCCGGGCATGGCTTGACCGGACGCATGAACGGCAAGAGCATTGCCATTGGACGCCTGTCGTTCCTTGAATCAGCTGGTGTAGACCTACCGAAAAAACTGAAAACACAAGTCGACACCACCACGACTTTTATCGCTTTTGATAATGCGCTTGCTGGAAGTATTTCTTTCTCTGATCAGATTCGCTCCGAGTCTGCCTCTATGCTAGCCCGCCTCAAAAAATCTGGTATTAACCATACCATGATGGTGACGGGTGACTCAGAAAAAGTTGCCCATAAAATTGCCAAAAAACTTGGTATTGAAACGGTAAAAGCTGAATGTCTGCCAGCCGATAAAATATTGGCAATTGAGCGAGCCGAACATCAGCCAGTTGGCTTTGTTGGCGACGGTGTCAACGATGCACCAGTACTAACAACGGCTGACGTTGGTATAGCTCTGGGCGCGCGCGGCTCAACTGCAGCCAGCGAGTCGGCCGACGTTGTCATCATGCAAGATGACGTCAGCAAAGTCGCTGACAGCGTCGAGATTGCTAACCGAACCTTTGCCATTGCTCGACAGAGCATCCTCATTGGCATTTTCCTGAGTATCGGCCTGATGGTTGTGTTCTGGAGCGGCCGTTTTAGCCCCCTGCAAGGTGCTTTCGTACAAGAAATCGTTGACATTGTTGTCATCATAAATGCCCTACGAGCTCACGGTGCCTGGCAAAGTTTTCGCCGCGGTAAGAAACTTACCCGACAAGCAACAGCATAGCAATCACAACTGCCGGTACTGTGACGTTGTCCAGTCCGCGTGGTGATATGTTCTCCGTCAGCGTAGCGACCAGTGGAATAGCGCCGATGTAGACAAGCATCGTAGAAAAATCGAGGCTTGGCTTAAATATAGCAGCAGCTGTCATAATCAGCAGCGATGCAACGTAGAACGTTGCCGTGCCCAAAATTGTCTTACGCTGCTTGGCAATATTATATGCAGTGCGCTGACCAAAGCGTGACCCGATAACCGCAGCCATTCCGTCGGCAAAAGCAATATGCAGCACCGTTACCGCAAAGATCGTCTTTGTCGGTTCTATAATTGCTGCAACAATTATGATTAAAGGGGCGACAACATCGCCGATGCTGCGCCTCTCGATGTCAAATAAACTAGGAAATATGCGGAGTTGCCGAACCACTAACGCCCCGATCAACCCAACCGCTAGAGCAATGCGTATTTCTCCCCATGTCATAAAAATCGGCCAGGTAGCGATAAAGCTCCCAATACCAATGTGGGCCAGCTTTCGTGATGCCTCGCCGCGTACCAGCTTATGCGTCCAGGCGTATTGGTTTGCGAGCAACAGCAGGCCGATGCCGATTAGGCTAAGAAGTATGGCAATCATCTGCAGAGTATTTAAGCGTACTCACGTCGCCAGTGCAACTTGGCTCGTATAAGCCTGAGAGTCTAATGCGATAGCGCGCGCTTGATTGAGCGCGGAGTTGGTATAAGAACGGGGACTTCTTTTTTATACGCCTTGAAAGCGTCTTGTGAGCCCCACTTCTTCTCGGCATACTTCTCTAGCAGCGGCACACCGCTGACAAACAGTAGCAGGGCAATAATGTAGAGAGGGCTTACCAAGCCAGCGTATAGCGCAGTACCACTAAGTGACGGTACGACAAAGAGATACAGACCAGACCAGACCATCATCTCGCCCAAGTAGTTGGGGTGCCGCGACATCCGCCAGACGCCTTCGTCAATCCACTCGTGCTTCTTGCGCTTACCGCTAAATTTAAACAAAAATTTCTGATAATCTGCGGTTGCTTCTAGTAGCAATCCGATAACAAACACAGCGAGACCAACCCAAGAAAGAACCGTCAGACTAGTCGTACTCTCTTGCCAGAGCAATAAGCTGGCAACCAAGACGACAAACACGCTGACACCTTGCAGCAGCCAAAAACGCAGGAAGGAGAAGAATTTATCACGCATGTCATCAAAGCGCGAGTCCTTGCCCATTTTATTGATGCGTATCAGTAAAAATCCGCCCAGTCGAGCTGCCCACGCCAAAACGGCCAACAGCAATACAGTGTGAGCGAAAGTCTGATCACTACGTGCGAAAGCCGCCCCAGCCACCACAGCAAACGTCACGGCATAAGAGATGTCGGTTAATCTGTCTGTCTTGAATATAAAAGCCGGTATGAACATCAAGATGTTTATACCGATAGAAACTGCAAAAGCCCACAATAAAAATTCCATACTCTTTATTATAACGTAAAAATTCGGAAGGCAAGAACACTCTGGCAATTTTCTCTTGAGGTGGTAGAATATAATCTGCTGATACATCGAGTATCTATCGCACCGTCGGGGTGTGGCGCAGTTGGCTAGCGCGCGCGGTTTGGGACCGTGAGGTCGGAGGTTCGAGTCCTCTCACCCCGACCAAACAAAGAGTCCAGGTTTTAGCCTGGGCTTTTTGTTTGGTCATCGTTGGGATACGAGAACCTCATAAGCGAGCACCTGCGAGCGGAGGTTCGTGAAACGACTGTGTCAC
>CAZGPJ010000062.1:0-3631 GCA_964527485.1 uncultured Candidatus Saccharibacteria bacterium
GATGGTGGCGCAGCGCCCGCTCACGTTTCGGGTGTATGACATTTTACGGTCCAGCGATGACGATCCTGAAACAGTCGAGCAGACATATGACATCGGTAAGCAGCTCGGCTTTGTTGTTGATAAAGAGGCACATACAGAGACGACACTTGAGCGAGTGATTGACTATGCCCAAAAATTTGCAGAGCTACGGTATGAGCTACCCTATCACACTGACGGTTTAGTCGTGAAGCTGAACAATCGAGCACTCCATGCGTCGCTCGGCTACGTCGGTAAAAACCCGCGTGCCGCATTGGCCTATAAGTATCCCGCCGAGGAAGCAACAACACGCGTCACCGATATAACCATCCGGATTGGTAGAACCGGTGCGGCTACACCTGTTGCCGTTTTTGAGCCCGTTGTGCTTGCGGGTACGACAGTGCGTCACGCCAGCCTACACAACGCTGATGAAATAGAGCGAAAAGATGTGCGGGTTGGAGACACGGTGGTGATTTATAAAGCAGGGGATATCATCCCGCAGGTTGACCGGGTAGTACGTGAACTCCGTCCAGCCGATACCGAGCCGTTTGATTATGAAGACGAACTCCAGCACCAGTATCCTGAGCTGACGTTTGAACGACCAGAAGGCGAGGCGGTCTACCGCGTCAAAGGTTCTGGCGGCAAGGTTCTCCTAAAGCGTGCGCTGCAGCATTACGCCAGTAAGTCTGCTCTTGATATTGACGGTCTTGGTGAAAAAAATGTGGTGGCGCTCGTTGATGCAGAGCTCGTCAAAGACATTGCCGATATCTATACGCTCACAGCCACAGACCTTATGAAGCTAGAGAGGTTTGCTGAATTGAGCGCCCAAAAACTCGTCGAATCAATCCAGGCAAAGAAGCAGCCGCCATTGCGGCGCTTTCTATTCGGTCTTGGCATCCGTCACGTCGGTACGCAAACTGCGACTGATCTGGCCCGACATTTTCGTCGCCTCGATACAATTGGCAGCGCATCGTACGAAGAACTCAAGGCAGTTGACGGCGTGGGAAAGATTGTTGCTGATGCCATACTACTGTGGTTCGATGACAGCGATAACCAGGCATTGCTTGCAAAATTTCGCCGTCTCGGAGTTTGGCCGACAGAAGAAGCAGACGTAGCGGGGAAGCTTGTTGGTAAAAAGTTTGCCTTAACAGGCAGTTTGAGCGAGATGAGCCGTGAGGCGGCTGCAGAGGCCATTCGCGAACAGGGTGGAATATTTCAGTCTTCAGTCTCCCAAGACACGGATTATCTGGTGCGCGGTGAAAAGCCAGGGTCGAGTAAGCTCACACAAGCCAAAAAGTACGGCACAGAGATTGTTGATGAGCCACGTTTTCTGCAACTCGTTGCATAGGTGAGACATGCCCCTGTTTTTTTAGTTGACACAGCCTGCGAATCGAGATACGCTTATGGTACTTCGTGCGTCGACCTGCGGCGTGTGAAACAAAAATAACAAAACATAAATTATTTTAGTATTAGCGTCACCCGTCGCATGGGTGGGGGCGCACGAATATAAAGGGCTCCGACAGCTTTCGGCTGAGCGGAGCTTTTTATATTTTCATGTATTTCAAGGAATGATGCCTAACTAGTCAGCAACATACAAAACGACAGATAAACCCGACACACGGTCGTATGTCGGGTTTATCTATGTGTGATTCCGCGCTTGTGGTGGAGCATATCGGATTCGAACCGATGACCTCTTCCATGCCATGGAAGCGCGCTAGCCAACTGCGCCAATGCCCCTCCACAAATGCGGAAACGTTCAAATGTTCTGCGTTTCACCGAAGATGTTTGGTGTTATATATCTTCACTGGTGTTTCGCATAACGTCACTATTCTACACTATGTGCTATGTGTTGCTCAAAGGGTAGCGGCACACCAGTGAATCTTTGTTGTTTTGCCACGATACACCTTCAGCTAAAAAACTGTTACACTATGTCGTATGAAAAGACTTTTGCGAAAGATAAAGGGTGGGCAGAAAACACAATCTGGCAGCAAAAAAAAGCTGACGGGCGTAAAGACGCGGCTACGTAAACCGAGCCTGAGCGTATCAACAGCGGGCATAAAAGCAGCGACGGTACTAGGTGTTCTTGTGTTGGCTGTCGGTGTATTTTTATGGTCACAATTTATCTTTCTTGATCAGGAGCGTGTATTTCAGGATATGTTGAAAAATACGCTGAAAACGCAATCGGTCACTCGAGTCATAGAACAAGATGTTGGATTACAGCAGCTAGAACAAATTAGTCGCTTGCATCTCGGCGGTCAAGCAGTTGTATCTGGTCAAACCACCATAACGCAGACTGGCGCTGCAGCAGCAGAAGTCGTTACTGAAGATATCGGCACACCGGAGCGAGACTTTGTGCGTTACACGAAAATTGATACATCAGAAGAAAGTGCTGACGGATCTGACCTCGACTTTAGTGAGATAATCGGTATTTGGGGTGTCAGTGAGCCACAGCCTGGGCAAGAGGGCTCAACTGTCGGTGAAGCGTATAGCGAAGCAACCCTCGGCGTACTACCATTTGCCAACATTAGCCCAACTGATCAAGCACGATTGTACGACTACACGCAAGAGACACAGATGTACGAGATCGATTACTTGGGAATTACAGAGGGTGAGCGCAATGGTCGGACTACATATATTTATCCAGTCTCACTGCAGCCAGAGCCGTATGTTACGTATTTGCAGCAACTGGCTGAGCTCCAGGGCCTGACTCAACTTGAAGGAGTCAACCCTGCGCAGTTTCGTAATGTCAGCCCAGTGCGAATCATTATAGAGATAGACGTTTTGAGTCGTCAGCCTGTTTCAATTGAGTACGGTGAAGATGAGCGCCAAGAGACGTTGAGGGATTTTGGCTTACTACGTACGGTAGACGTCCCTCAGCTTGAAGACACAGTACCGGCGACGACTTTGCAGCAACGGCTACAATCCGTCCAATAGGGTTTTGAATTGCTGTCTTTGCGCAGAGAGTACAGGAAAACAGTATGAAGCAGTGGTATAAATCCGTTGTTGTGCTCCTCCTTAGCTGGCAGGTGCGTCGCTTGCAAGCCAGGCGTTCATTCGCAACAGTTGGCGTAGTTGGCAGTGTAGGTAAAACCAGCACAAAGCAGGCCATCGCTCAGTATCTTGGCTCATCATACCGAGTACGCTACCAAGAGGGGAACTATAACGATCTCGTCAGTGTGCCGTTGGTTTATTTTGGCTTGGCGCTACCTTCTTTGTATAACCCGCTAGCTTGGATGTGGCGGTTTATCCAGATAGAGATTCAACTGTGGCAACGCTTTCCATTTGATGTTGTTGTGTTGGAGCTTGGCACAGATGGTCCTGGGCAAATAGAGCAATTCTCGCGTTATATGCGCTGTGATGTGGCGGTTGTTAGCGCTATTACACCCGAGCATATGGAAAACTTTTCCGATTTGCAGGCGGTTGCCGACGAGGAGCTATCAGTTCAAAGTTTTGCCGACGCTCTCATAGTCAATGCTGATGCAGTTGATAGTGCATATAGAGAGACGCTTGGGTCATATCATACCTATGGCACATCCCGCGAAGACACTGTTCAAGTGACGTCGCATGGGCAGCAAGTAACCATACGTCATGGTCAAAAGAGCATACGATGTGAGAC
>CAZGPJ010000063.1:0-3618 GCA_964527485.1 uncultured Candidatus Saccharibacteria bacterium
TCTCACGAAGTCCGTCAGCTCACGCAAAGAAGACTCTGACTAGAGAGGCAACCGGCTGCGGCCTTAAATGAGGCCATATCTAGGCTTAGTGGGTTAAAGTGGCGGACCGATTTTCCCGTAGAATAGACAGAGGTAATTTGCTAGAATGGCACGGGCTTATCGTGCCACCTTAGCTCAGTTGGTAGAGCGACGCACTCGTAACGCGTAGGTCACCAGTTCGATCCTGGTAGGTGGCTCCAACTCATGTTCCGTCAGGGGAGACTTTATACTTTACCCCATCATCCCTATACTGAAAGACATATGCATATACCAAAAAACTATTTTCACGACCGTTTTGTGCTCGTTTTACTCAGCGTTAATACATTCTTGACGGTGGCTGCTGCAATTTTTACTTTTCTTCAACTTGATTCGGGCGACGGCAATAGTTATATCATCAGCTATCGCTCAAACTTAGGCCTTGATGCCTTCACCGCGGGGACCGCAACCGATTTTGTCTACTTTGTTCTGCTGGCGGTATTTGTACTTGTGTTTCATACGTACCTGAGTTTGCGTATCTACGAGGCCAGAAAGCGCTTTGCTATAGCTGTGCTCGCTCTTGCAACACTGCTGCTCGTTCTTATTTTGATTGTAACCAACGCTTTATTCGTTCTGCGCTAGAAAGGTAGATATGAAAGATATTGAAATACCCTATGAAAATCAGAGAGGTAGACGATACCGTTTTTTTGAGATTCTTCCTGGTCTTCTTAGTTGGCTGATAATTTTTATGCCACTTATTTTGAGCCTTATAAACCCGGCTCTTGCCGTGTTTTTCGTGCTGGGATATCTGTTGTTGTGGTTTAGCAAGGCGGTTGGACTCAATGTTCGTTCGATACAGGGCTTTCGTATGATGAACCGTCATATGCAATTGCCGTGGACCGCAATGCTTAAAGAACTGGCCGGTGGCAGTGCTCCCGAAGAGGTAGATCGTCCGGATTGGCACCGAAAAAATGTCAGTGCTGCAGCAGAGCTAGGGAATGGCTTGGCGTTTGATGACATACGCCACGCAGTTGTCATCGCCGCCTATAACGAGAGCAGAGAGGTCCTGGAGCCAACCATTCAATCAGTTATTGATTGTGACTATGATAGTAAAAAGCTCATACTTGTTCTTGCATACGAAGAGCGAGGCGGCGCAGAAATTGAAAAAACAGCTCAAGACTTGATTGCTGAGTACGGTGACACATTCCAGCATGCTATGGCGGTGAAACATCCGTCTGACATCCCTGGTGAAGTCATCGGTAAGGGTGGGAATATCACCTACGCGGCACGTGAACTCGAAAAATATGTGCGCAAGGAAGGCATTGACCCTCTTCACACCATTGTGACGACGCTCGACTCGGATAACCGACCGCACGCCAGCTACTTTTCTGCTCTAACCTATGTGTATATGATTTCTCCTGACCCGAAAACGGTCTCTGTCCAGCCAATCCCTATATTTACAAGCAATATTTGGGACGCCCCAGCGCTAATGCGCGTCATTGCAACAGGTAATTCGTTCTGGAATATTGTCCAGTCGTTACGACCACACATGATTCGTAACTTTTCCTCGCACGCACAGAGTATGAAGTCGCTGATGGATACAGACTATTGGAGCGTTCGCACCATCGTTGAAGACGGCCACCAGTTCTGGCGGACCTACTTTCGCTATGACGGCAAACACGACGTCATACCTCTACATGTGCCCATCTACCAGGATGCTGTACTCTCGAGCACATTCAAGAAGACGGTGAGAGCACAGTTTTTACAGCTACGTCGCTGGGCCTGGGGAGCATCTGACGTTGCCTATGTTGCCGAAGAAGGCTTCTTTAAGCCAAACACCATCCCTCGTCGTGATATGTGGGCCAAATTTCTTCGCTTACTGGAGGGGCACGTTAGCTGGGCAACTGCGCCACTATTGCTCGCTTTTGCTGCGTTCGTGCCACTACTTGTAAACCCAGATAGCTATGTCAGCAACCAATTGCCATTTGTTGCCAGCCGCGTGCAAACAGTCGCCTTGGCCGGTATTTTTATTACGATGTTCTTAAGTTTTAAGACGTTGCCCGCCAAGCCGGCTCGCTATAAACGTCGCCGCACGTTCTTCATGGTGACTCAGTGGGTGCTCCTGCCGTTTACGACGGTCGTATTCTACTCAATATCTGCCCTGTATTCACAAACACGTCTCATGTTCGGCAAATATCTTGGCACATTCGACGTCACCGATAAGGCAGTCGTCACTTCTGATAAAAAACGCGTCATGTAGCCGTGAGAACTTGATGGGTTAGGCCTGGAACCGAGCTTGGTAGTGACGCCCGGCTAGGTCATCAAAGCGCTTGAGGACGGTTATAGTTGTGGCTACAAGTTGCTCTCTTTGAACGACTGCGCCGTGTACGTGGTCTTGCATAAGTTGGGCGCATATCGTTTCTGTTAAGTCGCGTGACTCACGGAGAGCCTCATCACGGTGTCGTAGACTTTCATGCACACTCATAAGCAACTTTTCTTTCATAAA
The DNA here is from genome assembly GCA_964527485.1 of uncultured Candidatus Saccharibacteria bacterium. Taxonomy (GTDB): domain Bacteria; phylum Patescibacteriota; class Saccharimonadia; order Saccharimonadales; family SLHW01; genus SLHW01. The sequence continues at coordinate 2,522 of CAZGPJ010000063.1, forward strand.
CGGTTCTAGGCTATGAGAATGCTTTACGCGGACACTATTTGCCAGACTCAATGTCTCTATAGATGTGAACACAGCGCCACACTCTGGGCATGACCGTCGTCGCCACACGCTGTTCGTCGTGGCCTGCGGCCGTGAGTTGCTTACATTGAGCTTGTGGTGACAATAGAGACATACCATGTCTACATAGTGTCATAACGCTGTATAAAATGCTAGTGGATAACCTGTTTCGTGCTGGGCATAACGTAGCGCAGACATGAAAAGCCCCGGCCGAAACCGGGGCTATAACGATCGAACAACGGCGCTACTTGCGTGCTGTTGTTCGTCTCGCTCGTCGTAAACGACTCATAGATTTCGTCGAAGCATCAATCTCTTCAAAGAAAAGCTTGAAGCTTTCGAGCGAACTCGAACTGGTACTCAAAATTGAGCGCCTCCCTAATTAACGTGGTTATGCTAGCATGAAATATTATAAATGTCAATACTTTGCATGTATTTAACAGGTTGAGAAGCCTTACGCAAGGCATGTTGTACGAAGCACTGTTGTGCGCTATTATAAGTGCGTTATTTGCATGTTTGGGCGGTTAGCTCATTTGGCTAGAGCGCTACATTGACGTTGTAGAGGTGATAGGTTCGAATCCTATACCGCCCACCATATAAAAACCCTATCTTCGCGGATGGGGTTTTTATATGGTGGCAGGATAAGAACCGTAGGAACAATGCGCCGGAACGGTGCTTTGTGGAGGGTTCGGCGAAGTGATACCACGCGCAGGTGCTCGTATCGAGCATGGTAGAGCGGAGGAGCTTTAGCGATATCCTATACCGCCCACCATCTCATGTTGTGCATCCTTGGATGCACGTTATGAGAAGGTCCGGCTAGAGGATGAGAACCGTAGAAGTGATTCGCCAAAGGCGGAGAACGAAGGTTCGGTGGAGTGAGGTCACGCGCAGGTGCTTGCATCGAGCATGACCAAACGGAAGAGGCCCAGACGATAGCCTATACCGCCCACCATATAAAAACCCTATCTTCGCGGATGGGGTTTTTATGTGGTGGCAGGATAAGAACCGTAGGAACAATGCGCCGGAACGGTGCTTTGTGGAGG
>CAZGPJ010000064.1:0-3578 GCA_964527485.1 uncultured Candidatus Saccharibacteria bacterium
CACTGACCGACAATTCGACGAAATACCGTATCAGTCACATCGTCCATCGGCGCCAATATGAAGTACGGCTTTGGTAAGGCATCCCAGATATTTTGCATCTTAGACAGTTTACGCACCTAAGGCGTCTTGGGCAATACGTGTCACGTCTTGCATATAACGACTACGTGGAGCGTGCAAGACAATTTCCTCCAGCCGAGCTGTATAGAATGAAGCGCGTCGGCGCTCCGATAACAGTGCAGCAGTAAGGGCGGGACGAACTTCAACAATCCGAGTCTCGGCAATTGCCTCGATGCGTTTCTGGTAAGCCTCTGTGGGCGCATCGGTTGTGTATTGATCTTCGATGCGTTTGTGTTTGCTAGGACCCTCATGCTCCCACCGTATGACCTTGGTCTTCATTATATCTGCCGTGCTACGAGGGTTCTGACGCAACAAGCCAGTAATATCTATGTGCCGGGCCAGTACCGCGTAGGCATCATGCGTATCACCAAACTCTTCAGCTAAGCTGTAGCGGTAGTGCACCAGGTCGTCAATGCGCGTCTGTAGATCCTCTAACGCCTGAACCGACGTTTTGGCGTTGCCTGCGTAGTCCGTAACCTCGTAGACAATACTGCGCAGCGCTTGAACACCACCATCAACACCATGTTTATGTTTTTGCTGATGAGCAAAAACCTCTTCGAGCTGGTGCCAAACGCCACGTGGGCGATCCGGATTATTAAGGTAGTCGAGCCACGGCAAGACCAGGTTCTTTTCCTGATGAGTTGCTGGCAAAAAGCCCGCGCGGTCGTCGCTGCGGATTCGCATAATATCTTCACGAGCGGCTCGCCGTTCACGTGATACCGTACTGGTTCCTGGCGTCTCTTCGGCGGTTGTAACGTCTTCATGAATAGGAAAATCTATTGGTGTTGTGGCCTCTATGATTGGATACCTCTCCTCAAGGCTGCCACGCAGAGCTTCAGCCTTTTCGCTGTTGCGAATGCCCGAGCCTTTGCGCAAGAAATCCGAAAACGCCCGACGCGTCGTGCGGCGGGCAGTGTGCTCATCAACACCACTGTCAATCAGCGCATACATACCTGCAGCATGAGCGAACTGCTCCTTGGTGTGTTTAGTCACATTTTTTATTGAGGCGCTGGTCGACTCGACACGGGCAGCGCGTACCTCTTCATCTAGGTCAGTATCTCGACCGAGCACCCAGCGGTAGTTCTCTAGGCGCTGCTTTTCCTTGAGAAGATCAAGCACGTTTTGCAGCCGAATGTTACGCTCCAGCAGGTTAACTGCCGGACCACTCTCAGAGAAGTCACGCACCGCGTACTGCTGCGTGCTCTCATTGCTCACAATAAGTTGCTCGTGCTCAATTTTAGACATATCGCTCTCGGGTGTTATACGTAGAAAAAGTTACGTTATTATTCTGGACGATGTAGATTAACGCGACGTTCTTCACCACGACGCTGGCGGTGCTGCGCTTCGTGCTTCCGCGCGTTCTCTTGCGCCTGAGCTATCGTCATTCGGCCAAGCCGCCGCGTCGAGCTCACTTCATCCTGGTTTTCTATCTGAGGCTCCGCTTCACCAAGTGGATGTCCGGTCTGTTCAGCGTCTGCAGCAAGTTCATCACTCAGCATATGTTCGGGAACGTCGTAACCCAAATTCGCTAAAGAATCGGGGCTTACGCCACGATTCATATCATCGCGCATATTCTTGTTTGGATCACTTCTAAATTCTGTCATAATTTCTATTATACCACACTTAAGCATAATCAGCAACAAATTAGGTGTTAGAAACTTGGAATTAGGAAGGCTGCATATGACCCGCGTAATTACCTAAGGCCTGAATACGCAACTCGACTTGCGTATTCAGCGCTACCGCGCCGAAATAGTGCTTGTCACCAGTCCTCTGTGCTTTTATGTGCCCCTGCAGGCTCAAAATTTCCGAGTGAACGAGTGCAGTAAGTATTCAGTGATTCGAGGACTGTTTGAGCGGAGCGAGTTCCGGGTTCGTATTTGTCCTGCAGTACGACGAGCTAGGCTCGTTGGCAGGTAGGGCAATTGATTATGTCAGAATCCGGATACGAACAAGTGAGTGAACGTCGTGTAATTGTGTCGCCTGTTGGCTTTTTGATTACTTTTTGCCAACCCAAAAAGTTATATTAACTACTCCCAGCGAAAAACCCGAAAAGCCACTAAATAAATCAACACCAACCAACCACCAAGCATGGCCAGCTCTGGTCCAAGTTCTAGCAGTGTCTTTCCTTCTGTGATAATCAGGCGCAAGCCATCGATAAGCGGCGTCAGTGGAAAGAAGTTCGATACCGTCTGCAGCCACTCTGGCATAAGGAACCGCGGAAAGAAAACCCCGCTCAAGAACATCATCGGAAAGGCCACTAGGTTAGCCAGCGGTGCCGCTTGGTTCTCGTTTTTCGCCCAACCACCAGCAGCCAAGCCAACGCCAAAAAGCACAATTGTGCCAAGGATGGTCATGATGATGAGGCTAATATAATCACCGCGCATCGACACATCGAACAAAAGTACCGCCACGACAAACATCAAGGCCACCGCCAGCAAACCAACAAAAGCGTTAGACAAGACATTGGCCGCAAAATACTGCCACACCCGGATTGGCGTGGTGTGATACCGGCGCAGAATACCCCGCTCTTTCATGCGTGGAAAGACAGTTGTTGGTCCAAACACACCGAGCGAGAGAATAGTAAATCCAAGCAAGCCCGAGAAAATATAGTCCAGCGTGGTTAAGCCCTCTATCTCGGTTGCCTCGACCGCTACGCTGAACGGTGTTTCAACGGTCACAAACTCGGCGTTAATTTCGGCAAATACGCTCTCTAAGATCGAACCTAGGGTCACGCCAGCTTGTTCATTGCCGCGGTCATACAGCACTTCTGCCGTGCCAGTTGGGTAGCCAGCTTCATCCGATACTTCGCCAAAGTCTTCCGGAAGTGTGATGAGCGCGTCGACTGATCCGCGGTTCATCTCCTCAAGCGCCTGCTCCTCCGATGCAATATTTTCGTTTACGACAAAAACGTCATTTTCATCTAGCTGCTGGACAAAATTTTGTGAAAACTCGCTATTTGAATTGTTAATCAGGCCAATGTTGAAAGAAACGTCGGCATCGCGACCGAAAATACCGCCAAAAACGAGCAGGAAAATCAACGGGAATACAAAAATAAAGAATATGCCGGTTTTGTCACGAAACAGACGACGAATGTCGATCTTGGCAAATGTAAAAACGGGCCGCAGTTGATTCATCATGTACGCAGCTCCTTGCCTGTTAGGTCAATGAATACGTCTTCAAGGTTAGCTTGAGCGACGTGTTTGTGCTTCTTGAAGCCACGTTTTAATAAGGCCTGGATGAGTTTATCTGTCGTGTCAAGCGCGATTATCTTGCCGCCGTCCATGATAGCTACGCGGTCACACAGCTTCTCGGCCTCGTCCATATAATGCGTCGTCAGAATAACCGTCACGCCTTTATCACGAACTTGCTCGACAAGCTCCCAGAGGTTGCGGCGCGCTTGTGGGTCGAGGCCGGTTGTGGGCTCGTCCAAGAAAAGAACTGCCGGCTGATTGACAAGAGCG
>CAZGPJ010000065.1:0-3499 GCA_964527485.1 uncultured Candidatus Saccharibacteria bacterium
CACCTCGTGTGGGATGATTTTGCTGATTGGTACATTGAGGCAACAAAGACCGACCTCAATCCTGATGTACTGGCGTACTGCCTCGAAACTATCCTAAAGCTCGTTCATCCCTTCGCCCCCTTTGTCACGGAGACCATTTGGCAGACATTAGCCTGGGAGGACAACTCTATGCTTATTACCAGTCCATGGCCAAAGCCTACCAAGGCGCACACAAAACAAGCCGAGCAGTTTGAGGAAGTAAAAACACTTGTGAGCGAGATTCGCTACATCAAATCCGCACTGCGTATTCGGGCCGACTTAAATCTCTACCACACCGATAACAAGTTCCTGGTAGAGCAGGGGGACTTAATACAAAAACTTGCCCGCTTGTCGGGTGTTCGTTCGGTGGATGACGGCCACGGACTTTACCTGACAGAAACCAAACATACGTGCTGGCTTGACATTGACCAGGCAACAGCCAAACGCTACAGCAGTGAACTGAACGATAAGCTTGCCGAAGTTGAGCAGTCGATCACAGCACTAGAACAGCGACTCGCAAATAAGAATTACACCCAGAAAGCGCCGAAACACTTAGTAGCAGAGTCAAAAGATCAGCTCGAGGAAAACAAAGCCAAACGAGATACGCTCACGCGTGAGCTTGAGCGCTTTCAGGTATAGGCTTCTTAGTCTTTAAAGCGTAGGGCGTCTCGGGCGCGCTGAACGCTTTCTGAGGCGCGATAGCCATCAAACCACAAGACGCGCCAACCAAGCCGCTCAGCGGCCATTATATTGGTTCTCGCGTCATCTATGAGCAAGAGCTCGGCTGGCTCAAACCCTGTCTTGAGTTGGGCTTGTTCGAATATCTCTATTTCGGGCTTGATAGCATGAGCATCCGAAGAGTCAATAATGCTGTGATAAGAGACTTTTGGCAGGAGCCCCCGCTCGAGCATCTCGGTGATTAAGCCCGGCATAATGTTACTTAGTAATCCAACATAGTAGTGCTCGGCCGCCCACGACACGAGCTCGTGCATTTCTTCAATCGGTTCTACTGCCTCTAGGTAGTAGTCTCGCCACTGGATATTCGGTGTCTCCAGCTGCTCACTGAGTATCTCGTTAAAGTCATCCATGCTTAGCTCACCTCGGCACACAGCATCGTTGTGGCGCCAAAAGGTTGTCTCTATCATGTCGGCAGACTGGCCAGTGTCTTCGGCGAGAGCCGTAAAAGCCCGCTGGAAAAACCGCACAAGACAACCATTGATGTCAAAATAGACGAAACGAATACCCGTGAGAGATGTCTTCTTTTTGCTTTTCTCTGGGATGATGCCGCCTAGCAGTTCATGAAATGACAAGTCCAGCGCATCGGCGATAGCGTGAATCGTAAAGATAGACGGCGCCTTAATTGCCCCACGTTCTATCTTCGCTAAAGTCGAATAACTTAAGTTCGCCTTATGGCATAAATCTTGTTGTGTCAGGCCAGCTTTTTTACGCGCAGACTGCAGTGCCTTCCCTAGAGCCTCTTCGTTCATACACCTTATCGTACTATTGTCTGGTAAAAAAACAAAGAAAAACTAGTATCAAATGGCTAGTTTATTCGGGTATAAAACCAAGAAGAGTGAAGGCGATGATAAAAACGAGTACACCAACAATGGCGGCGCCTGTTACTGCCGACTGGTTATTGCCGCCTGTTCTGCGGTAAAACTTGCTATACACCCACGTCGCCGTGCCGATAGCCATCAAAAATGCGATTACCCCGTTACCCATAATATTCCCATTCTACTCGAAGGCGAGCGATTTAGCGAGCGCCGCGTTGCGCTCCATATCCGGTGGTTGTGATTCGTCTGGCTGCTCACGGAATTCAGCTAACGTATCAAAGGCAATCACGTGTACGTGTACGTGCGGGACGTCCAGGCCAACCACCTGCAATCCAACGCGTACCGGCTGAATAACCGTGTTTATGCGCTGACCGACCTTTTTGACTGTACTCATAACTGCTTGGTAGTCTTCATCTGGCAAATCAATAAACTGATCGACCTGCTTTTTTGGTATGACCAAAACGTGCGCCTTAGCAATGGGGTGCAGGGGAATAATCGCAATAGTCAATTCGTCTTCATACACCTTCTGTGCCGGCAGTTCTCCTTGTATAATTTTGGTGAATACTGAGTCTTCCATGTCTCTAGTGTACACAATCAGCCAACAGCTTGTGTACAATGTGCCTATGCATATACTCAAGACAGTTTTCACATCAATTTTCGCACTGTTACTACATATCACTCTGCCAGTTGTTGTGCTGGCAAGCGTATTTACGTTGCTTTTGGCGGCGCCAGGGCCGATCAAGAGATCCTTGGCGGAGGCAGAGGTTTATCAAGCATTCACCGAGACAGTGGCCGAGGAGCTGACAGGACAAGCCGAGAACGACGACTCGCTTGCTGTGCCACCAGCAGAAATTAGGGAGGCCGTGGATCAGGCAATCGCAACAGAACCCCTGCAAGAGCAAGTCGAGCAAGCGCTTGACGCGACTTATGATTGGCTGAACGGGCTAACGCAAAGACCAGAATTTACAATTGACCTAAGCCAGTCGCGTGAAAACTTCGCCAACTCAGTAAGTGCCTATGCGGCAGATAGATTGGAGTCGCTACCAACGTGCAGCTCACTTAGCCAACTAGAAAACGAGGTTAATCCACTCACCGCTGAATGTCTTCCTCCGAGGTTTGACCGCCAAACGGCAATTGAAGCCTATTCACAAGAGCTGCTTGATTCTGGTGAATTCCTTCCCGAGGTAAAGTTTTCATCAAGTGAGATCTTTTCGAACTTTGAAGATGATACCCTCGCATCCGCTCCATCTACCTTCCAGCAGCTAAAGCAGGCTGGGTGGATTTCTATTGTTCTTTCGGCAATATTAGCTCTCCTCGTATTCTTTCTGGCTCCGTCAAGGCGCCTCGGCGCACGTCGGATTGGCTTACCCCTTATCGTGGCCGGAATATCACTGGGCATTCTGGCGCTGTTTGGGTGGGTTTTCCAAGATGCTCTGATTAGCGCAAGTGCAGGTGTCTCTCCCCTCCAGGCATCGATTATTGACACCGTGGACTTACTTGTTGAGCAGGCTCTCAACATCATAGCCATTGGGGCAGGGGTGTATATATTTTCTGGTGTGCTGCTTAGGTTTTTCCTGTCACGATTTTTCCAAGAAAAGCCTGTAGAGGTGAGAAATCGTGACGCTGGCCCTGAGACAATCAAAAAATAGGGAAGGGGTGCGATAGCATTGTTGCTACTGCACTGATGCTCGGTGCAAGCACCTGCGCGCCGGCATGCGTCGCTGAACGTACGTGGTATGTGTCAGATAAGGCTGCCATCTGTGGGTTCAAGTCCCGCTGAAAAGCAAAAAGAGCCTACTCGAAAAACAGGCTCTTTTTGCTTGGCGGAAGGTGTGGGATTCGAACCCACGGTACCGTTTCCGGCACGCTTGTTTTCAAGACAAGTACCTTAAACCACTCGGTCACCCTTCCAACAGGGGATGATTATA
>CAZGPJ010000066.1:0-3346 GCA_964527485.1 uncultured Candidatus Saccharibacteria bacterium
CCAACACGCCACAATAACAGACCAGCTGTGAATTGTTGCTGTTTATTTAGGTTATAATAATCTTCAGCAAATAAGTAGATTGCTACTGCGAAATGTCATGCACGATTACGATCTTAAAGAGAGTCTATAAAGAATTATTGCGATAATAATACCGACAATCACAGCTGTAAATATATTTACTATCCAAGCCAACCAATACGGTCCTTCCGTAGAAGAGCCGTCGACCTGAATGGGGAATCCCGGGTTTGAATACTCGACTAGTGTGTACGTCTCGTTTCCGCGATCATTTTGGTCTCCACTAAACCAATCTGGCTGTAAAGATAAACTATTGTCGGTAGATAAAGTGAAAAAGTTCAAAAAAGCGGTCATTAACACTGCCCATACCATTAACTTAGCCACGGGAATTAGGTACTTCATGCCAGTATTATCTCACAAACAAAAACACTCTGCTTCACAAAGTACTTTTGCTCAGCTCCGGGGCCGGGGCTGCATGCGGCACGTTGCGTCACTTTCTCGTCCGACTCAGGCGGGCTGCGATAGCTCCTTACGAACGAACCTCCGGTTCGAGGTTCTGGTCTCCAGAACGTCAAAATAAAAAACCCAGCATGAATGCTGAGTGTTTTATCTTGGCTCCCGGGGCCGGACAATTCAGGCCGGGCGCTTGGCGCACTCGGCTTCATCTCCACTCAAGCTTACTCGATGCAAGCATCTGTGTGAGCTTTCGTTCCACCGAACCTCCGGTTCGGGGTTCCGATTTTCTTAAGCGGCAAGAAAAAAGAGCCTCAGGTGAGACTCTTCAAAGTAGCAAATTTTTATCCTTGTGTGTCGCCTGCGTTGCTTCTCCACTATTAATCGACACCCTGTGGTCTTCTGCGACTATTCCCTAGACGTATCCTGCTCAAGCGCATTGCCGGGGCTGTTTTATGGATGGACTATATGCGTTCAGCTACCACGACCAGCCGATCACCATACTGCTCTAGCTCGGGGTACCACGTACCACTACACGTGATTAGTGTTAGGCGTTCTGGACCTGATTGACTATAAATTTCATCGAGTGGCGCATCATCATATGGGTATACGTTCATGGTAGTCACGTGGTACGTTAGTAGACCGTCATCAGTAATGTAGCTTATCTCATCACCTTCTGTGAGTGTTTCTAGCTGTCCAAATATGCCGCCCTCTGGGTTATTGCGGTTATCAACGTGACCCGCAAGCACGGCATTAGTACCCTCACCGGGATAGCTGCCACCGCTATACCAGGCGACGATTTCGGTGTTGCTGGGTTCTTGCATGTTGCCATCTTCGTTGACGCCGACATGCTCGATAGGCGCGGATACCCCCAGCGTAATGAGCTCTAGCCTCGGTATTTCTTGTGTTGTCGTGTCGTCGCTGTTTGAGCTGTCTGTATCAGTCTGGCTTTCGCTTCGCGATGAGTTCGCGCTCTCATCATGGGCAGCATTTTCTCCAGTATTATCACCATCACTAAACAGTGCGTACAGGCTGAACGCTAATATAATCAAGCCTATAATCAGCAATGCGAACCCGAGGGTCCGCATTGTCTTGCGCTGTTTGCTTGGTTTTTGTGCAGGAGCCATTATCGATGCGTCGAAGCCTCTTAGTAATCGAAGCGTCGCACGAGATATGCACCACTAGCTGCTAGTGCGAAGCCAGCAAGAGAGGACGCGGTGGCTAATGCGTTAGCTTCTGCACCACCTGAGCCAGAGCCTGAGTCAGTCGCAACACCGACACCTGTGTCCGGTAGCCCTGGAGCTGTTTCAGTGTCTTCCTCGGCTTCACTTTGGACACTTACCCCGCCAGTGCCGGCAAGTCCGCCGACAACCCAGTATGCTTGATCGTCTATGACAGAGACAGACACATTATCGTCATTCTCGTTGTAGACTTCAACATCCGTGCAATCAACGGTTACTTCGGCGAGTGTGCTTGCGCCTGGGCATATGTGCACTTGATCATCTGCTGCCGCTTTCGGTACGTAGAGTGCAAAGTCAATTACTCCACCTTCTATCCCGGTGAGTGTTTGAATGCCACTTAGGAAGCTTTTGTTCGTGTCGGAGTCACTATCAGCTGTGACACCAGAAAAGTCGCGCGCATCACTGCTGCCGGTTATGGCTACTGGTGCAGTCGCGATAGGCGTGTCATCATCCAGTCCGACCCATATTGTGGGTGCTGTTACTGTTGTGTAGCCTTCGCCTAATACAAGGCTTTCATTTGTGTTTGCATCACGCACATCAAGCCCAGCTGTAACGTTATCAAAGCTATAGCGAACCTCAGTATTATCAAAATCTATCTTGTAAATAAAGGCGTCTGATTCATTTAATAGTCCGTTTGCGACATATATAAAGTCGTCGTTGTCTATAGCTATGCTCTCGTTCCAGCCGTCATGTAGTTGCACACTACTGAGTGTGTTGCCGCTGGCGTCGAATTGACCTAATAGCCCTGTGGTGTCTCCCGCATAAACATTGTCTGCGCTATCTACGGCCAAAGACCGAACAGAATCAAACAGATCTACTCCGAAATCGCTCGTAACTACGCTACCATCTGTAGTATCGAGTTCAGTGATGGTTGCAGTACCACCAACGTACATACGACTCGCATCATTGTTTAGTGCGAGAGTGTACAACTGCGAAGCATCATCTTCATGATTCCAGTCTTCGGTTTCAGTTGCAATATCGATTTGTTTTGCATTTCCATCGAAACCAACTGCATATATTTTGTCATCGGTTGCATCATGAGCTAAAGCTCCGATTACTGCACCGCCGAAGCCGTCAAATTCCCATGTGCCCCTACTCCCATCAGTTGTATCGAGTCGAACAATCTTTCCTGCGTCGCTTCCGTTTGCTCCAAGCCCCACATATATGTGATTGTTCGCTTCGTCAACCGCTAGGTCTGATATAAAAGTGTCTAACGAGTCAGAGGTCCAACTTACGTCTCCGTTTTGGTCTATTTTATGGACTTCCCCAATAGCACTAGAACCAGCAACGTAGGCGGATCCTGTGCTGTCTACGACAACAGCGTTTAATGAATTCCCGTAGCCCTCATAACGCCACGATTCGTCCTCGTTTCCGTCTTGATCAAGTTTTCGTGCAGTATCGTCGCGCGATGCGGTGTATATGTGCGACCCATCAGGCGTGACAGCAACATCATTGTTTCTGTCGGTGTGGCCATCGAAAGACCATAGCGGTACAACCACTTCCTCTGCCGTTGGGTCAGTGTTGGCGGCAACCGGGCTCGCAAGCGCAGCTAGTATACTTGCGAATGCGAATGCGGTGGTCACAGCCACAACTGATATTGGCTTTAATTTTGCCATGAATACATCTATGTTTTTCAT
>CAZGPJ010000067.1:0-3308 GCA_964527485.1 uncultured Candidatus Saccharibacteria bacterium
TGGTGAGGTTCTCTACGTTGATGAGGGGTGAGTTTTTCATGGGTTTAGTATAGCAAGTAGGGGTTATAAATTAGAGGCCAGAACCCATGACCGTTGACGGATGGCAAGTGACTAGCAACAAATGACTGTTCAGCGCGGAAGTGTTGAACACGCAAGTCGACTTGCGTATTCAGGCTGACGACTAGTGGCTAAGGACAGATGACAGATAGCTAGCATCTGGCCAACGGTGAGATACTAGCTATCCACTCTGGTATGATGGGTGCATGATTATTGTGATTATAGCTGGTGGTTCCGGCACGCGCCTGTGGCCGCTCTCGACAAATGAGTACCCAAAGCACCTTCTGCACATTACAGATGGAAAAAGCTTGCTGCAAAATACCTATACTCGGGCACGCCTGTTGGCTGATGATATCTACATTATTTCAGAGGCCAGCCACGCACACCATGTGCGCGAACAATTACCGGAGTTACCTGATGACAACGTGATTGTGGAGCCAGGGCGCCGTGGTACGGCTTCATGCGTCGTGGCGGCTCTGGCTAAGATTAAGCAGAGACATAGTTCTGAGGAGCCAGTGGTGTTTATGCACGCCGATCACCATATTCGCGATACGAGTGGTTTTGTGGAGAGCCTGGAACTCGCAGGCACGCTCTCCGTCGAGCATCAACGGATAGTGCTGCTTGGCCTGATGCCGACGCATCCAGCCACCGGGTTTGGCTACATTCAACGTGGCAAGCACGCCAACGGTGGGCAGGTTTTTGACGTGGTGACGTTTAAGGAAAAGCCAGATAAGACAACGGCTCAGCAGTACCTTGATAGTGGCAATTATTTATGGAATATGGGATATTTTGTGGCGCCTCTAGCGGTGTTTGAGCGCAGTTTTCAGGAGCACGCGCCACACCTGTGGCAAAACTACCAGAAGTTAGTCGGGTCTGCCCACTCCGAGGAGCACGACGAGCACTACCTGCAATTCAGCTCAGAACCCATTGATACAGCGCTGATTGAGCAAGTGCCTGACTTGTTGGTAACTCCAGGATCGTTTGACTGGATGGACGTCGGCTCATTTAGTGACATGCACCAAGTGAATCAGCAGGATGAGCGCGGGAACACGGTTCAAGGCGAAGCCTTAGTCGATGACGTGTCGAATAGTTACGTGCGTAATGATACGGATGTGCCTGTCGGAGTCATTGGCCTGGATAATGTCGCAGTGGTAGTGACCGAGAACGGGATTTTGGTGACGAATAAGACGTACTCGCAGAATGTTGGCAATTTGGCCAAAAAGGTGCAAGGGTAGGGCCAGCACTTCATTCCGAGTCAATCTGTTTTACATAAATATATAAAAGTTATATAATATAGTTATGCAGAAACCAGAAATGATGGAGGCGCTGAGAGGCAATGTCCAGATGGCTGTGGCCAAGTTGGCCTATCCGGAAATGCGTGTGCACGGTGACCAGAGAAAGATATGGTTGGGCGTTGCAGCTGGGTGTGTAGCGGCAGGCGGTGCGGTTGTTGGGTTAGCCGATGCGTATGCATCAAGCGCGAGTGAGGCAATGAATGTGCCTTCTGGCCAATTTGGTCTCTGGATCGATACATCGAGATTACCGGCTATGCCAATGGTTGAAACGGCCGGTGAGTCGAGGAGTGTATTTGAGTTTACAGCTGATCAGATTGCTTCTGCAGAGGCGACTGTGTCTCCGTTGGCGCTCGCCAGCGGTATATCACGCGTTATCCATCGTCGCTCACGGCGAGGCTAGCTAGGACGAAGCGCGGAATCAAGCCGTATCGTTTAGAATAAGATTATGGCAAAGCAGAAAATTGCAATTGTGCACGATTGGCTCTACGGTGGCGGTGCCGAAAAAGTGGTGCTGGAGCTACACCGGCTGTTTCCGGATGCACCAATTTATACATCGTATTGTAGTGATGAGTGGCGGGAGAAGTTAGACAACGCTGTGGTTACTGGGTACTTGCAAAAGTGGCCGTTTCGTAGCTTACGGAAATTCCTGCCGATTTTGCGGCAGCGCTGGTTTCGCTCGTTGGACCTGTCAGCCTACGACATGGTGATATCGAGCTCGGGTAATGGTGAGGCAAAGTTCGTGCGTGTTGGCAATAATTCGATACACGTGTGTTACTGCCATACGCCGACGCACTTTTACTGGCGTCACCATCAACAGTACCTCGACAACCCAGGCTTTGGGCCGCGCTGGTTGGCTGGCCTTGGCTTGCGTCTGCTTGTCGGTCCGCTGCGACGGCGAGACTATCACGCTGCGCAAAATGTGGATTATTTTATCGCTAACTCGACGCATATACAGGCAGACATTGAGCGCTACTATGACCGTCCGTCTCATGTTGTGTATCCGCCGGTAGATGTCGCGGGCATTCAAGCTAAGCTGGCCACACAGTCACCCCAGCGTCGAGGCTTTGTTACGCTTGGTCGGCAAGCGCCATTGAAGCGTCTGGATATTATCGTCGAGGCTTGCAACAAGCTAAAGCTACCACTCACTGTTATCGGTAATGGCCCGGAGTACGAGCGCTTGGTGGCTTTGGCTGGCGAGACCGTTACATTTAAAACTGACGTCACAGATGAACAGCTGCCCGGTGAGCTAGCTGCTGCTGAGGCGTTCTTATTCGCTTCGCACGAGGATTTTGGTATTGCTCCGGTTGAAGCCATGGCGGTCGGAACGCCAGTTATTGCCTACAAAGCTGGCGGCGCGCTGGACTACGTAGAAGACGGTAAAACAGGGTTATTTTTTAATCAGCAGACAGCTGAATCTCTTGCTGCACGGCTCGAGCAATTTGGTGCTACGTCGTGGGACTACGAATACATAGCTGAACAGGCGTCTCAGTTTTCGTCGGAGGTGTTTCGATCATCTATAACAGATGAATTAAAAAATATCTCAGAAATTAGGAGCTAGGGGGACTCTAACCTCACCTAGCGACCATACCCTAATTTCTGGTCTCTAGCCTCTAATTCCTAATTACTAACCCCGAATTTCTACTTGGCGCCGATTCCACCCAAAACAGCCCGAACCGTTCGTATCAAGATGCTAACGTCGAGCCAGAAGCTCCAGTTCTGTACATAATAAATATCCAGCCGGCGCCGTTCATCAAAGTCGATATCCCGTCGCCCAGAAATCTGCGCTAGTCCGGTAATGCCGGATTTGACGCTGAGAATGGCGTGTTTTTTGGCGTAGGCGTTGAGCTCTTCTGGCACTAAGGCGCGTGGGCCGACGAGGCTGAGTTCGCCGCGCATAACGTTAAACAACTGTGGTAGTTCATCCAGGCTGGTTTTGCGCAGGAGCCGACCAATGCG
>CAZGPJ010000068.1:0-3276 GCA_964527485.1 uncultured Candidatus Saccharibacteria bacterium
ATAAAACTGCAGCTCTGCAACCGAAGCCTGAATATCATCAAAGGCGCGGTGGACTTCTTTCTTTTCAAACTCCACGCCGTACTTGCCCTGCATCAGCACCTTGAGCGCGCTCACGTCGAGCATGCGATAGTGCAGCTTGAGGTCAAAGTTTGGCAGCCAATACTTCACAAAATTTCGATCGTTATGAATAGAGTTACCAGCAAGCACGGCTGGCTCGTCGCCAAAGTTTTTCTTGGTCAGCTTGATGAGCTCTTGTTCGATTTCCTCAAGCGGTTGGCCCTCGCCTAACTTGTCGACAAAATCGTCACGGTTTTCTGGGAAATCACGCCACCAGATATTCTTTTGCATGCGATCGAGCACCGTTTTTTTGTCTTGCGTGAACCGCGCCTCATAGCTATCCAATGTCTTGAACTGAAAGTCGGTTACCTCTACAGCAACCTCCAGCAGAACGTCTTTCTCCGGCTCCAGGCCGGTCATTTCTAGGTCCATCCAGAGGAGTTTTGTTGGCAGAGCTTTTGACTTGGTCATAGGTGTAGTATAACTGCGCGGCAGACAAAAAACCACCGGCCATGTGTACACTCGCGCTATACTAGTGATATGAAGATACGCAAACGTTGGCTCGTACTGATTATCGCCCTCCTTGTCGTCCTTGGATTATCCCTGTTCATGGTGTCAGAGCGCGCTGGTGCGCCGGCTAATAATGAAGAAAGGTCGAACGAGGAAACAACCAACAACGAACAACCTAGCGATGAGCAGTCAGAAGAAGTGGGCTTTAATAAAGACCGCTATTCTATTGACGAGCCAGGCAGCCTCTGGTGGATTGTGAGCCGCGAGCGACCACTGCCCGATGGCTACGTGCCGCCAGACTTAACCGTGCCTGAGGTGCAGCTACGACTGGCTTCCTCAGAGGAGCAGATGCAGTTCAGCCAAACCGCGACACCCGCGCTCGAGGACATGTTTGCCGCAGCCCAGGCTGATGACGTGCAGCTGGTATTTGGCAGCGGCTACCGCTCAGAAGATTTGCAGCGACAGTTTTATGAATCCTACGTCGCCAGTGACGGCCAAGCAGCCGCCGACCGTTACTCAGCCCGCCCAGGCACGAGCGAGCACCAAACGGGCCTAGCGTTTGACGTCACGTCACTCAGTGGTAACTGTCACCTAGAAGAGTGCTTTGAAGATTTGCCAGAAGGTCAATGGGTGGCAGACAATGCGCATGAATATGGCTTTATTATCCGCTACCTAGACGGCAAAGAAGACATTACTGGCTACCAGTACGAACCGTGGCACCTGCGCTACGTCGGCGAAGAACTCGCAACCGAGCTATACGAAAACGGCCAAACCATGGAAGAATTCTTCAGCCTGTAAATTATCTGCATCAGGCAATCATTTAAAACTAGGAATGTGAGATAATAGTGGTTATGAGTGAGATGCCACGAACCAAAGAGCAAGAAACCAGCACTTATTCAGTTGAGCAAGCAGTGCCTGAAGATGCTAAAGGAATTGTTGACGTACAAATTAACACCTGGATTGCTACTTACATAAACGAAGAGTTAGGCATTACTGAAGATAGTATTATAAAGCGATTTTTTGGTAAAAACGGAGAGTTATTAAAGGACAGGATTGAGCGCAACAAAAAGAGAATAGCGAATAGTCCCTACGGCGTCTTTGTAGCGAAAAACGGAGACAAAATCGTAGGCTTCACGAGCCCGCGCTACGACCAAAAAGGTAACCAACAACGAGTGGGCGCTTTATACGTTCTTCCCGAAGCTCAAGGTCATGGTCTAGGCAAAAAATTATTAGGCAAATCGCTCGATGCACTAGATAAAACACAAGATATCTATCTGCACGTCATCACCTACAACAAAAAAGCCATAGAGTTTTATTAAAGAAACGACTTCATAAAGACTGGCAAAGACGTCACTGGCAGCATCGATCCGCTACCGAACGGTGCTGTAATCCCCGAAATAGAAATGAAGCTCCCCGCGAGTTAGTCGTTCGCTAACAGTATCTCTCGTCGCGTGCGTGAGCGAGTATGAGATAATGCACGAATGAGCCAAGAGACACCAAATAAAACCATTCAAAATTATGATAAGCACGCCAAAGAGTACCACGAGCACATAGCGAGCGAAAAAGACGGCATCTACCATGCGCTCTATGAAAAACCTGCACTATCTCACCTGTTGCCAAGATTACGCAACATGAACGTTATGAGTTATGGGTGCGGTAGCGGTGCGGACTTGTACCTTGCAAAAGAGCAAAAGCCGGCGCAAATCATCGGAGTCGATCCATCAGCAGGTCTGCTAGAGATTGCACAGCAAAAACATCCCGACGTCCACTTCATCAATGGCAATGCGAAAGCAATCGACTTGCCAGAGAACAGCCTAGACGTTATATATTCCAGCCTCGTTATGCACTACGTCGAAGACTGGGCGTCGACAATCCGCAAACTAAGTAGCCTACTCAAGCCAGGTGGTGCACTTGTGTTTTCATGTGCTCACCCTATCGAGAGCTCTACGGCATACGGACAAACAGATGATGGCTATAAATATGCTCTTCTCGGGAGAAAGACCAATGTATCAACAGATAATCAAGAAATATTTGGAAATTACATAGGCGCCAATACAGACGGAGTCATAAAGAAACAAGGCAAACTGGGCAGCATAGAGTTGGAGTTATAACACCTATCATTATCCAGAATGATTCGTGATATCCACGACTGTGTTATGCAGGTTGAGAAGATAGTAGATCCAGTACCCCTGCCCGAGATGGAAAGCAGAGACAAGAACACGTATGAACGGCTCAAGCACATGCCGGTATTTGTCTTGTTTCGACTCGTAAAGTAAATACGTTACCATAAAAATGAACACGCAACTCGACTTGCGTATTCAGCCCTAGTTCCTAATTATTTATTCCTAGCCGCTAGCCGCTAATTGCAGGCTTTGGCCGAACTGACTGGCGCGACAATATAGACAATAAGTTAACAGTTACCAATCCTGGATGTTCAGGCTCTCATTACATCCGATTAAGACGATGTGAAAAATAGGCGTACTTGGTCGCGAGGACTGTTCGAAGGAGCAGTATTGCCGGTGGCATTACTGCTACAAGTTCCGAGTTCGTGTTTATTCTGCAGTGCAACAAACTGTGTTTGTTGGCAGGCAGAATAACTAATCATGTCAGCGAGCCTGTTTTTGACTATCGGATTAGTGGGTATGTGGTGGGCTGCCTGCGGGGTTTTTGCGTACTTTTGGACCTGCAGCCAAAAGTACGTCGGCCATG
>CAZGPJ010000069.1:0-3261 GCA_964527485.1 uncultured Candidatus Saccharibacteria bacterium
ATAATCAGTACGGCAACGGCAATTAGTTGACGTTTATGCGCCCACACGATCGCGACGACGCTTACCCTTCGCATTGAGCTCAATATAGTCAACGATACGGCCGGCGACGTCACGCCCTGTGACCTCCTCGATTGCAAAGCCTGGGCTCGCGTTTACTTCAAGTACGAGCGGCCCACGATCAGAGCGCATCATATCAACTCCGCACAACGATAGCCCCATGGATCGAGCAGCTTTCTGTGCCGTTTTGCGTTCTTCATCAGTCAGCTTCACCGGTGTACCGGAGCCACCTTGATGTAAGTTTGAGCGAAAGTCATCGTCAAGACTCTTGCGCTGCATGCTGGCAACAACTTTACCGCCAACAACGAATGCTCGGATATCAGTCCCGGAGGCCTCTTCGATAAATTCCTGTAATAAGATGTTGGTACCGTCATCATCCATGAGATAAAACGCCTGTAATACGGATTTAGCCGCCTTTTTGGTTTGCGCCAGGACTACTCCGTTGCCGTGCGTGCCGCGAGCCAGCTTGATGACAACCGGCATACCGCCGAGGTCTTCGAGCAGGTCTTCAACGTTGGTGTTCATACCACGCGAAAAGACTGTTTTGGGGATGCCGACGCCAGCGCGCGCTAGTAGCTGCATGCTTCGGAGCTTGTCGCGAGAACGCACCAGAGCTATCGAGCTTGTCGTCGTAAAGACTCCCTGCATCTCAAACTGCCGGACAATTGCACTACCATAGCGTGTAAATGAGCTGCCAATACGCGGAACAATAGCATCGATGTTCGATAAATCTTTTCCGTCTATGCTGACAAGCGGATTATTTTTCTCGATACTCGCGTAACACTTCAAGTAATCGATAACTTCTATGTCGTGGCCACGCTCACGAGCGACAGACAGAAGCCGCTTGGTTGAAACATTTCCTGGCCCTTTGGATAAAATAACTATTCTCATGAATATTACCTTTCTAACTCGCTTACGATACGTGAGAGTGGCTGCGCACGTCAACTAAGAACTGATTGGTCTTGAGGAAGCGCCGGCCGATGAGTACTGGCCAGCGCATCTCACTTCGATCAGCTAAACTTATATGAATGGGGTATTCCTGGCCTTTTATGATGACACGCGTGTCAATAAAATAGCGCTGCTGTGACGTTCCATTCGAGCTGCGAACGGTACGTTTTTTGTAAGCAGTTGTTTTTTTGACGAGTTCGGGGTGATCAAATGGTGCAAAATACAGGACAGACTCACCGTTTTCGTGAGCTTCGTGTATCCGTGTACAGTGGATTGCCCCCGAGTAGGCCCCCGTATCAATCTTGGCTTTGACGTTGTTCATGTCAAATTCAGGAAATGATATTTCCTCAAAGGCGGCTAAAGTTTTTTGTGACATATTTCTATTCATGCATTAAATGTCCGAATGATACTATATTATCACTTTATCGTCTAATTGTCAATATATAGGAGCGTTGTTTATACGGAGCACAACAAGAATAATAAAGGCCACAACGAGCAGCAGCAAAAAAGCCATCATTAAGACAAAACCAGATTGCGAAGATTTGCGCATACCTACAGCTTATTATAGCGTGTATACCGATTATTGTTTATCCAAAAAATCATCACGCCCAGCTAGTGCATGCATGCAGCGATACGAGACGACCTACCTCAAACTGCCGCGATGTCGCGCCGACGTTGTCGCCCAACTGAATGCGTTAGGCTGAGGCCGACATTGATGCACCGCGTAGCCGGTGAACACAGTCGCTGGGATTGATGCCAAGACTGCATAAACCAGCGGATAGTTTTACTGTTTTTCGACGAATCGCCTCACCCGTATGAGCTTCACCGTGTCACGTAAGGTGCTTGAGTGCTCGTGCTGTACTTACAGCTAAAAGATCTTGGCCTTACCAGAATTCTGGAAGGATTTCAGTAAATCTTTTTGCTTGCGACTCATTTTTGTCGGCGTATCAACGTGAATCGTCACAATGTGAGCTCCGCGGGTCTCTTTACGAAGATGGGGCACGCCATGGCCCGAGAGTTTGAAGTCAGTGCCGGATTGGGTGCCGGCCGGGATCTTGAGCGTAATTGGCCCATCAACTGTTTCTACCCTGAGCTCTGTGCCCAGAGCAGCGTCAATCATTGATACGTGCTCCTCGCTCAAAATGAGATCTCCCTCGCGAGTAAACTTCTTGTGGGGCTTTACACGAAGATTGACGTACAGGTCGCCTTTTGCGCCGTGCGCGACGGCTTCACCGTGTTCACGTAAACGAATGGTTGCACCATCATCAACACCAGCCGGGATTTTCAGATCAATCTTTTGCTTTTTTGATTCTGTACCTTTGCCGCGGCACACGCTACACTTTTTCTCCGGAACTTTGCCGCGACCCTCACATTTTGGACAGACAGTTGCTTGCTGGATGTTGCCGAGAACCGTACGCATCACCCGTACAGTTTGCCCAGAGCCTTTACACTCGTCACAGGTCTCCATGTCATGGCCCGGCTCAGCAGTAGACCCCTTACAGTGACTACAGACATCATCGAGCGTTATAGATACGTTGGCATCAGTCCCAAAAACTGCTTCTTCAAAGCTCAGTTCCAGTTCTGTTTCAACATCACGCCCTCGGTTGCGACGTGACTGCTTGCCGTTGCCAGCGCCACCACCAAAAAAACTATTAAATATGTCGCCAAAGCCCATATCACCAAAATCAAAATGTGCCTCTTGGCCCTGACCAAAACCACCAAAGCCGCCAAACGGATCACCGCCAGCGCCACCGCCGGCAGAACCACCAACGCCCGCATGACCGAACTGGTCATAGCGCTGGCGCTTGTTTTGATCTTTCAGAGTTTCGTACGCCTCGTTGACTTCTTTGAACTTTTTCTCATCACCACCACGATCAGGGTGATGCTCAACAGCCTTGCGTCGAAACGCCTTTTTTAGCTCGTCTGCGCTTGCATCTTTTGCAACACCTAATACTTCGTAGTAATCACGTTTCGACATAGTTCACCTTATTGTCTGTAAATATCATTTCGTACTCGTAGCACCGTAGCGCACTACGGCAAGACTGTCTAGCCAGTCATCTTGCGTATTCGCTCGTTAATTTGCTTGAGCTGATCGTTGTTTTCTTCCGTTAATTCAGCGATTTTACTGAGCGAACGGTTCATCTGGTCCAGCGCAGCCCGCAAATCGTCAATTGCATCTTGCATGTATCTATTCCCTCGCCGCGATGGCTATTTCTTGCCCTTTTTCTTCTTATCAGAATCTTTAGCGTCCTTCGA
>CAZGPJ010000070.1:0-3152 GCA_964527485.1 uncultured Candidatus Saccharibacteria bacterium
GTAGACCGAGCAATCAGCTCCCATTACTGGCGATACGGTTCGGCATTGTCGTGGCTTCGCTGTGCTGTGTGATTCTGTTCAAAAAATTGGTATTGAGCTACACCCATCAGACGCTATCTTATTGTGTGATCAAAACAGCAGTATTCACCTAGAAGATGAACTCTCATCAGAGCGGTTAAAGTACGGTATTCTTTCTGAAGGGTTACGCAACAATGCCACCAATTCACTCTTTGTGACGCGACGGGTGGCGCGGCATCTCATTGACCAAGTTGTCTCACAAGAAGATACACGACGCCATCACGTAGCCTAAATCGAGACAGGTCAGAAAGTGTCGCATCAATTACCGCCCAGGCTTCGTGTCGAGAGCTGTTAAACTAATCTTATGAACGTCAAGCCGCGCACAGGCACAGAAAAAATCGTCTATTTTGTTCGTCACGGGCAGAGTCAGGCCAATGTCTCCCCTGAGTTTCAATCAGAATCATCCCCGCTCAGTGACGAAGGTCATCGGCAAGCTGAGTTTATCGCCGAACGGGTTGCCTCGGTGAACTTTAGTACACTGATTGCCAGTCCGCTAGAGCGAACCAAACAAACCGCCGAGCATATCACTCGGGTGACTGGTAAGTCGCCCATCTACTCGGACTTATTTGTGGAAAGGGTCAAACCAAGTGCTGTGGCTGGAAAGCCGTGGAACGATGACATCACCAGAAAAGTCTGGCGCGAGTGGGAGAAGAGCCTTGTTACGCCGGGCATGAAGGTTGAAGATGGCGAAAGTTATGATGAAATTTTAGCTCGGGCTGACGAGGCGCTCGCCTTCCTCTATGCGCAGCCAGAGCAGATTCTGACAGTTGTAACGCACGGATATTTTTTACGTACCCTTGTTATTCGAGTGCTATTGGGTAATCAGATGACACCAGAGGCTTTTGCGCAGATTCACAAAGTGGCTTCTGTCGAAAACACGGGCGTTACCGTCATGACGTACGAAGATAGCTTTGAGCAAGAGGCCTGCTGGCGCTTAGTCGTCTTTAACGACCACGCTCATTTAGCGCAGTAAGCTCTATTTTTGAATACAAATAACAGATGGCTGAATACGCAAGTCGAGTTGCGTATTCAGGTTTTTATACGGTAGACCACACTTTGGCCAATGTCGCCTAATTGCTCTACCTTGCCTTCACTCTCCAGTTCATTCATATAGTTGACGACAGATCTTGCGGACACGCCTAAGTGCTGGCGTAGTTCTTCGTTGCCCATGTCACCGTGCTCGGCCAGCAGTTCAAGTACCCTGCTCTTGCGCAGCTCTTTCTGGCTGCGGCGCTCCAGTGCCACGGCACACACACCAACAACATCTTGGGCGGTTTTCTTGGTCTTCTCGCGTACTGGTGCGTGTACGACATACAGCATAATTACGATGACAGCTATAGATATAATCACGTATTGCATATACCCATGGTAGCAATCACGCACGCATCGCCAAAACGCAGTGCTATAATGGATCTATAGCAGAGGAGGTCAGCTATGAAGGTACTCATCACGGTTGCCAGTAAATACGGAGCAACTGCCGAGATTGGCAAAATTATCGAACGAGTAATCGCTACAGCCGGCCACGAACCTCATCTTCGCCAGCCAGACGATGTCACTGATTTGTCAGCGTATGATGCAGTTGTACTCGGTAGTGCGGTCTATGCGGGTAACTGGCGCCCAACCGCGCGGAAGTTCGCCGACCGCTACGCCCAAGAACTTCTTGCGCTACCTCTTTGGACGTTTTCAAGTGGCCCACTGGGCACAGAGAAAGAATCTGATACCGACATGGGCACCATTATCACTAAGCGTGTCGACGCACTTATGCCGATCGAGCACAAAGTATTCCGTGGCAAACTCGACCCAGAGCAGCTCAAGCTATCTGAAAAAATGATTGTGCGCATGGTCAAAGCGCCAGAAGGAGATTACCGAGACCAGAATGATATCGTCGCCTGGGCGCAATCGATTAACGATTTTCTCGCAGACTTGGATTAGTCGATATGGCTGAAGCACATATCGACATGCTCAACCGTGTTCAGGCTATATTCCAGGAGCCAGTCTATTTAGTCGGTGGCAGTGTTCGCGATGTGCTGCTCGGCAAGCAACCGAGTGATTATGACTTCACGACCACGTTGTTGCCGAATGACATTGAGAAAGCCGTTCGCGATGCCGGGTTCAAGGCGCATACCTCGGGCAAACGCTTTGGCACCATTGGCTTTCGTTTGGACGGACAGCACATCGAGGTTACAACCTTTCGTACGGAAGAATACGACGGCCGCAGTCGCAAACCACAGGTCGAGTTTGTGCGTGACATCACTGCTGACCTGGCGCGGCGTGACTTCACTATCAACGCCATGGCCATCCGGGATAGCAACCATATTATTGACCCCTTTGGCGGCCAGGAAGATGTGCAGAATCACTTGATTCGGGCGGTCAACAAACCGCACGAGCGCTTTCATGAAGACCCGCTGCGCATGCTTCGGGCTGGACGGTTCTCTGCCCAGCTGGGCTTTGCTATCGACCCGGAGACGCAATCAGCCGCCGCTAAAAACGCGCTGGAAATACTGCGTATATCCAAAGAGCGTTGGGTGCGGGAGCTCGACCTGATGCTGATGAGTCCTTCACCCTCAACCGGTATGCGCTATACCGCTGATACGCGTTTGCTGCACTACATGCTGCCCGAGCTGGCCATCCAAATAGGCTTTGACCAAGACAGCCCCTATCACGAGCTCGACTTGTGGGAACACAGCCTCAAAACACTTGATTTATCACCCGCGACTATCGAGGCGCGCTGGGCTGCCCTGCTGCACGATGTCGGGAAGCCCTACGTGCGCACCGTCAATAAGCACGGTTATAGCAACTATGTTGATCATGAGTTTGTTGGCGCAGAAATGGTGTGGAAGATTGGCAAATACTTGCGCTGGGGCAATAAGCGGCTTGAGCAGGTGGTTGAGCTGGTGCGCGAGCATCTTTCGGATGATGATAGTCCGATTGGGGAGGCGGATTCGGAAGGGCGCTACGAGGATTAGGGTTTTGTCTTTTGCTTTGCAAAAGCACAGCATACTTTTGTCTACAGCTGCAAAAGTATGCAAAAAAGCCTCGGATCACTCAGAAGTTTTTCAAAAATCGTCATTTCC
>CAZGPJ010000071.1:0-3035 GCA_964527485.1 uncultured Candidatus Saccharibacteria bacterium
AAAGCCATACAGCGGGTGCAGCCGCGGGAAGCCCCGTACCTGGAGCAACATGCCTTCCTCTATCTCGTGTTTCAGGTGGTGTACGGTGCCAAAAAACGAGACAGAGGCCTCTTCATCAACTAATTTGAAGTACACCCAGCGGTTCTTACGCACCCGAAACTCCGCCAACTCGCCGCGAATCAGTATGCTGGGGTAGGCCATCTCCAACGACTGATTTAGGGCAGCCACAAAATCACTTGGTCCAAACAAAGGATCTTGGCTCATAGGTGCTTATGCGCGGTTAGGTTTTTCTGATAAAAATAGTATCCTACTGGGACCTGGCTCGCCATGCTGACAACACGGAATGTCACGATTGCCGGCAAGCTGACCGCTACTGGCACGCCGGTCGCCACCAAAACGCCAGTCATCAAGCCCTCATATACGCCAATTCCGCCGGGCAAAATAGACATAATGCCAGCAAAGTTTGCCACAGCATAAGCGATGATGATCGCACCTGGATTGACCGTCGCGCCAAATGCCACAAACGCCATATAGACTGAAGTTATCTCTGTCATATTTGAGAAAAAGGCGTACAGCAATGGCCGGCGTAGCTCGGTTAAGTTCGAGCGGATTAGTTTGTAATTGTTGTGTAGGTCGGTAAAGATTTTTTCGACACGGCTGATGTTTATAGTCTCAGGGTGCTTGGGCCGGACAAGCTGTATGGCCCGGTTCAGTACACGCGTCAGCCCGGTAAAAAAGCCGTTAATCCGGCTCTTGCTACTGACAATAAAGCCAACAATAATGGTGCCCACAAACAGCAGCGTGGCCAAAGAGGCCGCCACTAAAATAACAAAGTTGTTCACGCGCCCAAACAACGCCAAGAGAAGCAGTCCAACACCCAGCAAAATCTGAAATGACACAAACAGCATGGTAAAGCGCATGGCCTGTACTAGGGCTGACTTGCCCGGCTCTATCTCCTCGCCCTTCATGCGTATACCTAGGTAGGAAAAGCCACTGACGCCAGCTGAGGGAAATACCAAGTTCACAAAATTTAGCTCCAAGCTCAGTCGAATCATGGAGCGGATGCGAAAACGGTCGCCCAATATACGGAATATCTCTTGGTACAGCTTGCCCAGAGCAAAATGATTAACGAAAGCCAACGGCACAATAGCAAAGACCGGCCACAAGGTTGCGCTGCGCAAATTGGCAACAGTCTCTGCAATCTGGTCACGTATCGAAAAAGAGATACCAATCAGCGCCACAAACGTAATGACGGTGACATACAGCTTGATTTTGCGTTGTCGGGTAGGATTCTTCATGAGTGTTCGCGTACCAGTATATACCAGCACCCGCCACCAACCTACCTCTGTCTACGAACGAAACGACTGGCAACCCACTAACGACGGGTTACAATAGCAGTATGAAATCTCTTTGTATACTCGGGCGACAGGCTGGCATTAGCATTGCTGAGCTCGAAAGCCTGTACGGAGCCGAGGCGATAACCATCGTCAATGATGAGGTAGCCCTGGTTGATGCTGAAGTTGATCAGGCACGGCTTGGTGGTACACAAAAAATTGCTCGGCTCTACACCGTTATTCCCGCGCAGAGCTGGAGCGAACTCGAAAATTACCTGACGCAAACTCTGCCTGTGCAACTTGCTGATATGCCCGATCGGAAAATACACTTCGGCGTGAGTCTGTATGGCCTCCACGTGTCAATCAAGCAGCTGCAAAAAAGCACGTTTGCCATCAAGAAAGCCCTCCGCGCCAGCGGTAAGTCTATTCGCGTCATACCAAACAAGCACCTGGCATTATCGAGCGCGCAGGTGTATCACAACCATATTATTGATGAGAATGGAGCCGAGATTGTCATCTGCCGCGCCCGCGATGGCCAGATCTACATCGGCAAGACCGTGTCGGTTCAGGACATTGACGGCTACGCGGGACGTGACCAAAATCGCCCCAAGCGTGATGCCCGTGTTGGCATGCTGCCGCCAAAGCTGGCGCAGATTATCATCAATCTGGCTGCGGCCCACCTCAGCACGTCGGATAAACCGCCACCCACAGTACTTGATCCCTTTTGTGGCACTGGCGTGCTGCTGCAAGAAGCCCTGTTAATGCGCTACAACGCCTACGGTAGCGATCTGGAGCCACGGATGATCGACTATTCTGAACAGAACTTGGCCTGGCTTGATAAAACCTACGGGCCTCTAGAGAGCACCTTCCGGCTGCAACAAGCCGACGCCACAACGCACAAGTGGCTAGATCCGTTTGATGCGGTCGCTGCTGAAGGCTTTTTAGGCAAACCGCTCCGACACGCTCCGGCCGCCAAAGAACAGCGCGCAATCACGGCGGAAGCTGATGATATATTCCGACAATTCTTGCGTAATCTTGCCACGCAAACGCCCTCAGGCTTCCGCGCGTGTATCGCCGTACCGGCCTGGCACACAGAATCTGGCATAAAACACCTTGAAACCCTTGAAAGTCTCGCTGATCTGGGTTATAATCGTGTGAGTTTTGTGCACGTTGGGAATCCTGAGCTTATCTACCACAGAAAAGACCAGGTCGTCGGACGTGAACTCGTCGTCCTCACCCGGACGTAAAGACATAGCACGTAATTTAATTATTCAAAGTTGATCAGGTTTCTCCTGCGTTGATGAATGCAATGAAACTGCGAGGAGCGGACTGAGTCGTACCAAGCGTACGGCGAAGGAGCACCGCAAGCAGTTGAAGCAGCAGTCGCAGCGAACCAAAGCAGAGTCAGGTGCTCTGCACCTGAGCAGGCTTTGGTGACAGGAGAAAACTGATGAGTAAAGTAAAAGCTGGTGGATCAGCAAAGAATATTAGCGACAGCGCCGGCAAACGCCTTGGCGTCAAACTATTTGGTGGCGAATCGGTAAAAACCGGTCAAATCATCGTCCGCCAAACCGGCTCTAGCAAGCGATCTGGGCCTGGCACATTCTTAAGCCGCGACTACACTATCCACGCTGCAAAAGATGGCATCGTTCGCTTCAACAAGCGACGCTATAAGCTGTTCAGCGGCAAAACCGCACCACG
>CAZGPJ010000072.1:0-2867 GCA_964527485.1 uncultured Candidatus Saccharibacteria bacterium
AAGTAACGAAACCGCAAAAAAGTTCACGGTGCCGAGTGTTGTCATCAACGCAAGCTGGAGTGAGACGCAGCAAAAATACGGCAAAATGTACGCACAAAATATTCACGCCAAGACGCAGCATGTGGTAATAAAAAATGCGTCTCACCCATTTACTGAAGAGGGTGCTGCCGAAAAGTTATATGCGGCTACAGTCAGCTTCTTCGCAGATTTTTTGCAGAAATAAAAAGCTTTTTACGGGCGCGAATATATTGATATGTTGCAGCCAAATGCTATGAGACACGATGCCATAAATAAATACTTAACATGTTAAGTATTTTGCACACTCGTACGCTTCGTTCAACTTTTAACACGCTAGTGCTATGCTGCGCACATGACACACCATAAAAACACCGACCAGGACGGTTTTAGTGCCGTGGAGCTCATTGCTGTTATTGCCGTAGTTGGCATAATTGGCCTGCTCAGCTTTTACGTATTCAATAATAACGAGTCAGACACTGAGACCGATGAAGTGGCGACTCGACAGGTTGATGAAAACAACGACGACACGACAAACGGAACAGAGAGCAACAATCAGACTCAAGATAATCAATCAGAAACACGTTTAGATAATAGATACGAAAATAGCGACGTTTCCTTTAGCTACCCGGCAGAGTGGTCCGAACAAAACAGCAACCAAGCGGAGTGGGCATACTTCGAATCAGCTGATTACGAGGAGCCGGAAGAAGGACTAGGACCAAGCGTAGCTGCAGGATACCTACTCGAAGTACAGGTTACTGCTTCGGGGGAGAACGAATCGTACCAACAAGAAATTGAGAACTCTCGTGCAACTGAAGGCAACATCGGTGGATCGTTTGAACAGATTGTAATAGACGACAATCCAGCAATACTATCGACTCTGAAAACACACGGAACCTACATTACCGCAAAAACCTTCTACAATGACAAAACCTATCTGTTTCGCCTCAATGCAGTTGACGAGAATGACCCAGAAACCCGCGAGTTATTCAGCCAAATACTGCAAACCGTGCAACTTCGCTAGGCTCCACCGCCCATACAAAACCCTTGATTATGCACTTACGCTGGCATATAGGCTCGAGCGTGCTATCATGACCCCATGTACAAGAAAATTTTATTAGCTGGTTTATTTATCGGCGTAGCGGTTGTGATTGTGTTCGGCGTGTTATTTGTAAATGAGGCTGCCAACCCATCAAACACCCCGGAGAATCAGCGGGCCCAAGAACAAGCAATTACCGAAGCTCAGGCCTTTACGCCTGAAGATGAAAACTGCTCCGAAGAACTCACTTCTGCTATCCACACCGATACCGGCGCGGAGTTTGTTTTCCCGACTAACTGCCTCGCCCCCGGCTGGGAATCGAACGAATAGACACAGCCACCAGCTCAGCTAGCATCGAATAACAGTAGCGTACGTACAATTTTATTGCGCATCGGGCGCGTCAGGCTCATCCTGTGGAGCCTGCAATAGACGGGGAGATTCCTCCTCAGTGCCTTCGTTGTGCAGAACGTGCTGCAAGAGATCCAGTAGGCTTTGTGCATGGTCGCGGCTCATACCAACGCGGGACACGATCATCGGCTTGCCCATAGGGCCAGCGGATTGCATAAAGTTTATAACTGCCCCGTTTTTATTTGCCGAGACGTGTGTTACGTCGGTGTAGACAACACGAGCATCTTGCGGGAGCACGAAAGCACCGGCTTGCTGAACATCATCAGGGATGCTACCGAGAGGTGTTCCCTCTTTGCCGTATCCAGCAAGACCCCACAACTTCGAGGCGGCGGCATCGCTTAAGTCAAAGTGGCTAATAAGCAACAGCAGCACCTCTTCGTCTGGTCGCGCCTCTCCATTTTCATAACGTGCGAGGTCTTCAACGGTGACCTCGACTGAACCAGCGACCTCGGCAATACTCTGACGTAGGCGTAGCCGTATGTTTCGTAATTCAGTCCCAAGTGATTTGTACAATGTCTGTTGATGGAAGTTTTCACCCATACTGAGAACATGGTACGCCTGCTTTGGTGTGTTCGCAAGGTTATTTTCTGTTTATGCTCGGGTGGCTCAGGCGCAAAAAATGCGTATAATCACTACTAGAAATGTTTGTATTAGAAAACGTACCACTCGCCGCCTATTCCACCATGCATGTTGGTGGGAAAGCGCGCTATCTGGCAGAAGTCGTCAGTACGCAAGAGATCTCCGAAGCGGCTGCCTATGCCGAAGAACGGCAAGTGCCTATCCTGATGATTGGTCAAGGCAGTAACGTTATCTGGAGTGACGACGGCTTTGAAGGTCTAGTTCTTATAAATAAGATACCCGGATTTGAGATAAGCTCATTCGACGACTCGACCTCGTATGTCACTGTCGGTGCTGGCGAAAACTGGGATAGCGTCGTCGAGCGGACTGTCGAGGCAGGCCTTAGCGGAATTGAGCAACTCTCCCTAATTCCAGGCACTACCGGGGCAACCCCTGTCCAGAATGTTGGCGCATATGGCCAAGAGATAAGCAATGTGCTGATGACACTGCAGGCCTACGATCTCCACGCAAAATCGCTCGTCACAATGACTGTGTCTGATTGCAGTTTTGGCTACCGCACCAGCCGTTTTAAAACGTCTGACCGTGACCGGTTTCTGATTACATCAATATCGATGATTTTATCCAAACGCCCCCCTATCCCCCCTTTCTATCACGCTGTAGAAACCTACCTAAAAGATAAGGACATCTCTGATTACAGCGCCAAGAATATTCGTCAAGCCGTGATTGCCATTCGGCAGTCGAAGCTGCCTGACCCTGAGCGTGTACACAACGTAGGATCATTCTTCAAGAACCCCTATATTCAACGCTCCCAGCTGGTGCAGCTGCG
>CAZGPJ010000073.1:0-335 GCA_964527485.1 uncultured Candidatus Saccharibacteria bacterium
AACTATGGACGACAACACATCACCGCAACCACCGAAAGATTCACAAGACCGTAAGTCTGATGAGGACTTTTTTAACGACCCTCTGGATCTTCCCGGTGAACCAGACACTGACGATTGGACCAGCTCCTTACCAAAGCGCTCGTGGCGTCGCCCACTGATTATTGTCGCGGTAGTCATCGCTCTCATTGCTGGCGGCTTTGCTGCGTGGCAGTTGTTGGCTGGTAGCGGCGACGATACGACCCAAGACAATCAACAGACCGCACAATCAGTAGAAGATCCAGACGTACCTGCAGTCAGTGATGACACTTCAGGCGACCAGACGCTGCCGGAAAGCC
>CAZGPJ010000073.1:345-2829 GCA_964527485.1 uncultured Candidatus Saccharibacteria bacterium
GGTCACCGACACAGACAGTACGCGGACCAGCACACCGCGTATGGAAGTCGCTTACCCGACCAGCTGGACCCTAGTCGAAGGCGATGACGACGTGACCCTTGAATCACCAGCCTTCTCCTTCACGACAGCAGATGGTGCGCAAATAGAAGATGGCGTGTTTCGGCTCTATATTCGCCAAGGCGCACGCGAGCAAGACAGCAGCTATATCGGTCGAGGCGTTGCCACGCAATCGTCTGAGCCACTTACCTACACCGCTCCAGCGACCGGCCAACGTGAAGAGACCAATGTCTCTTTCTTTGGACTTGATAACACCAGCCATATTGCCTACCTGTTTGTAGCGGGTAATTTCTCACTCGATCCGGGCGACACGCTTGGACCTGATTTTGCCCAAAACTCTGATACCTACATCATTGCCGGTGGGTTTAGCGCCCCTATGGCGGAGGATGATCTACAGTTTCTGAAGATGCCGCCAGATAGCTTTCTGCGCAGCAATGCCTACCAGCAATCGCTGGATATTATTCGCTCGCTCCAGCTTCTCTAAGCCACTCAAGCACTGCTTCGCTTGAGATAACGTCTAAGAGTTTGGTAAGGCTGGCCTCTCCACGGAGTCGTAAACCACGGAGCCACCCATCTCCTGATACCTACATTACTCGGGGGCAGCCCGAAAACTATTTTGATTATCAATGTGCTCGATATCGTGCAAGTTACATACTTCTGCGAGGTCTTCAAAAAGCTGAATGTAGTCGTACGCACGCATCATCTCGACCGAATATTCTTCTTGGACATACCCTTGTTCGGTTATAAGCGGGCTTACTCTGTCAATGGCGCCGAGGACATCTCCGTGGTCAAAGTGCTCAACCAGGTAACGGGTGGTGAGCCACTCTCCTGCTCCGCCAGCAATATCTGATTGCCGACGAGATACCTGAATATCGTAAAAATCTGCCCCGACTGAATGCTGACGCTCGTGGGATAAGTACACTTGAAGCTCCGGCACTATTCCCTGCTCTGCTGCGATATAGCTGAAAGAACGTTCTGATACGCCATGCTCTGTCGTATTTTTGTGGTGGTATTGACTGCTGGTCACCTCATTACTCTCAAACAGCAGTTCGTCAGCCAGCGCGAGGACAATCTCGACGGTCTCTTCGTCGCGCGCCTCAACATCGCAGTATTCCAGGCGGTTCTCAAAACCGCATTCTTCGTGCAAGCACATTTCTCGTTCTGTCATCTTGAGTATTACTATGCTACTCAGGCCAACAAAAATCAAGCAAACTCTCGGCTAGTCAACAGAATCGAGCTGATTATCAAGAAAATCCTTTGCCTGACGCCTGCCCTTCAAGACGACCACCCGCCTATCATCGGGAAGTCTACGTAGCATGTCGAAATACAAAGGTTTCCTACGTCGCTTGAACCGCCAGGCATATCGAAAAAATTTAAAATTAAATTTTTCGCGCCAGCCTTCTGGCATCTCTGGCCGACGTTCTGGCGAACGATGAAACAAGCGCCGAAACAGCCGAGAAATAGTCAGCCAGCGCGGCGTGTCGATATATATAATCGTGTCGGCTCGTGCAAATCGTTGCTCGAACGTTGAGCTAAAGTTGCCTTCAATAATCCAGTCCGGTTTCGAAATCTCAGATAAAACGTAAGCGTCCCAACGCTCAGTATTTATGTAGTAGTCCTTATCTTGGCGATGATGTTCTGTGTCTAGATGAACTAATGGCAATTCTGTTTGCTCAGCAAGCTTACGCGCAAATGTGGATTTCCCCGCCCCGGGTGATCCAATAATCGCAACGCGTTTCATCATATGCTTTTACGCAAGTTTGTCTACAAGGTCCGAGATGCTAACGCGCTCTTGCTCGGTTGTATCACGGTTACGAATCGTTACCGTGCCGTCTTTTTCTATGGTGTCAAAGTCGATGACGACACAGTGCGGCGTACCAATCTCGTCCTGGCGGCGGTAGCGCTTGCCAATGTTGCCGTTGTCATCCCACATGACGTTGCCAAACTCTTTTTTCAATAAATCGTAGACTTCACGCGCTTTCTTGACCAGCTCTTCTTTGTTCT
This sequence comes from uncultured Candidatus Saccharibacteria bacterium, assembly GCA_964527485.1. Lineage (GTDB taxonomy): Bacteria > Patescibacteriota > Saccharimonadia > Saccharimonadales > SLHW01 > SLHW01. Next base: position 2,407 of record CAZGPJ010000073.1, read on the forward strand.
TCAACAAGGGGCTCACTGCCACACGGTACGGTGCAAGATGCGGTGCGAGCTTTAAGACTACCCGCTTGTCACCGTTTATCTCTTCTTCATGGTATGCGTCCGTCAAAACAGCCAGGAGCATTCTGCCAACTCCAACAGAAGATTCTATGACGTACGGTACAAAACGCTCTTTGGTTTGATCGTCAAAATAGCGCAAGTCTTTACCACTTACCTGCATATGATTACTTAGGTCATAATCTGTGCGATTATGTGTACCCCAAATCTCCTTATACCCTTGTGGGTATTTGAAGTAAATATCGTGAGCAGCTGCTGCATAATGAGCTCTTTCGTCTTCCTCGTGCTCATGCCATTGAATATTATCTTTATTTATGCCAAGCCGATTAATCAGGAAGTTCCAGGCAAAATCACGCCACTGTTCGTAGT
>CAZGPJ010000074.1:0-2551 GCA_964527485.1 uncultured Candidatus Saccharibacteria bacterium
TAATAGCATCTCGCGCAGCGTTAGCGGAAACATCCCAGCTGGTACAAGATGTAGGCAACTGAAAGCGGGGCAGTTCAATTTGGTCTAGCGGTTTAGATAATACAGTTTAACCGGCTGTAGCATTGTGCTGGCGCAGGAGCAAGAAGCACGCTCTATTCATATATTAAAGACTCAGAATTATAATATTTTTATAATTTTGTTATAATACAAGCATGAAATCACAATCATCACAAAAGGTTATCCAGATTGGCTCAAGTATCGGCGTGACGATTCCGATTGAGGAGGCACGCTACCATGGTATCAAACCTGGACAACATGTGCGCATGAGCGTCGAGAGCTCCCGCGATAACGGGACGATTATCCGTATTTTCAAGCCGTCTTGGTGGCGCCGTCTTTTTAACCGGTAGATAATTGCCAATCCTACTGAAATAATTGTAGGCATGCCTATACGGTTCCTTAGACCTGGTGTACACTGGTTCTATATAAGTGTAAGGAGCTAGAGCCGTGTTTCAAAAAAAGAAGTTAGAGAAACTCGTTCGTTTTAACTTAATAATGTCTGCCGTGCACGCCGTGCAGGGTATTGCTATTTTGCTGATTAGCAGTGATTTTAGCCTGCCTGTAACGTCACGCTATCTCGTGTTTAACGAGTCAACCCAGTCGCTGGAGCAGGCTGGTATGACGTTATTCTCAATGCCGATTGCGCTGCTGGTTGGCGTGTTCTTCTTTTTGTCGGCTGCCTTTCATCTGTATGTTGCAACTGCTGGCAAGAAAACCTACATGCGCGACCTCAAGCAGGGCATGAACAAGTTCCGTTGGTATGAATACGCCTTGTCCGCCTCAACTATGATGGTAGCAATATCCATGCTGGCGGGTGTGTATGAACTTTCGCTGCTTATCTCTGTCTTTGCCTTTACGGCAATCATGAACCTGCTGGGCTTGGTCATGGAAGTCCATAATCAGACCACAAAAAAGACCAACTGGCTGAGCTATATCCTGGGCTGCCTTGCCGGAATAATTCCTTGGGTGATAGTTGGTATATATTTCTGGGGCACGGCAACGGAGAGCGGGGCAAGCGCTATACCGACATTCGTGTATTGGATCTACATCTCCATATTTATCTTCTTCAATGCCTTTGCGATCAATATGCTGCTGCAATACAAAAAGATTGGCAAGTGGAAGGATTATCTTTACGGCGAAAAGTCCTACATTGTGTTGAGCTTGGTGGCGAAGACGCTGCTAGCCTGGCAGGTTTTCGGCGGCACACTACAGCCGTAATGGCATATGCGTTATACTGAAGCCTAGATGACTAGGAGGATTCATGACGCAAAACATACAGTATAAAAACGGTGACCAGATGCCTGCTATTGGCTTTGGCACGTTTCATGTCACCACTGATAATGACGCGGTGGATATCGTGCGCGAAGCACTCGACGCTGGCTATCGGCTCATTGATAGTGCTGCAATGTATGGCAACGAAGCCGAGGTCGGGCAGGCGGTTAAGCAGTCTGGCTTGTCGCGCGAGGAAGTGTTTGTCACGACGAAGCTCTGGAAAGATGACCTGGGTTATGACTCGGCTATCACAGCCTACGAGGAGTCCGTGGACAGACTTGGGCTCGACTACGCTGATTTATATCTTATTCATTGGCCGACAGAGGACAACGGGCGCAATGAAAGCTGGAGGGCGCTGGTTGATATGCAGGCTGAGGGGCGTATTCCGCACATTGGCGTGTCGAACTTCAGCGTGGCCCACCTGAAGGAGCTAAAAACAGTATCTGATGTCGTACCTGAAGTGAACCAAATAGAACTGCACCCCTACATATGGGAAGAGCAGAAGGAAATCGTTGAATATTGCCAGGAGAACGGCATTATTGTGCAGGCGTACAGCCCGCTATTACGCGGTGGTGCACTGGATGATCAGGCGGTCGGCAGCATTGCTGGTTTGCACCACAAAACACCAGCTCAGGTGCTGTTGCGCTGGGTGGTCCAGCACAGTGCGGTGCCGCTGCCGAAAACCAGCAAACGCGAGCGCATGCAGCAGAACATCGATATATTCGACTTTGAGCTCAGCGATGAACACATGCAAAGCCTCGATTCTCTAACCAATGGTCAGCGGTTCGCGCCGGACCCGCGTGGCATCGCCTAACAGACTATTCCGCTGGGTGGTATTCCTCCAGATAGGTTGCCAACATACTGACGGCACCGAGCGCTTGCTCGTTCTGCGGTCTGATGTGCCGTACTTTGTCGATAAAGTCAGCTTTTTCTTCGTTGGTTGCGTGCAGCAGGGTATTGCCAATTTTGTGTACCAGCTCGTGCCGCGAAGACGGAGCCTCGACGAGTTTATCCAGGTAAGCTTGTCGTTCGTGCGCTAGTTTATCGTGAGGCTGGGCTTTGCCAGCCATAATCTCAGCTCGCAGCAGCAAATCATCGCGCCAGACATCAATCGTGGTTTGTAGCCGTTCTTCTATATCAGGGTCTTTGTGCGTTTGCAAAATTTGATAATTGACGAGATTACTGCGTTGGTCGAAGTTATTGACGTGATTATCACTGTCGA
>CAZGPJ010000075.1:0-2426 GCA_964527485.1 uncultured Candidatus Saccharibacteria bacterium
TGTTGGGCAGACCAAGGAAGATTCGTACAGATTGAACAATGCCCTCAGTCCTGATCTGCAGTACTATCGACAGAGTTTGACGCCGAGTCTACTCGATAAGGTGCACGCCAATGTTAAGGCCGGCTATGGTGTGTTTACCCTGTTTGAGCTGGGCCGTGTTCAACAAAAAGAAGTTATGGATGAACAGGAGCCTGAGCTACCTGCCGAACACGAACGGCTAACCATTGTGTTTGCGGCTGATGAAAAAACCTGGGCGGAGCACTTCAGTGGCAGCGCGTTCTATCAGGTGCGAGCTTATCTCGATCAACTGTGTCACGAACTTGGGGTAGAATACAGCATCCAGTCCTTACCCGAAGAAGGTGAAGACACGACATCAAAGGCGACCTGGGCACCGTTTGACGAAGCGCGCAGTGGCGCCGTTGTGGTCGGTGACCGAATAATCGGTATTATCGGCGAGCCGCACCGTCAAGCTGTGCGTACCCTCAAGTTGCCGACGGCAACTGCAGCACTGGAGCTCGATGTCCGCGCACTGCAGGCTGCCTCGACCGGCACTCGCTACCAGCAACTGTCCCGCTACCCAACTATATTCCAGGATATCTCCCTGAAGGTGCCAGCTGACACTTTGTACCAAGACATTGCAGAGTGTGTTGATGTAGCTGTCGCTTCTGCGACAGAGAGCCATATTCGCTACCAGGTTCACCCGATTGATGTATACCAATCAAAGGACGACGCCTCGTCCAAGCACGTCACGTTCCGTGTGAGTGCAGTATCAGACCAAAAAACCATGACTGACCCAGAACTGAGTCGGGTGCTTGATGTTGTAGCCGAGCAGGCTGATCGCCAGTTGAGCGCCGAGCGCCTATGACGTGGGTTAGGCGAACTGCTCTTAGCATACTGCTCGGTATGCTCTTCTTTGCTCTGCCCCTACAGAGCCAGGCTTCAGCTCAGGGAGTTGATGACTTTACGATTACCTCTTTTTCGGCGGACTATCAGTTAACAAATGAACATCCGCAGGGTGAGTTGACGGTGACTGAGGCTATTGAGCTAGACTTTCGTGGACAGAACCGTGGTATTCTGCGCAGCATTCCTCTCGTTTATGGTGAGCGGAAAGTTCATCCAGAGATTATTGATATTCAACGTGACGGGGCAACCGAGCCGTACCAGCTGAGTGAGCAGGGCGATAATCTTGTGCTGCGCATTGGCGACCCGGACGTATTCATTACTGGTGAGCATAGCTATGAAATTAGATATCGTGTTGAAGATGTTATTCGGTTTTATGATACGCACGATGAACTATTTTGGGACGTCAACGGAACCCAGTGGGGGCAACCATTTCTCGCTGTATCTGCGCAGCTGAACAGCGCAGCTCCACTGGCCAGCAGTAAGCCAGCGCAATGCTTTAGTGGTGCTGAGGGCAGCACAGCACAAGACTGCAGTGTTGAAGTGAATCGGTCAGGTGTGGAGTTTCGTGCCGAGGATAGGCTTGATCCTGGTCAGACACTCTCGATTGTGGCTGGCTTTGAGAAGGGGTATTTTACGCCAAAGTCGTGGCTGGAGCGGAATTGGCGCGTGCTGGTGGCCGCCGTGATTGCTATGCCGCAGTTGTTCGTGATACATCTGGCGTATAAAAAGTGGCGCGCAGAGGGCAAGGACCATGGAGGCCGAGGCGTGCAAATTCCTTACTACACCCGCCCCAAAGGTGTGAGCGTCTTAACAGCGCACTATGTGGCCAACAGTACGATTAAGCCGCGCCTCGTAAGCGCCGCTATTATTGATCTAGCAGTACGAGGATTTATAACGTTTCATGAGTCGGGCCCAAACCGCAAACCAAGCCACACGCTCACACTAACTGATGCGCCGCGGGAATCACTCCACCCCGAAGAGCAGCTGCTTATTCAGGCGCTATTTGCATCCAGCGCGGCTGGTTCATCTGTTTCGATTGAAGAGAAGGCCAACAAGCTGCACACAGCGCTACAGCACATAAAAAAAGAGAGTGATAAGCAGGCCCGCGCGATGAAGTTGTATGACATAAGTCCGCGCCAGAAGGCGGGTGCTTTTAAGGCTGAGTATGGGCTTGGCGCACTCGTAGTTGTTGCTGGCTTGATGGTTTCTAATCTTGTGACTCTCTGGGCACTTATACCAACAGCGCTGACTTTCGTTGCATTGGTGCTATTTGGAACACTCATGACCAGGCGAAGCCAGTTGGGCGAGAGAGTAAAGGAGCATGTCCATGGCATTGAGCATTATATTGAGGTGGCAGAAAAAGATCGGTATAAGGCTCTGCAGGCGGTAGCGGCGCCGCTTGCCAAAGACGCGGGTGAGCCAAAGCGAACGGTTGATTTGTTTGAAAAATTACTGCCGTTTGCTGTTGCGGCGGGAATCGAAACAACGTGGGCAGAGGCTTTTTCTGGCATATATAGCGAGCC
>CAZGPJ010000076.1:0-2384 GCA_964527485.1 uncultured Candidatus Saccharibacteria bacterium
ATTGCGGCATACTGTACGGGTACACAGTGACCATTGCTCAAAAGCACAATATCTCGTTGATCCCAGTCAGGTTTTTTCGGATCATGCTTCACGACATCAAAATACAGAGCCGTAAATATATCAGCCAGACCAAGCGGCCCGGCGCTATGCCCGCTACCGGCGTGCTCTAACATACGGATAATATCTTGCCGAATTTTTACAGCAATTGTCTCCAGTTCTTCAATAGTGTGTTTGTGTTGTTTCACGTTTCCTGCTCCGCTTTCGCTACCAGTGTATCATAAGCATGTTGTGGCTCAGATGCACTATGGATGGCACCACCCGCGTTTAAAACATGAACACCACCAGCACTCAACCGGCCAACGTTCTCCTCGCTCACACCGCCGTCCCAGGCAATCTCAACTTCTGGATGTTTATCGCGCACGTACGCAACTTTGCTCAAAAGACCCAAGTCGGCAACGCCACCATGATGACCCAGGTGACCACTGAAAATTAAAACTTGATCAAAGCTATGCATAATTTGCTCGGCCCACTCAATCGGCGTATCGTGTAATACCGCAAGGCCAACCAGAATATCTTCCTTATGGAGCTCTGCTGCGAATTGCATGTGATGAACGTGTGCTTCGTTATGGATAATCACCATGTGCGGCCGCATCGTGATGAGCTGGTCAACATGGTCCATCGGCTTCTGATACATCAGATGGATATCAGCCTGCAGCCCAGGAGACCACCAGATATCATCAAGGCTTGGTGAGCGGGTTGGCGCAAACTCACCATCCATTAAATCGATGTGCACGCGATCGCTCAACGATGCCACCAATTGCATCTGCTGGTTATACGAATCTATGTCATACGCAGTAACAGTTGGACAAATGCGAACCATAACCACATTGTACCGACTTATTGTTTGCTACACTAGTAGTGAAATACAGAGACCTACTGAAAACGTATGCGATATACCCAAAAAAAGCACCGACGAAACGGCACGAGGCTATTCCACCCGCTGCTCATTAGTGGCGCAGTCCTTTTGCTTGGAGCCGCTATCTATGCCAACACAATGCGTCCGGAGAGCAGCTCCTCACCGGAAGAGTCCGCCACGCAGCAAAACCAAACCCAGCAACAGGACAATTCGGGCGAACGACCAGACCGTGTTGAGGGAGCCTACTTATTAACCGGAACCATCGTACCAGCTCGGGGTGTCGAGCAGTTTGCGCGGCGCTCTGACGGCAGCATTGATTTCCAGCAACCCTTCAGCCAGCTAGACACTCTTGAACCCGAAACCTATGACGCGTGGGTGACCGACTTAGAGTGCCCGATAACTGATGCAGACCTATCGTTTCGGCAACAAGTAGAGACACTTGTATTCAATTGCCGACCAGGTTTTGTTGACCCTATTGTCGAGTACTTTGAAATCATCAATCTCGCCAACAACCACTCCAGTGACCAAGGCCGGGCAGCATTTGTAGAGACACAAGAACGTCTCGAGGAGGCCGGCTCTCAAGTTTTTGGCCATTATGACTCTTCACAAACAGACGATATTTGTCAGGTCATTGGACTCCCCGTACGCGTTCAGCAAGCTGATGGATCCGAAACACCCGAACGGCTACCTATTGCTTTTTGCGGTTGGCACTATTTTACCCGCAACCCCGTTGCTGAGGAGCTTGACGTTATGATTCAGTACGCTGAGCTTATGCCCGTATTTGCCTTCACACACGCTGGAGCAGAATATCTCGCAGAAGCCCAGCAGCCCGAAGTAGACCTCGCTCGCTCGCTCATTGACCGTGGGGCGGAGTTTGTCATCAATAATAATCCCCACTGGGTGCAAAACACGGAAGTCTACAATGACAAGCTAATCGTTTACTCGACCGGTAATTTCATTTTCGATCAGCTTGATGAAGAAACCAACCAGGCTGCCAACATCGATGTATCGATCTCGGTTGACTACGACGATACTGTTGAGCAGTGGCTCGATCTTGGTGCATCATGCATTGGCCGAGACTCTGACTGCTTCACCCAGGCGCAACAACAGGGGCTCAGCAAACTGTCACTCGACTATGAATTTGATGTCATCGCGAGCCTGAATGGGTACCGAGAGGTGACACGTCGTTCTGACAGTGAGACACAGCGGCGTGTTGAGTCTCGAATGAATTGGCAACAGACACTGCAGCAGCTTGGTCAAACAAACGATTAATCGTCTACTGTTCGAGTAATGGCGCCATAATCGCCTCAGTCATGCTGGCAATTGGTTCTGACCCCGTATTATCAGCAAAAATCACGACAACAACCTCCCGGCCACTCGGCAAAGCCACAATAGCTGCATCTAGCCACCCTGTTTCATAAAAACCAACTTTGTTGTAAATCGTCGCGCGCGGTACACCTGCAGGAAG
>CAZGPJ010000077.1:0-2102 GCA_964527485.1 uncultured Candidatus Saccharibacteria bacterium
TGAGCACGACAAGATGCAGGGATTTGTCGTGGCAGCTAAACGAGGCTTTGGCGCAGAGCGCGTAAAGGACATACAGCTTGAAGGCCAAAAGCACGCATTGGCAAACCACATCGGCCTACAGGCCGCGCTAACTTACGAGGCGCTAAGGGTGCAAGATTAATCAGTCTTTTCGAGTATTTCTTGGTTAATATTTTTAGTGTACTGGATCTGTTCTCGGGCAACTTCCCAGAAGCTGTCATCATCTTGCGAGACCTTGCGGTAGTACCACCACTCTACACCCCAAAGATCAATAACCTTCATTCCTGTATCTCGACCGTACTGGAACCTTTCTTCAAGGATTTCAGGGTTCATTGATTTGTATAGTTCTTCGGTGGGTGCGTCGCGCATGTCAAATCCATCTGGAAGCCAAGGCTCCGCCTGGAGTTCATGCAAGATTGAGTCCCTGCCAGTCGTGAGCTTCGCTCCGCCAGCCAGGAAGGAGTAGTACCAGGCAGGCAGTGGATATTCAAAATAACGCTTTGTAACAGTTTTATCCCAAACTCGCTTGTAGACAGCTGCACCGATGACATCTGCGCGTGGCTCGCCAACAGGCCAGCTAGGGGTAGCGTTATTGCTGCGGCTGACAATAATCGGCTTTGTTGGGTCAAGTGATTTCACAAAGTTAAATTCGTCAATAAGCCTCTCTCTACTGTGGTCAGGGCATTCGCCAAAGACCTCGAGTAAAAACTCATTCTCTAGCTGATAGTCAACCAAAGCCGGACTATCTTTATAACGTTCAATGGTTGCTTTCATGTAGTCCTTCAGCTCGGGGTACCACTCGTCTTGGGGTAATTCTGCGGCCCACTCGGGCACGTGACACTCTGGCCATCGCGGTTGTCGTAATCCGAGGGTGAGGGTGACGTCAACACCTTTTTCTTCGGCAATTGCAAACTGCCAGTCAAGGTCGCTAAAGTCATACACCCCACGCTCTGCCTCGTGCTTGTTCCAGTAGCTCACTAGGCGTAACCTCTCGAAACCAAGGTCATCAACAGTGGCAATGAACGTCTCTTCTGCGTCTAAGCCATAAAAACGAGCATAATCAGAAATGAATGTTGCGCCAAGCTCAATGGGCTTATCTTTATTGGACTGAATGTACCATTGCCCAACTGCGTACATTCCGAGTACAAGTACACCAAGGATCACCACCAAAACAGTTGTGATTCTTCGAATCGTATTTCCCCACAGCAGATTTTTCACTATGCCCAAGTATTTGTGAAAATGTGCAGGCGTCTTAGAGCTTTCTTTTGGCTGTTGTTTTGATTTGCTCTTTTTCGAGCCGGTTGACTTTTTTTGTTTTGCCATTTGCTACACTAACTCAGAGTTATGATTGATAAAAAACTTACGCTTAGCCTGATTATACCAACATATAATGAGGAGCGCCACATCACGCATTGTTTGGATTCGATTGCACGCCAATCGCGTATGCCTGATGAGGTTATCGTGGTCGACAACAACTCAACGGACGGCACGATATCACTCGTCAAGAAATACCCGTTTGTTCGTGTCATAAAAGAACGTAAACAGGGTCTTATCTATGCACGAAATACAGGATTTCAAGCTGCAAAAGGAGATATTCTGGGTAGAGTTGATGCCGACTCTGTGCTAATTACAGAATGGACAGAGGTGGTTTTGTCTCATTTTCAAAAAAATCATCAAACGTCTGGAGTAACGGGCCCCGGATATTTTCAAGCATTAAATACACTAAACAGTGAGCATACAATTTTTTGGACGAAAATGTATAACCTCGGAGCTCTCGGTTATTTTCGGTTTCAGGTATTATGGGGCGCTAACATGGCTATCCGATCAAGCGCTTGGCGCGAAGTCAATCAATATACTTCGTTAGAAGATGACGATGTGCACGAAGATCAAGATATATCAGGGGTTCTCAATATGTTCGGCCACACAGTGAAGTATGTTGATTCGATGAGAATTTATAGTGACGTGCAGAGATATTGGAGTACGTCAAAGCTATACGGATATTACAAGAAGTCTCTGAACACCGAGCATAAACTGAGCTCTCTCGAGCGCCGATTGAACAAGCCGCGGCACACTGAAGTATCAAT
>CAZGPJ010000078.1:0-2031 GCA_964527485.1 uncultured Candidatus Saccharibacteria bacterium
CTTGCTATTCCGTTGATTTTCTCAGGGGCTGTACAGGCAAGTAACCACTTCTGGAAGATCGAAATATCTGACCCAACAACTGCAGACCAGTTACGAAGCTTTAACGTTGAGTTCACTGCCCTGTCAGTTGAGGACGATGAAATTACTGTTGATTTGCTTCAGGACGGCACAGTAATTGACTCAACCGTAACTGAGCAAGGTGGTGGTTCCGGGGCGTTTTTGGTGGAAGTAGCAGAAGATACTACATACGTGTATCAGTTGAGCGCTACACGTAGCCTTGGCGGTAAGCCGAAGACCCCTCAGGCTCGCGCAGTAACTGTTTCAACTCCTGAAGATGCAGAAGAGTCTATCATAACCGTCGAACCTGAACTGACACCAGAACAGGAAGCTGATCTTATCGCACCTAACGGTGGAGCTGGCGGTGACGTTGCTGGTGCAACGGATGCCGACGGTGAGGGTGACGCTGACGGTACTGATGCAAATGGCGAAGTCAGTGACGAAGCAGCTACCACAACAAATGATGGTGACGAAGGTGATGTGCTCGGCGCTGAAGACACAGCGGCTAGCACTGACAATACGCTGCGTACCGTTTTGGCCGTTGCCGCTCTTGCACTACTGGCGTACTACTGGTTCTTCTATCGCAACGGTCGTGTGAATCCATTCTCGAAAAACGACGAATAGACTCCCCTCTAAAGAGCGGACTTACTCGAAGCTAGGCAGGTCAATAGTCTGAGGGTTGTCCGGCGCTTCTATGCTGACCTCACGGTATTCGTAAGCCAGCGTAAATGTGCTGTTACCTTCGCGGCTTTCAATACGAATAATACGATTGCTGCCTGGTTCTATAAAAATGGTCGAGTCGACATCTTCGTCGCTGTAAACCCAAACATCACACGTACCGACGCTACAGGTTTGCTGACCTTGGTATGAGGCGAGGTCTTGAAACTCTTGGTAGTCCTCGTCGTTGTAGTTAAAGCGATCGGGATTAAAAGCATCTTGCATTCCGCTGGTATCTTCTGACTGAGGAAAGCTAAAGCAGCCCTCTGAGTCCGTACAAGAATAGGTGGTAGAGTCGACTGTAATCATCTCGCTCGATTCACCGTCAACCGTAAAAGCAAAGCGGTAGTTCCCTTCTCCGTCGGACTCGATTGTGCCCTCCACGGGGCCGGACTCATCTTCACCAGATACAGTTGCGATGTAAGAGCTGTTCTCAAGGCTCACGGGGTCAAATGGTGTCGCGCCATTGTCTTCTTCGGCTATTTCACTGCTCGTATCTTGACTGTCTTGGCTTGCTGATTCCTCACCAGAATCATTCACGGCAAAGTACGCAAAAGCTCCGCCCGCTACCAAGAGTATGGCGATGATAATTCCTATAAGTTGCTTTGACATGGTCTCTACCCTCCTTTTGGTTGGTTATCTAACTTATAGTATACGTGTTGGCACAACCGCCTTCAATCAGCCGCGGTCGCGACGGAAGGCGTGCATCTTTGCCTCTAACTCATGAATACGGGTGTGATTGAGTCCGTAGTGATGAGCGATTTCATGCCAGAGCGTGTTTTTTACTTGCTCCTTTAGCTGGATCATATCGTGAGCATAGTGTTCCATCGGCTTCTTGAAAAGAGTTATTTTATCAGGCAGAACCATAGCATAGCCAGCTCCGCGCTCGGTTTTCGGCACACCCTCAAACAACCCAAACAGTGTTTGGTGGCAGCGCAGTTTCAATTTTTGGCGCTGAGCGGGGTTGGGTTCATCCTCAAACGTAATCGCCACATTATCCAAGCCAGTTATATACTCTTCTGGCAGCTCATCCATAGACTCACTAATAAGTTTTTCAAATTCAGCGTCGGTTACGTGCATAGCTAAACCTGATTGTAACAGACATGCAGGTGCATTATGCGCTACACTAGACGCATGAATACAGAAAAAATGTTTATTATTCCGGTCCGGAGATCTGATTTTTTTTCACTCTTGTATCATTTTTAAATAACTGCAGCGGAAGAAAATAAAATTTTTAGAAAACATACTTGAGAAAAA
>CAZGPJ010000079.1:0-2023 GCA_964527485.1 uncultured Candidatus Saccharibacteria bacterium
GATTACAGCGCCAAGAATATTCGTCAAGCCGTGATTGCCATTCGGCAGTCGAAGTTACCTGACCCTGAGCGTGTGCACAACGTAGGATCATTCTTTAAGAACCCCTATATCCAGCGCTCCCAGCTGGTGCAGCTGCGATCTGACTTCCCTAATATCGCCTATTGGGATATTGACGAGTATCAAGTAAAGCTCTCGGCAGCGTGGCTTATCGAAAACGCTGGCTTTAAAGGTACGCGAGATCAAGAAACAGGCATGGCTACTTGGCCAACGCAACCACTCGTCTTCGTCAATGAAAACGCAACCAGCGCTGCACAGGTCTTTGCCTTCCGTGACAAAATTGCTGGCGCCGTGAAGCAAACCTTCAACGTCGAGCTAGAGCAGGAGCCAGAAATATTGCCATAAAGCTTGTGCCTAACAGCACCCCCTCCTGATACACTGTCATTCATGTCACCAGAGAACAGCTACGAATTGCTGCAATATGTCGCGACTGAGGACGGAGAGACCCTACTGGACTGCTATGCTCGCGTCGATCGATGTGCCCGAAAGCAAAGTCAGCAGATATATCGTATGGGAGAGATCTTTCCAGGTGTGACAGATGACTTTGCCTCTTTTCGAACCCACGCACAAATCCTTTCCAGAGACTCAGAAGAGCTTCTAGAGGCTATTGATGACGCAGTGTATAAAATTATCGTGAGCGACAATGACCTGCCTATGGAGTACAGGCTACGTGAGGTTCACCCCCTTCTGTTAAACGATGATGATTTGCGAAGACTATCTTGCGCAGAAGCACTTGGTGCTGAAGCGTCGAAGGGCAGCATCGGCTCGCTTGATGATTTTCTGGAAGAATATCTCATCACAGAAGAGCATGAAGCCATGCAAGAGCTGGAGCTGACGGATGAGGATATAAGCGAAGACGTGTATTCAATGATCGTTGATGAGTACTTTGCGCACGCCCGTGCCGATATACCACTATTTATTACCAGCCTTGTGCTGGGAGATTCGGACTATTGGCTCGACGGTAGTGGGTAGCGATTGCTTAGCTCATGAACGTGCGAGCGAAGCAGCGAAAGTTTTTTGTCGTCTCGGCGGTGATCAATAGCTGACGTTATTAAATCAGCAATCTGTGGCATATCGTCTGCCACCATGCCACGACTGGTAATGGCTGGCGTGCCGAGGCGTAAGCCACTTGGCCGGAACGGCGGCAGGGGGTCATCAGGAACTGCATTTTTATTCATAATCAGACCAATTTTCTCCAGAGCAGCTTCAGCCTCATTGCCGTCAATATCGAAGGATTGCTTGACGTTAATCAAAATTAAATGGTTGTCGGTGCCGCCAGTAACCATGCGAAAACCTCGACTGTTTAGTTCCCCGGAAAGACGTTTCGCATTGACGACAACCTGTTTTGCGTAGGCGCGGAACTCTTCTTGCAGTGCCTCATAAAAAGCCACGGCCTTTCCGGCAACAGCGTGCATCTGTGGACCACCTTGTACTCCGGGGAATACAGTTCTGTCAATAGTCGTTGGTAGGTTGTCAATTGTCGGCTCAGGCTTTTTGAGCGGGTTGCTCACTGTGCCCTGACTGAGAATCATGCCTCCCCGTGGACCACGCAGTGTCTTGTGCGTTGTTGTCGTCATAACGTGAAACCCATGATCAAACGGATTCGCCAGCACCTTGCCAGCAATCAGCCCAGCAATGTGCGCCATATCGGCCATCAAAACTGCGCCAACCTCATCGCCAATCTCTGAAAATTTCTGATAATCAAGCTCCCGCGGATAGGCGCTAAATCCAGCCAGAATTATCTTGGGCTTATGTTTCTTGGCGAGTGCATAAAGTTGGTCGTAGTCCATTTCACCAGTTTCGATGTCTTTCATGCCGTAACGGACAAAATTATATTGCTTTGCAAGAACTGTCACCGGATGACCATGTGTCAAGTGACCACCGTGACCCAAGTCCATAGCCAACACTGTGTCTCCCGGCTGTAACCAGGCGTGGTATACCGCCTCATTTGCTTGAGCACCACTAT
>CAZGPJ010000080.1:0-1899 GCA_964527485.1 uncultured Candidatus Saccharibacteria bacterium
GAGCATGACCAAACGGAAGAGGCTTAGACGATAGCCTATACCGCCCACCATACTGCCCCCAGTCTTTTGCATAATGACAGCAGCCGTCCACCTGGTTTATGTGAACCAAGATCTACAAGGGTGCGATGCTTTAACTACAGCAGTGGGGCCAGCTTGTGCACAGGACTGTGTTAATTATAACAATACGTAAGTACTAGTATTATCACGCTAGCATGCTATTATCGTAAGTACGGTGAAGTTTTAAGAGGTGTTTTAGCAGAAGAATCGACTATCTTTGCGAGAGTAGTCGATTTTTTGATTTCAGGCCAGTTTCTGGCCAATCTGTCATGGTATACTGCACTCAGAGATAACCCGAGACACGAGGTAGAGATAGTTATGCCACAAAAAACAGACGATTCACTTTATGCCATGCGACATTCACTCGCTCATATTATGGCGGCAGCAATTCAGGACATCTGGCCAGCAGTAAAGTTTGGAGTTGGCCCAGTTGTCGAGAACGGCTTTTATTACGATATTGATCTAGGTGATATTCATATATCTGACGAGGATTTTGCACGTATAGAGAAAAAAATGAGCCAGATAATAAAACAAGCCCAACCCTTCGAGCGTTCCGAGAAATCTATCGACGAGGCGATTACCTGGGCCAAAGAATCAGACCAGCCATACAAACTAGAACTGTTGTACGACTTGAAAAGACAAGGCACGACCCTAGCCAAAGAGCTTGATGGTGCCATGATGGGGCTCGATCTTCCCGCCGGCATTACTGGCGCCTCAGCTGCTAAAGCCGAGGTTGGATCAGTTTCTTTTTATCAAAACGGCGACTTCTTAGACTTATGTCGCGGTCCTCACGTTGAGTCTACAGATAAAGTCGGGGCGTTTAAGCTCATGCGGGTTGCTGGAGCGTATTGGCGCGGTGACGAAACCAAGCCACAGATGCAACGCCTGTATGGCGTCGCCTTCGCGACCGAGAAAGAGCTGCGCAAGCATTTATTAATGCTCGAAGAGGCAAAGAAGCGTGACCACCGCAAGCTCGGCAAAGAACTCGATCTATTCGTAGCCTCTGACTTAGTCGGTCCCGGCCTGCCGCTGTTTACCCCAAGGGGAACTGTTTTGAGAAGTCAGCTTGAAGTTTTCTCGCAGCAACTGCAAGAGGGCGCAGGATACCAGCGCGTTTGGACGCCCCATATGACACGCACTGAACTATATAAAGTGTCTGGCCATTACGAAAAATATCCAGAACGATTCGACGTGAGCAGTATAGAGTCTTCGGATGATTTCATGATGAAGCCGATGAATTGTCCTCACCACATCCAGATATACAACAGTTCACCACGTAGCTACAGGGATCTTCCTGTCCGATATATGGAGAATGCAACCACGTATCGTGATGAAAAACACGGTGAGCTGCACGGCCTCTCGCGCGTGCGTGCCATATCAATGGACGACGGACACGTATTTTGCCGAGAAGATCAAGTAAAGGACGAGATGCGTGCCATCATGACAATGATTCGAGACATGTATAAAGTATTGCAGATGGAGTGGCATGCGGAGCTTTCATTCCGTGATGATAGTGATAAATACTTGGGCGATTCTAATCTTTGGGAGCGTGCCCAGAAGACATTAATAGAGGTAGCCGATGAACTAAAGCTCGACTATGTCGTACAAGAGGGTGAGGCCGCTTTCTATGGCCCGAAGATAGACATTATCGCACGGGATGGTCTTGGTAGGGGCTGGCAGTGCGCTACAGAACAGTTAGACTTTGTTCAACCTGAAAGATTTAACCTAGAGTATATTGGCGATGATGGCGAAGTTCATCGTCCAGTTATGATTCATAAAGCCTTGCTGGGTTCAGTCGAGCGCTTTTTGAGTGTCTATATCGAACATACAGCCGGTAAATTC
>CAZGPJ010000081.1:0-1673 GCA_964527485.1 uncultured Candidatus Saccharibacteria bacterium
AAGCGGTCAATCACCAACCGCAGGGCCCGCTTTGACTACTCTATTGAAGATAGTCTAATTGTTGGTATTGCCTTAACTGGTGCAGAGACCAAGTCGTTGCGCCGAGGGCACGGTCAACTGCGTGGAGCCTATGTCACCGTAAAAGATAACGAGTTGTGGCTCATAAACGCTACCGTGACAGGTGATAGCAGCATCCATATTGATGAATCAGAGCAAACGCGGGCACGCAAGTTACTGGCTAAACGGCGCGAGATTGATGCCCTCATTGCTGCCAAGCAGCAGGGAAGAACTATTGTCCCCTTGGAAATCCTTACCAACGGTCGTTACGTAAAGGTAAAAATAGCCATCGGTAAGGGCAAAAAACAACACGATAAACGCGAAACCATAAAACGACGCACGCAAGACCGAGAAGCACGCCGCATGATGCAGCCATGAAAAAGCCTGAACAAGCGCCATTGGTTGACGAGTATGACGTTCTTATCGGTTACAAAAATCGAGCAGACCTCACGCCACGTGACCGAAGCCGCATAGTTGCCATCTGGCTAGAGAACAACAACGGAGAAGTACTCATAGCGCAACGATCTCCGACAAAGCGCGTTCATCCCGGCCTTTGGGGGCCAGCTGCCGCCGGCGGCATTATAAAAGGGGAGTCGGCTCAGCAGTGTGCTTACCGGGAACTCGAAGAAGAGCTGGGTATTACTTCAGCACCGTTGACCTACTGTGCGAAAACTGAGATCACTGATTCTCCGGATTTAGAACTGGTTTTTTGTTACTGGTTCATAGGCCGAACAGACCTCAGCCTAAAAGAACTTCGCCTTGAAGCACATGAAGTTACACAAGCTAAGTGGCTACCAAAACAGAAACTCCTCAACGATGCCCAGAAGAACCCACGAGCATACACGCCGAGCATGCGAGACTGGCTCATGGCATCAGATGAGAATCTGGTATCATAGTTCCTAATGTCGCCTTATTTCCACAAAAAAGCCAAGCTCCCATTTGAGAGAAACTTGTTTCTGTCCACCTTCAGTGGCCTTGAAGCCGGCGTGGCGACGACTACAGCGATTATCCTCGGTTTGCTTATATCCGGAGAAAGTATTGATGTCGTAACAGTCGCCGCATACGTCGCCCTGTCTGTGCAAGCTTTCAACTCGGCTGTGAACCGCTACGTCAGCCTACGAACCAGCCTAGAAATCGACAACCAGAACGATAGCACGTTCTAGCGACCGCTCATCAATGCCATCACTCAGTTTAAGTCACATATCGTCGATAGTAGTATGGCTATCCTGCCGCTATTCTTCCTGCAGGACCGACTGAGCATCGCCCTCGCTGCGGTTACTATGAGCGTTGCCACCCTATCTCTGGCCGGATTGATTCAGGGCATATTCCTCAAGGTGCAAGCCAAGCAAAACCTCAAAGAAATTGTCCTCACGGGCATGATGGTCGTTGTCGTGGGTAGCTTTGCCGGTTTTGTATTGCGCTGATACGAGTTTGCCGTAACGGCCAGGGTTCGGTATAATTCAGCAGTCCGAAGATAGTTAATCCCGGGTAGCTCAATGGTAGAGCGGTGCGCTGTTAACGCATAGGTTGCCGGTTCGAGTCCGGCCCCGGGAGCCATGAAAAATCCGTAGTCATGTGACTGCGGTTTTTTCATTTCTCGGGCCGATCTCGAGAGG